>NZ_MCZZ01000111.1:177834-312310 GCF_002875705.1 Vibrio sp. 10N.261.45.E2
AACAGAAACAGTGCGCTCATTATGCTCAGGCATATCTATCGTTGTGTCATCTTCGATAGGGTTTTCGATAACTGGTTCAATGGGGTTAACGATACCTGGAGTCGTTGGTAAATCGTTGTCTGGAAGGGCGGGAATAGTTGGAGTAGCTTCGTCATTTGAAGAAGAGCTTGCAGTACCAGAAAGCAACCCTGCAACCAATGCAGCTGAAGCCGCACCAACAGCAGCCCAAGTACCGTTAGACTGTTTCTCGTAAGTTACGTCATCGATTGTGGCTGTCGTGCCTGGAGTTGCATTCGCGTATTGTTCGTTTAACTTATACTGAACAGAAGCATCAACAGCTTTCATTTGTCCATCAATAAGCTGGAGTGTTTGTTGGTTCGCTAGCTCTACATCAACTTGAGGTGCAGCAGCAAAAGCTGGTGCAACTAACACGCTAGAAATTGAAATGGCTAAGAGTGATGCTTTCATAATGTAGGATCTCGTCGTTTAATTAGGCGTCTTGCTATCAGTGCCTCCTTGGCAAGTACGTCTATTATTTGTGCTGACGAGGTTTTCAACAATATAGCCAGCTAGTGTTGATGTATAAATTTAATTTATACTTTGCGGTTTTTAGGTTAATTGTTGAGCTTAAATTTAATTTGTATGTGTAGTTTTGATGTCCGGTTTTATGTGTTTTTTTTGTGAGCGTTGAGGCGAGGCTTGAGGTAAGTATGTTGGGTTGGATAAAAGCTTGGATTAAAAGATATGATAAGTGGTGTGAAGAGCTGGGTTTAACACCTGAGAATAAGCGCAGCTGTGTGCCTCATCGTCGTGATCCTCAAGAACAACAAACAGAGAGTGGGGAAGATGACACCAGAGTTCAGTGATTTTTCGCTATTTGATACTCATTGCCACGCGGACTTTGACGCCTTTGACAGCGGTATTTCAGTTGAGCAGAGCATTGATGGCTACCTAAAAGACGCGAAACAAGCCCAAGTAGAGAAGTTAATCATTCCTTCTATTGACCAAAGTAACTGGAAAAAACTCGATGAAATCGCTCAATCTCATCCCAGTATTTACTATGCATTAGGCTTTCACCCGTACTTTTTAGAGCAAGCTAATGACGAGCAATTTTCAGAACTTCGCCAATTACTCTCTGCAAAAAACAGCCAATGTGTCGCGATAGGAGAGTGCGGGCTCGACTTTTTTGTGGACGTTGAACGAGAGAAACAAGAGCGCTTTTTTATCCAACAAATGGAGATTGCGAAGGCGTTTGACCTGCCTTTAATCATCCATGAGAGAAAGTCTTACAACCGACTTATTGAGCTAATAAAGCAGCACAAGTTCACATTAGGTGGTGTGATTCATGGTTTTTCAGGGAGTGAACAGCAGGCTTTGGCGTGGATTAAGCTCGGTTTCTATATTGGTGTCGGTGGAACGATAACTTACCCAAGAGCGCAAAAAACACGCACAACCATCGCAAAATTGCCCCTTGAAAGCTTAGTATTGGAAACCGATGCACCAGACATGCCCATGTATGGAAACCAAGGAAATGTTAATCATTCCAAATATTTAGTTACGATCTTAAATGAACTTTTTTTGCTTAGAAAAGAGCCAAAGCAATCGATTGCAGCGCAAATTTGGCAAAATAGCCATCGCGCATTCGGTATATGTGAATAAAATCGAAGGTTTTTGTTTATCGTTTGCGTAAATTGCACTGGGCTTGTGATTTGGCTCACATTTGCGTGTGAATGGTACATGAATCTTCTACGAAAGTGTGAGGACGGCATTACTTTATTAGTGGTCGCATGAGTATAATTGCCCCCGCTTTATAGCCCCATTTTGTAACACGCCAATAAATAACTAATAAGGAAGTCATAAACTATGAGCCTGTTTATGAGCCTAGTCGGAATGGTTGCACTGATCGCAATCGCAGTACTACTATCTGACAACCGCAAAGCTATTAATCTAAGAACAGTGGGTGGCGCTTTCGCTATCCAATTCGCACTTGGTGCATTCGTACTTTACATCCCTTGGGGGCGTGATCTACTTGCAGGTTTCTCTGCTGGTGTAGCAAACGTGATCGACTACGGTAAAGACGGTACTGGTTTCCTATTCGGCAGCCTAGTTAACTTCTCAGTTGACGGTATCGGTTTCATCTTTGCTTTCCAAGTACTACCAACTCTGATTTTCTTCTCTGCTCTTATCTCTGTACTTTACTACATTGGTGTTATGCAAATTGTAATCAAAGTTCTTGGTGGTGGTCTTCAGAAAGCTCTAGGTACTTCTCGCGCCGAGTCTATGTCTGCAGCAGCAAACATCTTCGTTGGTCAAACTGAAGCACCTCTAGTTGTTCGTCCATTTGTTCCTAAAATGACTAACTCTGAACTATTCGCAGTAATGTGTGGTGGTTTGGCTTCTGTAGCTGGTGGTGTACTAGCAGGTTACGCATCTATGGGTGTACCTCTAGAGTACCTAGTTGCAGCGTCATTCATGGCAGCACCTGGTGGTCTACTATTCGCTAAAATCATCAAGCCTGAAACAGATACGCCAGACGACAACATCGCTGACGAAATGGACGGTGGCGATGACAAACCAGCTAACGTTATCGACGCAGCAGCAGGTGGCGCATCAGTTGGTCTACAACTAGCACTTAACGTTGGTGCAATGCTACTAGCATTCATCGGTCTAATTGCTCTAATCAACGGTATCCTAGGTGGCATCGGTGGTTGGGTTGGTATGGAAAACCTAACTCTAGAATTGCTTCTAGGTTGGATCTTCGCACCGCTAGCATTCATCATTGGTGTTCCATGGGAAGAAGCAACTATCGCTGGTTCTTTCATTGGTCAGAAGACAGTTGTTAACGAATTCGTTGCATACCTAAACTTCGTACCATACGTTGGTGAAAACGCTCAAGTTGTTGCAGCAACTGGTCAAGTGATGTCTGAGAAGACTCAAGCTATCATCGCATTCGCACTATGTGGTTTCGCAAACCTTTCTTCTATTGCGATTCTTCTAGGTGGTCTAGGTGGTATTGCACCAAGCCGTCGCCACGACATCGCACGTATGGGTGTTAAAGCGGTAATTGCTGGTACTCTATCTAACCTGATGGCAGCAACAATTGCTGGCTTCTTCCTATCTTTCTAATTAAGTAGATTTAGATATATAGACGCCATAATAATATCGCCCCGTAGCAAGAAATTGCTGCGGGGCTTTTTTGTTTTTAGGCCTAGTGATTCTTTGGCTCGAGCATAAGTATCAGCTTGAAGTCGGTAATGGGGCTAGAATGTTTTTTTGAGATACAAACCGTTTGCGTTCTAAGGAGCACTACAATTTATTGATGGATACCTATAATGTATAAGCTAAAGGGATAGGATGTCTCTGTTGGCAAGAAAGTAACCTCGAAACCAACTCGAACGTTATTCTTCTGGGATTAAGCCAAAATTAGCGATACGCTATAGATGTTAGACACAACATGACTGATTTGTTGTGCCATAGACCAAACTGGTACTGTGCGGTGACAAGGATTGCAATTGGTAGCGAAAGTTATCAAGTCTTCAGGGAACCAAGTCCGTTCATTTGTGACTACTGAGCATTACTAAAATATCCATCTATACTGGATGGAGGGCGAAGTAGTTAACTATTTGAATATATTGATCGGAGATAGAAATGAGCGATTTAAAAGCAGCAGCTCTACGTGCACTTAAACTTATGGACCTAACTACGTTAAATGACGACGACACTACTGAAAAAGTAGTGGCACTTTGTCATGACGCGAAGACTGCAGTAGGCAACACCGCTGCAATCTGTATTTACCCTCGCTTTATCCCAGCAGCTAAGAAAGCGTTGCGTGAGCAAGGTACTCCAGAAGTACGCATTGCGACTGTAACTAACTTCCCTCATGGTAATGACGACATCGAAATTGCGGTTGCAGAAACAAAAGCAGCAGTAGCGTACGGCGCAGATGAAGTTGACGTAGTATTCCCATACCGCGCTCTAATCGCTGGCAACGAAGAAGTTGGCTTTGAGCTAGTTAAACAGTGTAAAGCAGCTTGTGGTGATATCACGCTTAAAGTGATCATCGAAACAGGTGAGCTTAAAGAAGAAGCACTGATCAAGAAAGCTTCTCAAATCTGTATCGAAGCGGGTGCAGATTTCATCAAAACTTCAACAGGTAAAGTGCCAGTAAACGCGACTCCAGAGTACGCACGCATGATGCTTGAAGTTATTCGTGACATGGGCGTTGCTAAAACAGTTGGTTTCAAACCAGCTGGTGGCGTACGTACTGCTGAAGATGCAGCACTGTACCTAGCAATGGCTGATGAGCTACTAGGCGCTGAGTGGGCAGACAACATGCACTACCGTTTTGGTGCTTCAAGCCTATTAACTAACCTTCTTAATACATTAGAAGTGACAGACCAAACTGCTGATCCAGCAGCATACTAATATCCCAATCGGGTGTAACAAGATTTAGTCTGTTTGATGGAGTGGCATTAAGTCACTCCATATTACCTCTTTCCCTACAAACCATACTCACTAGAGTTTGGGAGGCACTAATGTATCTACCTCAAGAAATTATTCGCAGAAAACGTGATAACGAAGTACTGACCACCGAAGAAATTAACTTCTTCATTCAAGGCGTGGCTAAAAACACGGTTTCTGAAGGCCAAATTGCAGCATTTGCAATGGCTATCTTTTTTAATGAAATGACAATGCCAGAGCGTATCGCACTAACGTGTGCAATGCGTGACTCAGGCATGGTGATTGACTGGAGCCACATGAACTTTGATGGCCCAATCGTTGATAAACACTCGACTGGTGGTGTTGGTGACGTAACTTCTCTGATGCTTGGCCCTATGGTGGCAGCATGTGGCGGTTTCGTTCCAATGATCTCTGGTCGTGGCTTAGGTCATACCGGTGGTACGCTAGATAAGCTGGAATCTATCCCTGGTTACAACATTACACCAACCAACGATGTGTTCGGTGAAGTAACTAAAGATGCTGGTGTTGCGATCATCGGTCAAACAGGCGATTTAGCTCCGGCTGATAAGCGTGTTTACGCGACTCGTGATATCACAGCGACAGTAGACAACATCTCGCTAATCACAGCTTCAATCCTATCTAAGAAACTGGCTGCTGGCCTTGATTCTCTAGTGATGGATGTCAAAGTAGGTTCAGGCGCATTCATGCCGACTTACGAAGCCTCTGAAGAGCTAGCGAAATCTATCGTTGCTGTAGCAAACGGTGCAGGTACTAAGACAACAGCAATCCTAACGGACATGAACCAAGTTCTGGCTTCTTCAGCGGGTAACGCAGTAGAAGTTCGTGAAGCGGTTCAGTTCCTAACGGGTGAATACCGTAACCCACGTTTGTTAGAGATCACTCTAGCATCGTGTGCTGAAATGTTGGTGTTGGGTAACCTGGCTAAAGATTCAGATGAAGCGCGTGAAAAACTGATGGCTGTACTGGATAACGGTAAAGCAGCAGAGTGCTTCGGTAAAATGGTAGCGGGCCTTGGTGGCCCAGCAGACTTCGTAACGAACTACGATAACTACCTAGAAAAAGCAGAAATTGTTAAGCCAGTGTACGCGCTAGAAAGCGGTGTGGTATCAGCAATGGATACTCGTGCAATTGGTATGGCTGTGGTTGGCATGGGCGGTGGTCGCCGCGTAGCAACTGACAGCATTGATTACGCAGTCGGTTTTGATCACTTCATTCGCCTTGGCGAAGTGGCAAATGAAGAGAAACCATTAGCAATGATTCATGCTCGCAACGAACAACAGTGGCAAGAAGCTGCAACAGCATTACAAAATGCAATCACTGTGGGCGGAGAATATACAGCAACGCCAGACGTTTACCGTCAGATTCGTTCTGAAGACGTGTAAATAACAGGTATCGGCATACCTAGTGTATGCCGATAAACAGAGTTCTGGTGCAAAGAGCAATAAGTTGGTGAAGAAAATGAAAAGAGCATTTATTTTAGTTTTAGATTCATTCGGTATCGGTGAAACAGCGGATGCGGACAAATTCGGTGATGTAGGTTCTGACACTATGGGTCACATCGCAGATCATTGTGACCAAGGTCTTGCAGACAATGCAGATCGTCAAGGCCCACTGAAGCTGCCAAACCTGTCTAAGCTAGGTCTAGCTATGGCTCACAAAGAGTCTACAGGTCGTTTTGCTCCTGGTATGGATGCAGACGCTGAAATCATTGGCGCTTACGGTCACGCTGCTGAACTGTCTTCTGGTAAAGACACACCATCAGGTCACTGGGAAATCGCAGGTGTTCCTGTACTGTTTGACTGGGGCTACTTCACCGACAAAGAGAACAGCTTCCCTAAAGAGCTGACTGACCGCATTCTTGAGCGTGCTGGTCTTTCTGGTTTCTTGGGTAACTGCCACTCATCGGGCACTGAAATCCTAGACAACCTAGGTGAAGAGCACATGAAGACTGGCCTACCAATCTTCTATACTTCTGCAGATTCTGTTTTCCAGATCGCTTGTCACGAAGAGACATTCGGCCTACAAAACCTATTAGACCTTTGTCAGATTGCTCGTGAAGAGCTAGAAGACTACAACATTGGTCGCGTTATCGCGCGCCCGTTCGTTGGCCCAGGTAAAGGTCAATTTGAGCGTACTGGTAACCGTCGTGATCTTTCTGTTGAGCCACCAGCGGCAACTATCCTACAGAAACTTGCTGATGAGAAGGGCGGTAACGTTCACTCTATCGGTAAGATCTCTGATATCTACGCAGGTTGTGGTATCACTCAGAAAACCAAAGCAACAGGTATCCCTGCGCTATTTGAAGCGACTAAAGAAGCGATCAATGAAGCGGGCGACAACACTATCGTGTTCACTAACTTCGTAGACTTCGACTCAGCTTACGGTCACCGCCGTGATGTTGCGGGTTACGCAGCGGCACTTGAGTACTTCGATGGTCGCATCAATGAAATCATCGATATGATGAAAGAAGATGATGTGCTTATCCTAACGGCTGACCACGGTTGCGACCCAACATGGCCAGGTACAGATCATACTCGTGAGCACATCCCTGTGATTGTTTACGGCCAGAAGGTCCCAGCCGGTTCTCTAGGCCGTCGTGATACGTTTGCAGATATCGGCCAAAGCTTGGCGTCATACTTTGGTACATCGCCAATGGGACACGGTACAAGCTTCCTATAATAGTTAACTAAGAGAGAGGGAAACCTCTCTCTTCTTTTTTGTTTTGAGATTAAGGATATTTTCAATGGCTACTCCACATATTAATGCTGAAATGGGTGATTTCGCTGACGTAGTTCTCATGCCAGGTGACCCGCTACGTGCTAAATACATCGCTGAAACCTTCTTAGAAGAAGTGGTTCAAGTGTGCGACGTTCGTAACATGTTTGGTTACACCGGTACTTACAAAGGTCGTAAGGTTTCGGTAATGGGACATGGTATGGGCATTCCATCTTGTTCTATTTATGCGACTGAGCTGATCAAAGACTTTGGTGTGAAAAAGATCATTCGTGTTGGTAGTTGTGGTGCAGTGAGCGAAGATATCAAAGTGCGCGATGTGGTTATTGGCATGGGCGCATGTACCGACTCTAAAGTGAACCGTATTCGCTTTAAAGGTCACGACTTCGCAGCTATCGCAGACTACAAAATGGTACGTGCGGCAGAAGATGCAGCCAAAGCTCGCGGTGTTGATGTAAAAGTCGGTAACCTATTCTCTGCTGAGCTGTTCTATACGCCAGATCCAGAGATGTTCGAAGTGATGGACAAGTACGGCATTGTTGGCGTAGAGATGGAAGCGGCAGGCATCTATGGTGTATGTGCTGAATACGGCGCAAAAGCTCTAACGATTTGTACTGTTTCTGATCACATCAAAACGGGTGAGCAAACCACATCAGATGAACGTCAAACGACTTTCAATGACATGATGGTTATCGCACTAGATTCAGTGCTTCTTGGTGACCAAGAATAATATTAAATTGTCTTAGCTTGATAAGTTAACAGATAACAAAAAGCCCCGTTGCTGCCTGAGCATCGGGGCTTTTTATTGTATTTCTGAATTAGCTCATTATGAGCTTACATTTTTCAACAGTAAGTTCTCACCAGACTTGGTTGGTCTTCTGCGGATCAGCATGATGAACAACACGCCACTCACAAACCCCATCAACACCATACCAATCATGTAGCGATCACTTTTGCGGTAGTGGTGATCAGAAATCGCCGTCATTTTACCGGTTTCAAAAGTCACTCGAATAAAACCAATGATCGTTTTCTCTGGTGAATAAATCGGTTCAACCAATTGTTGTCTGCCGATACTTGCTGTTGAAAGTGGTGTATCTAAGCCAAGAACCTCGCGTACCGAAAGGGCTTTTTCACTCGAAGCCAGTCGAATACCCTCTGCATCATAGATGGTGGTATCGAACACCAGTCGATCTTGAGATAGCTGATTAGTGAGATCAAGCAGTCGTTCTTGGTCTTGTTGCGTGATCATCTTGCTGGCTGAAAGTGATGCCTGAGAGATAAGCAGCTTGGTAAGAGTTTCCAGCTGTTTCGCTTGGATCTTCTCGTTACCTTTACTGATCACGACTGTATTTTTAATCGTTACAACGAACATGGTAGCCAACAAAATGAGGGCTAGCATTCGTAAAGCGTTACGTATTGAGAACAATGATTCATTCATGTTTCACGAAGCCTGAAATAAACAAATGTTATGATTAAGACATATTGAGACTTGCGTTTTCAAATTGCAATAGGTTAACGTTTAGCATAGTTAATTAGGAATCATACACATGGACGCTCAGAAATATCTGCCGATAAAAAGGCATACCACATTATTAACTCGACTCCCCGAGACTCGTTTTGCTTCTCAACTCGCTAAATCCAAAGCTAATTGGATTGTGTTTGGTGAGTACCTATCTCCACAATCTTTCGATGACATCGACTTTTTCACTGGCACTTACAACACCATCCTCGATACGTGGAAGGTTGGGCATTATGAAGTGGCGCTGATGTCAGGCAACCTAACACCAGCACATGAAGAAATCCTCCAAGCGCTAAAGCTTGATTATGCTTGCCTTAGCGAGGTCCCAGACTTATCTAAGCCAGGTTTGATTGTAATGGATATGGATTCCACTGCGATTCAGATTGAATGCATTGATGAAATTGCCAAGCTGGCTGGAGTCGGTGAGTTAGTCTCTGAAATAACAGAGCGAGCAATGCAAGGTGAACTCGATTTTGAACAAAGCCTACGTCAACGAGTAGGAGCACTGAAAGGTGCGGATGAGTCGATATTAGAGCAAGTGCGTCAATCATTGCCATTCATGCCAGACTTGGTCGGGCTGGTGAATACTCTGAATAAGCTTGGTTGGAAAACAGCGATTGCATCAGGCGGCTTTACTTACTTCTCTGACTACCTGAAAGATACCCTGGATCTAGACCACGCTCAGTCAAATACGCTTGAGATCATCAATGGTAAGTTGACGGGTGAAGTCCTAGGGGATGTGGTTTCGGCGCAGACTAAAGCGGATATCTTGGTAGAGTTAGCTGAAGAGTACGAATTGGAACTGCACAATACCGTTGCCGTTGGCGATGGTGCTAATGACTTGGTGATGATGGGCTCTGCAGGTTTAGGCATTGCTTACCACGCGAAACCAAAAGTAAAGCAACAAGCTCAAACCGCTGTGCGTTACGCAGGTTTAGGCGGGGTGCTGTGTATCTTGTCGGGTGTATTAGCTAAGCAACAGAAGATCAGCTGGCAAGCGAAACCTTAGCGTTGCTTAATAAGCTCTATTAGTCGCAAATTATAGTAGAGCTCAGATACAAAAAAAGCAGGTGATGAGCCTGCTTTTTCTATTTTCAGATCTGGTACATTGATGCAGATCTAACGAGTAAGCTCCAATCGAATCAACACTTCATCGGTAATATCTTCAATTTCACCGTAACCGATAAACGCAGTAACCTCATTTTCTAGCTTCTTAGCTTGGTGCATGCTGATGCGTGAAAGCTCTTCTAAATCCGACTGGAATAAACTCGTTAGTGGATTAAAGATAGGTGCAGTAGTTACTCGCAATACATACACGTCACCTAAGTGCTGTGCTTTCTTAATAAATAAGATGCGTTCCTTTGCTGAGGCGAAGTCTTTAACCAACTTAGTGTGTACTGATTGGATCTTGTCGCCAAACTTAACCGCAGCAATGTACACGTCATGGTGTTTAGGCTCTGCACCTTCAATTCTTTTCAATGGTTCAGCCAACAGTGAGTTAGTGTGCCCTTTGAAAATAGGTTCGAGTGAGAACTTTTGGTTGTGGCCAAGCTTAGCGAGTAACGTTAGATGCTTATTCAGTGGGAAATTTACACCAATGATCTTACAACGCAGTGTTGAACTTGGCTTATCAATGAATATTGGGTTACTGACCATCTTGCTCAACAAAATGTTGTGCAGAGATTCGAGCAGCGAATGTGTTGGCAGTATCTCTTTTTTCCTAATCAGCTTACTTTGGTTTTGATCGATAAGCCCATTAAGGAAAGCGATGGTACGCATTGTTTTAGCGTTCTCGGCAATAACCAGCTGCACTTTACGGCCATTGGGGCTCACTCGAATTACATGGTAAGGCACAGTGCTCAGTGGTAGGTTTTTGTCATAGAGCTGCAGTTCATTGAAGTTCACTAATACCGGGTCATTAATCTTGAGTACCATTGGGTGCTCAAGGCTAATGCTCAGTCCACGCTTTGAGATATCTAAGGTGTGCCCGTTTGCGGCTGCGCCATCTTGTGATGTTAATTGCAACGGAGATTTAAATTGGTATCTCGGCTCTTTACGACGAGTCGACGAGTCAAAGTAGATACTTTTAATATTGCCGACAACCGTACGCGGGTGACGGAAGCGGTTCAGTTCACTGCTTGGAATACGTGGCTTTTCACTCAATAGATAGTCTGCTGCGCTTTCGTGATCGCCGATCTCTTGTAAGATACCGCAATGCGTCAACTGAGCTGAGCTTTGCGCCAGTGTGTCTGAGTGTGTCGCTAAGGCTTGTCGCTCTGTGTCTGAAAGCTCGAATACTGAGAACTTGAACGCCTTCCAACTTTTACGCTTACCGCCGATATGCCAAAACAGCTGTCTTTGTTCACGAGAGGCTTCAGGGAGCATCATTGAATAGAACAAGGTCTTGTTTTGGTGTTCATGGGTAAATGAGTAGATAACGTTACTGGTTCCCTTCACGCCAGGTTTAACCAATAAGTTCATACGCTGCTCGTTGAACAGAGTTCCCAGAGCTTGTTGGTTTCGCTCGTCGTGCCAGTATTGCCATAACGGATGGTTGTTATCAGTCAATAGGGCAAGCTTGAGTTCGCTACCGCTGAAGAACAGGGGAAGATTACAAGTATGCTTTAGATAGGTGTGTTCGATTCCTCGAGTACGAGTTCGAATGATCCTATCTTGATTCTCATGGCTGGTTTTCTTACTGGTACTATTTAAAGACTCATCGAGCAAGCGAGCCACAATATTGTTGTCGCTTACCTTGATGGTTCTTAGGAATTTGACTGCGTTGTTCTCGTAAGATTCGTCGATACCCAAAACGCGAAATTCAATCGCTTGGTTAACATCGTTCTCTTGGGATTTCTCGACAAGCTCTGTGAACTTTACGCTGATGATCTCGCCAAGGTTGTATCGAAAGGCACTCGGCACCTTGAACTTTGCACCCGATGGGGAGATATCAACGGTGACACCGTGTAGGCTTTGCCCTTTTGATGTTGTGATCTCAACCTGCGAGCTAATCTTGAGTCTGTTCTCTTGACGTTTTAGGTCGTAACCTAGGTTAATAGCTTCCGCTTCATACGGGCTATTGGCGCTAGTAATGTCGTGGTTACCTTGAGAAGAGGTTTTCACAACACTCAGTGGTTGAGTGCGTGGAGTCATAACTAACTCCCATGCGCCTTCTGTGTAACCTTTAAACTTTTTAGTACCACGTTGATACGCGTTTAAGGCAATATCATCGAGCCAGTGTTTACGGCCGTCTAACGTGAACTGACGACATTCAGTATCAATGCGCCCGCGTAAATCAATGCTCTTTGTACACGGAGCCATGATACGATTCAGTTCCATTTTAACCAGCAGTTTTAGAGACGGAGATTCGCCTTCTGTCATTTGAGAAAGAAGGAATTCGAAATCTTCGGCGTGGTAGGCCGGGATAAGACGTTCTGCTACAGATAGAATTTCAGATTGCTGCATACTTTTCTTGTTAGAATGGACGGTGCATTTATGTTATCGGCTAGTTTAAATCGATCTTTAAGTATAAGTGGTATGACTGCAACGTTTATTTTTATCCGTACGGTCAAATAAGTCACAAATTGACAACATCATTGTGTAACTGAGTAAATAATTGAGGTTTTATGGCTAAGGCAAAACGAGCTTATGTGTGTAATGACTGTGGTGCTGACTTTCCACGTTGGCAGGGGCAGTGCAACGCATGTGGTGCTTGGAACACGATTACAGAAGTTAGGTTAGCCGCTTCACCTCAGGTCGCGCGCAATGAACGATTGAGTGGTTATGCTGGTGGTGCAACCGAGTCTTCAGTTCAAACACTGTCGGAAATCGACTTGCAAGAAGTGCCACGCTTTAGCAGTGGTTTCAAAGAACTCGACCGGGTACTTGGTGGTGGTGTGGTACCAGGTGCTGCGATCCTGATTGGTGGTAACCCAGGTGCGGGCAAATCAACGTTATTGTTACAGACCATGTGTCTGCTTTCTTCTCAACTACCGACTCTTTATGTCACAGGAGAAGAATCTCTACAGCAGGTTGCAATGCGCGCCTCTCGACTTGGATTACCGAAAGAGCACCTAAAGATGCTCTCAGAAACCAACGTGGATAAGATCTGTCAGGTTGCCGAAAAAGAACAACCTAAGATCATGGTTATCGACTCGATCCAAGTTATGCACGTTGCGGATGTTCAATCCTCTCCGGGCAGTGTTGCACAGGTTCGTGAATCGGCAACCGCATTAACGCGCTACGCAAAACAGAATAACGTTGCCGTGTTCTTAGTTGGACACGTAACTAAAGACGGCACTTTAGCGGGGCCAAAAGTGCTTGAGCACATCATTGACTGTTCAGTTCTATTGGATGGCGGAACCGATAGCCGCTTTAGAACACTGCGTAGCCACAAAAACCGTTTTGGTGCAGTGAATGAACTGGGTGTATTTGCGATGACTGGCCAAGGGCTCAAAGAAGTCAGTAACCCATCGGCTATCTTCTTGTCTCGTGGTGAAGAAGAAACCTCGGGCAGTTCGGTTATGGTAGTGTGGGAAGGGACTCGTCCACTTCTTGTCGAAATTCAAGCGCTGGTGGATTATTCACAGCTGGCGAACCCACGTCGTGTCGCTGTCGGCCTAGAGCAAAATAGGCTTTCGTTGTTATTGGCGGTGCTGCATAAACACGGCGGCTTACAAATGGCTGACCAAGATGTGTTTGTGAATGTCGTCGGTGGTGTTAAAGTAACCGAAACCAGTGCTGATCTTGCGTTGGTGATGGCTCTACTTTCAAGTTTCAGAGATCGCGCATTGCCAAAAGATGTGGTGGTATTTGGAGAAGTAGGCCTAGCGGGTGAGATTCGACCGGTACCAAGTGGACAAGAGCGTCTGAATGAGGCATTTAAACACGGCTTTAAGAAAGCGATCGTACCGGCAGCAAACATGCCTAAAGGTGGCATTCCTGGAATGCAGATCCACGGCGTGAAAAAATTATCGGAAGCAATTAATGCTTTTGATGAGTTGTAATTGAGCTCACTTCAGCTACTCTATACAGCAGAAATTCAGTCTAACTTGAGCATGATATTCGCCCTAAGTTAGCACTAAACTAAACAGTCACTTAGATTGTTTTCATAGATTGCCTTTTTCTATATGTTAGAAAAAGGCAAAGTTTTTTAGTCCCAAATGCATGCAAAGCTATCAGTCTTCACAGATTGTGATATACTCTGCGCGCATTTTATATCCTATTAACAGAGTAAGACAATGGCAGATTTATCGAAATACAGAAACATTGGTATTTTCGCGCACGTTGATGCGGGTAAAACAACTACCACTGAGCGTATCCTTAAGCTAACTGGTCAAATCCACAAGACTGGTGAAGTACATGATGGCGAATCAACGACTGACTTCATGGAACAGGAAGCTGAGCGCGGTATTACTATCCAATCAGCAGCTGTAAGCTGTTTTTGGAACGATCACCGTCTAAACGTTATCGATACTCCTGGACACGTTGACTTCACAGTTGAAGTATACCGTTCTCTTAAAGTTCTTGATGGCGGTATCGGTGTATTCTGTGGTTCTGGTGGTGTTGAACCTCAATCAGAAACTAACTGGCGCTACGCTAACGAATCAGAAGTATCTCGTCTGATCTTCGTTAACAAACTAGACCGTATGGGTGCAGATTTCTACAACGTTGTTGACCAAGTTAAAAACGTTCTAGGTGCTACTCCTCTAGTTATGGTTCTACCAATCGGTCGTGAAGACGAATTCGTTGGTGTTGTAGACCTACTAAGCCGTAAAGCATACGTTTGGGATGACACTGGTCTTCCTGAAAACTACGAAATCACTGATGTTCCTGCGGACATGGTTGATGACGTTGAGCAATACCGTGAAGAGCTAATCGAAACTGCTGTAGAGCAAGACGATGACCTAATGGAAGCTTACATGGAAGGTGAAGAGCCTTCTATCGAAGACATCAAGCGTTGTATCCGTAAAGGTACTCGTGATATCGCATTCTTCCCAACGTTCTGTGGTTCTGCGTTCAAGAACAAAGGTATGCAACTTATCCTTGATGCTGTAGTAGATTACCTACCAGCACCAACTGAAGTTGATCCTCAGCCTCTAATGGATGAGAACGGCGAAGAAACTGGCGAACACGCTATCGTTTCTACAGATGAAACTTTCAAAGCGCTTGCATTCAAAATCATGGATGACCGCTTCGGTGCTCTAACTTTCGTTCGTATTTACTCTGGTAAACTGAACAAAGGTGACACGATTCTTAACTCATTCACTGGCAAAACAGAACGTGTTGGCCGTATGGTTGAGATGCAAGCTGATGACCGTAACGAACTAACTAGCGCACAAGCTGGTGACATCATTGCGATCGTTGGTATGAAGAACGTGCAAACTGGTCACACTCTATGTGATCCTAAGCACCAAGTAACGCTTGAGCCAATGGTATTCCCAACTCCAGTAATCTCAATCGCTGTATCTCCAAAAGATAAAGGCGGTTCTGAGAAAATGGGTATCGCGATCGGTAAAATGGTTGCAGAAGATCCATCTTTCCAAGTTGAGACTGACGAAGAGACTGGCGAAACTATCCTGAAAGGTATGGGTGAACTTCACCTAGACATCAAGGTAGATATCCTTAAGCGTACATACGGCGTTGACCTAACTGTAGGTGCTCCTCAAGTTGCTTACCGTGAAACTATCACTCAAGCAATTGAAGATAGCTACACGCACAAGAAGCAATCTGGTGGTTCTGGTCAATTCGGTAAGATCGATTACCGTATCAAACCAGGCGAAGCAGGTTCTGGCTTCAAGTTCAACTCTGTAGTTGTGGGCGGTAACGTTCCTAAAGAATTCTGGCCTGCAGTTGAGAAAGGCTTCGCATCTATGATGGAAAACGGCGTACTAGCTGGCTTCCCAACTCTAGACGTTGAAGTTGAACTGTTCGATGGTGGTTTCCACGCAGTCGATTCATCTGCTATCGCATTTGAAATCGCAGCGAAAGGCGCATTCCGTCAATCTATGCCTAAAGCTGGCGCACAACTTCTTGAGCCAATCATGAACGTTGACGTGTTCACTCCAGACGATCACGTTGGTGATGTTATCGGTGACCTTAACCGTCGTCGTGGCATGATCAAAGATCAACAAGCTGGTGTAACTGGTGTTCGTATTAAAGCTGACGTACCTCTTTCTGAGATGTTCGGCTACATCGGTCACCTACGTACTATCACTTCTGGTCGTGGCCAATTCTCTATGGAATTCGCACAATACGCACCATGTCCAACTAACGTTGCTGACGAAGTGATTGCAAAAGTTAAAGCAGAAAAAGAAGCTGGTAAGTAATTAGCCCTTTTCTCAAGTAACTAAAAAAGCCCCGCAAGTGAAAGCTTGCGGGGCTTTTTATTATCAACTAAACAAATATTTCTCTTCTATCTTAAGTGCTTCTCTAAACATTTAATTTTCAGAGAATGCATCAGTTTCTCCTCGTTTGATAGTGGTAAATTAGCATGTATTGTGCATGAAAATCTGAGGGTGTTTTCCCTTACCCACTCACCAAACCGTAGATTTCTTCATCACAAGTCTCTATGGCATAGCTTTGACTTCAACCGTTATCGTATCTTGATATTTGCCTGCGTTTGCGAAATCCGCGTTGCCAATCTTCACCTCAAACGGTATTCCCCAGTATTTCACTCCATCTTTATTTGAAAAAGAGAAAGTAGAGTTATTACTAGCCATTACATTATTGATGCGAAAAGTGTAGGGGATTCTCAACTCTTTTGATGATTTGTTTGTGAGTGCCCCATACTTTTGTTTCACCTTCACTTTGACGTTGGAGTTAGATACTAGACTTAACTCTGCTCGGTATTTTTTATGACTCTCTATCACTCCCAACGCGAGGGTGTATGCGTTTGATCCCATTCCCCTCAAAGAGCTTGAACCCGTTGAGGCCGTCAATGATACAAATGCAGGGATGTTCAGCTTAACGGTTTTTCTTAGACGCTTAGTATCATTGTCTAAGACTAATTTTGTGTCTAACTGAGCGGAATAATGACCAGCATTGGCTAGTTTTGCTTTTGGAACTTTTATCCACATTCGTGTTACTGGACTATTTTCTAATGGTAATCCAAAGCCAAATTGTGGTGTATAACGAAGATGCCTAAAGTTTTTATCTAACAACTGAGTTTCTAAATTTGATGCTCTGCTTTTTAGGACTCCCTCTTTCTTATTATCCAGAGTTACAAAAGCTAACCTTGGGTTGCATTGCTGGAGTCCTTTTGATAGTTGAATATAAACAGGAATATTTGCGCTTAAATCCTGATTAAATTGGATATTATTTTTATCGATATCTACCGACCATTTCCCTTTGCACTCTGCTAGAGCGAGCATAGGAAAAAGAAGGAAGAGTATGAGGTATCTGTATCGTGTTCTCATCAGTTAACCCTCTTCATATGTTAGTGCTGGAAGATAAATTAAATTATCTTTCACGTCAGGGATTGAAATGGATACACCTGAACTACCTAAATTATAAATTTTTAACAAGTAGTTACCGGGCGCTATGCCTTCAACGACAAACCTTCCGGATCTATTTGTAAATATCTGATAATTTGTACCATTTCCGCTTAATGTACCTGTAGCTAGCTCTATGGGCTTGCCTGATACGCTAGAGACTATCGAACCAATGACGGTTTTAGATGCCATCGAGCCGATTTGTATTAGATGTCCAGTTGAGGATCCAGGAACAATCGTGCGTTGATATTCTCCAATGTTGTATCCTGGTGGGGCGTCTGGGGCAGTAACGAAAGTACTGGAGGTAATATGACCCGTTGATAATCCAATGGCATTACTAATACTTGGTGTTGAAATCGCTTCTGGTGGATCTTGAGCAAACGCATTGATTTCAACATCCGCATCTAACGATTCATGTATGTTCACTAGCGCTACTGGTCCTGTTAATGGACGTGATATCGCTAAATGCCCATCAGCCAAGGTCAATCCAGTACTTGTTCGAAGAGCAATGCTTTGATTTGAGCTGTTGTCATCAAAGTGTGTGTAATTGTACTCCGTGTCGACTAGGAACCTATTGCCTACATAGTTGCCTTCTAGTCGTCCAGTTGTCGACTCATTATTTCCTTCAACAGTCGCACCATAGCCGTAACTACCTACGTAGTCATCATAGTTTCTTTGGAATTGAGCTCTATATGTATCAGGCTCATTTGAATAGCTAGCGTTGGCACTATACAGTCCATCAATAGAACTCCAATCCCATTCGACAGACACTAAGAAGCGAGTTTCATCTATGTTTTGATTCGGGTTGTCTTCGTGTTCGACACCTAAGTTGATGTTCCAATCATCATAGCGCCATATAAACTCGCTACTTGCCAACCAAGATATGTCTTGTTCGTCAAAATCATCGTACTCGCCAGATAATGATAGATCGAGGTCGGTTAAAAGATTGATCAAGTAATTGCCAAACAGGCGATAGCCAGTAGAGCCTTCGTCTTCCTGCCAAGGTACGGAGAAATAGTCTTGTTGATACTCAAAACCAAGCCGAAGGTTCGGCGTACTATAGTTGTCCGTGCCCCAAATTTGGTGAGAGTAATCTAAACTGGCAATACCACCTGCCTGATTATTCGGTTTATTGTTAACAGCAGATGCTCTCACTCCTAAGTTGCCTAGTGAAGTACCTAGCGTAGTAATGAGGCCAAGTTGCTGCCCCTCTGGATGACCAAGACCGTTCAAGCCAACGGTAAAATGATCGTTTATACCATATTCATAAAAACCAGAAGCTATGTACTCACTAGTATCATAATCAAATTTGTTGTCTTCAATTATAGAAAGTAATCCGGTATAGAAGCCAAAATCTGAAATGCCAGCGCGCAAAAGTCGAGAATTAAAAAATTGGCTGTAGACGATGGTGTCTTTCTTTCCTGATTGGTAGTCGACCTCTATTCGAATATCATTAGTACCTGAAGATAGTGGCAAATCATCTAGGTTGTAACGGCCTGGAGGCAGCCGAAATTCCGTTAAAAAAATGTCATTGATATAGATTTCAATGTTGGCACTTTCATTCAGTACTAGTGGTTGAGTGCCACCATTTTGGATGTTTCGTGTTGGTTGTAAGTCTTGATAAAGTCGCTCATAAGCAACCCCTCCTATCGGTACGCTAGGGAGGTGCCCGGGACTTTGTGGTGTCATATCTCCTAGAGTGACCCTCCATGGGTACTCTGGACGGTCGAAAAACAGTCTTACTTCGCCGCGATATAAATCAGTGCTTTCTAACTCACTGCCAGCAACAAAGACTGAATACTCAAAATTCGCGCCATGATAACCACCTATATTGCCATATGAAATCCATTCGCCTAACCAAGTACCAAGGTTATCTAGATCCTGACCTTCATTGTAATCGTAGGTTGCTGAAGCATTAAAATTGTTTTGCCAAAACCAAAAGGCACTTTCCGAGTATTGTGCTGGGACATATTCTTCCCCAAAAGCAATATCGAGTTGGCGAGATGCAGATTCAGTGACATTAACCATCACAATTAATTGGGCTTGATCAAATGTTAACGTGATCCCTAGTACTTTGAGTTCATCGATTGAGAGGTAGGGCTTACGTGTATTTAAAATCGCTTCACGGGTATCTTCTGAGGCAAAGTTCTTGCTTAGTTCTGCAAACTCTATGGTATTCACTGCACTGATTGAAACACCATCGGATAGTGTTGTAATTTCACCGATCTCTTGCTCTGACCAAAACAATGGAAAAGGAAATGGGAATTCTTGCGCAAGAGTCATCGTGCTTGACAGAAAAAATACCAGAACGCAAAGAAAACGGCACATAGGTTGTCTCCGTTACTGAGCAATTGAGACTTGAGCTGCTTTGTTTACCTTCATCGGAATGTTGAATTGTGCTTTTGATCCAGGCATTAACCAAGAACCTGAATCTTCTTTGATGTCTCGCCAAAAAAGAGTTTTGTTGCCACTATCGGTTTTTACTTCAAAAGCAAGGTCGTACATATCTAGAATTCGGTTGCCATGGTTTTCCACCTGAATTTTATTATCCGCTATAGATACCTTCGGTGTCGGTTTTCCTCCGCTAGGAGAAACGAATGCTATGGTCGATATATCAATGAGCATGTTTACAGAGGAGCCATCGCTTTCTTGCTCTGAGTCAAGGTCAAGCTGACTAAACACAATTCGATACACGGCAGTGGTTGAAAGTGGTGCCTTAGGAATGAATTTAACTCGAAAGTTTTGTATTGCTGCACTTGGAATCTGCGCTTGAGGGGGAAGAATAAGAAATTCGTCTTCGGCTGGAGTCAGTACTTCTTCTTGAGCTATAAACCCTACTTTGAAGGCGCTTACTTCTACAGCAATGGTTTTTTGTTCGACGTTACCTATCGTGTAGTTACCGCTAGATAACCTACCTGTATCCTCAAGGTCTAAGTACATCGGACTGACTTCGTAACTGTGGACATTGAACGTAATTAATAGAAAGGAAAATAGTGCACACACAAATTTTTTCATAGCTCTCTCCTTGAAAAGGCTTGGCTCGACAGTGAACCAAGCTTTCTTAATCATGTCTGTGCCACCAAAAACTAAGTCCTACATTGAGAGTTTCGCTTTCAAGTGAACTCGAATTACGTCTCGATATTTACCTGCCTTAGCAAAACCAGATCCTTGAGGTTTTACCGCTAGGTCCATTTTTTTCACTTTATTTTTTAGATGGACACCGTTGTTTTCGACTTTTTTGCTCACAGAGGTCCTAGTTCCCGTTGTTTTCATTACCTCTGAGTTATTTAAGAAAATTTTGTAGTTAATGATTTCATTTTCATTGTGAGTCCCTTTCCCTTCCAAACCTCTTGCTCTGAAAGTGATTTTTAAGTCACTACCATAGTTACACCAAGCTTTAAGATGACCGATATCCACGCGTTTGTTCGATGCCTTCGAAGCTGAACCGTGTGCATTTTTAGCATACTTTAAAATGTTATTAGGCATCGCTCTCTTGTTGATACGAAGCAAGCAGCGCTCTGGTACTTTGCCCTTGAGCACAATCTTTGAAGAGTCGGTCGCTTCTAATTTTTTGAAATTAATTTTTTTATTAAACTTCTCAGCAGAAGCTCCAAACGCCACAGACGAAATAATAGCCGCAAAAATTAGTTTTTTCATCGTTCAATCCCTCGTTAGTTAAGATGCATACCCGTGCATCACTTTTAAAGACTAAGAGGGAACGGTTAGTCAAACCTCATCACATAGAGTGAAAAATATCTTTTGCATAGGGTGAGTTTAGAATGAGTTTTGTCATATCTCACCTTTATAGTGATCCAATGTTGTTTGGATCTAATTAAAGTTTTTTACCTGAGCAAGGAGTTCATACCTCGATCGTAAATTCAATTTACGAAGCAAGTTTGATGAGTGAGTTTTAACTGTATTGATACTGACGTGTTGCTGAGATGCGATCTGAGAGTTTGACAGTCCCTTTAACATCAATGTGCAAGTAGCCCTTTCTTTTTTAGTTAACTCTTTGTAATTAATTATATTTTCGCAGGCTGATTCATAGTTAGGTTCATTGCTTTGATAGGAAGTCACGAGTTTATTTAACACAGCCCTTGGGAACCATATATCTTCTTGATAAACCGATAGAATTGCTTTTGATATAAACTCAAAGTGCTGACCTACTTGACCTGAAAAGCCTTTTTCTAGCCATACAGTAGACGTATTGTCATTCACATTGACTGCTAACCAAAACTCGTTTCTTTCATGTAGGATGAATCCATATCTATTTGGGCAAGGCATTGTTTGAATATCAAATAAAATAACCGTTTCAGGTTCTAGCTTCGGTATTTGAACAAAGCATTGGGAGTGGGTGATCTGCGCACTAGGAATAGAGACTGAAAGTAGGTCTTTTATCACCCTATAGTATGAATTATTACGGGTAAGGACGTGAATGTCTAACGCGAGTTCAGAATCAACTTCCATGATTGACCTCTCTATTTACTCATACACAAAATCTTTAATAATCGGTAGGTTAATGGGGAGTGATGCCACTAACTCTAGTTAAATAATATTAGTATTGATTACTTATTATTCAATGTGTCAAATGTGCTATTTATTTTAACTGTTGATTTTTAATGAAATATAAGGAAATAGACTGGAATACGCACCAATGGCTTCATACTTTAGTGCCGGAAATGGTGCGTTTACTTAATGAGAGGGTTAGTTAGTTTTTAGTTGGATGTAAATCTGCTCTACCTTGGTGCGAGCCCAATCTGTTTTACGCAAAAACTTTAAGCTTGATTTGATGCTTGGGTCTTTTTTGAAACAGTTGATGTTGACCATGTAACTCAATTCTTCCCAACCGTAATGTTCAACCAATTCAGTCAGTAGCTTTTGAAGAGTGATACCGTGAAGTGGGTTATTGTCTTGTGTCATGAGGTGTTCTCGCCATTTATTTGATCTAAGTATATCAGTTTCGCTTTATGAATTATCGGACCATTTAAGCCGGTAGTCGGTATCGATAATAGAAAGCTCCTCCCGCCCTTTATTTCCAAATTGCTGAGCCTGACTTTGCATCCATGCTTCGAAACGTTTTATCTTTTCTCTGCGAAAGTAGCCTGCAGGTGCACATAGAAAGTAGTTATATTTGGGCCTTAATGCGATGTTTCCAATTCGCACCAGTTTCTTTTCTTGTAGATAGCGGTGGACCAAGCTGTGCTTAACGAGCGCGACACCTTGAACGGATAGCGCACCTTCTAACACAAAATGCGAGCCATCAAATTGTAATGATGTACGACCAGCTTTTACCCCTGCGACCTGTAACCATAGATTCCAATCCATATCAGGCCAACGATCTTCAATAAGTTCCGCTTTATGCAAGTCATCGATGTCATAAATACCATGCTTCTCTTGATAAATAGGGTGACAAACCGGGTAAATGACTTCGTCCATCAACCAGCGTGATTCGATGTTTGGGTAATTTCCGTGACCATATCTAACGCAGATATCGACATTAGAATCTTCAAACGTGACTAGCTTGTTAGTCGGCTCAATTAGCATGGATAGATCAGGGTGGCGATCTCGAAAATCGCCAATCCTAGGTACTAACCAATGTTGTGCAAAAGAGGGCACGGTAGAAATCGATAATTGAGTAGGGTTGGGGTCTTGGTTTATTCGTCTTACTCCATCTTGAATATGAGCAAAGCCTTTCTTCGCTTGCAGATAGAGCACTTCACCTTCATGAGTTAATACTATTTTTCGGTGTTGGCGAATAAACAGATCTGCGCCTAACCATTCTTCAAGTTGGCGAATTTGTTGGCTGACTGCTGCAGCCGTGACAAATAGTTTTTGTGCTGCGAGTTTAAAGCTGCCAGTTTCAGCAGCAGTGTAAAAGTAATAGATCCCTTGGAATGGTGGGGTTCGCTCTCTCACATTAGTTTTCCTTAACTGAATGCCAGTATCTATCGTTTGTCGATGTTGCTCTGTTGGTTGATTATTGACCATGACAAAGCGAAAGATCAATAGGAGAAGCACTATGAATACGATCATAGCATCAGGAAATACCAGCCGTTCATTTTTAACGTCATTATCAATTAAGAAATTCTATTCTAAATTAGGTCTGTATTGTCAAAATCGTAGAACCAGAAAGCAACTGTCTGAACTCCCCGATTATTTACTGAGAGATATCGGGATTACTTCGGAACAAGTCGAAAAAGAACTGAAGAAGTCCTTTTGGGAGTGATTCAGGGCAACGTAGTTTATAAGTCAATGTGGCTTTTACTCAACATCGTTTTGTCGGTGTCGGGATGTTTACGTTACCGTTCTATGTTGAGTTAGACTTGTTGCTTATTTGACCTCATTCCCTATTTAAGAAATTGGTAGGTGTGGCCTAATTCTCCAATAGCTCGTTTACTTCTTCATGCAACCAATTGGTGAACGCAGTAATGCGTTCTTCTCTTGGGGAGTTAGAATCAAAGCATAGGTTGACTTGAACACCAGGTGTCATGCCTATGTCAAAGGGCTTAACTAGCAAGCCGCGTTCGATGAAGTCACCAGCCAAGCTGTCTGTCGCCAAACAAACCCCGTGACCGGCCATGACCGTAGTTAACCCCATATCAAAGGTACCGACTTCCATCCACTGAATGGTGCTGCTTTGGATCGATACGTTTGCTTGTCTAAACCATTCCTCCCACGGGAAACAACCGCTATCGAACTGAATCAGCCAACATTTGAGGAGTTGCTCTGGCGATGTGAATTTCAAAGAGTTTGCGAGTTCGGGGGAACAAAAAGGGTAAACCGGTTCGTTGATTAGCATCTCAAGGGTCAAGCCTTCTTCAACACACAGATTTTCGCCCTGCAGAATAGCCACATCGATCTCACCATGTTTAAAATTTGGGGTATCAGACCCTGTTAGCACTTTGATTGGGATCTCTGGGTGTTTTACCGAGAATTTCCACAATCTAGGTAGTAACCAACGAGAAGCAAAAGAAGGGGGGCTTCTAACAACAAGTAGCCCTTGGATTGGTTCTGACTGGATCTTGTTTAATCCCAGTAGAACCTCTTGAAATCCATCAGAGACATGTCTAAAAAGTGTGTGCCCTTCATGTGTCAAAGTCATTGCACGCCCCTTACGAATAAAGAGCTTACATCCAACCTGTTCTTCTAACTGTCGAATCTTCTGGCTGACGGCTGCTTGAGTGACGAACAGCTCTTCAGCCGCTTTGCTGTAATTGCTCAAGCGAGCCGCAACTTCAAAGTAACGGAGACCTGAAAGGTGACGTAATCTGTTGTCCATAATCTCAGCTTATAGTTCTTGTTAATAATGGTTGTTCGATTATCGAACAGGTTGTTTTCATAATAGCGATAAATAAACAGGGAATACAAGGGAGAGAACATGAAAGCAGTAACCTGTTGCGTCGGAAGATTTTTTACTCAGGTACTTAAAATCAATGATAATACTAGGATTAGGAGGGCGACTAAATCGAGACAAGTTATCTGCTCGAAATCGTTAAGTAATCGAATGAGAAATGATGTCGGTTTAGATTGCGAGAGTAGTGATACTGCTGATTATACGAAGTACTTATAATTTGAGCTTACAAAAAAGGAGCCATAATGGCTCCCTCTCTATTTTATTATTCTTCCCAAACCACCAATTTATCCTTCGGCCAATTATGGCCAACTTCATGATATTTCTGTTCAAGGATATGTCGCTTGATCTTGAGAGTCGGGGTTAACACACCATTCTCAATGCTCCATGGTTCCTTAATCATCAATACACCTTTTATCTTCTCGTGAGAGGCGAGCTGCTCGTTCATTTTCTCGATAACGCGCTTTGTCGTTTTCTCATAGCGAGCTCTATCGAAATTAGGGAAGTCATGTGGTACCACAAGTAAGATTGGACCTGGTAAACCAAGGCCTATCAAACACATCATTTCTACACGGCTATACTCAAACAGTTTGTTTTCGATTGGCACAGGGGCAACAAACTTACCTTTCGCGGTTTTAAAGGTATCTTTTTTACGTCCACGGATCGTTAAGTAACCTTCACTATCAATGTCACCGATGTCACCAGTGTGAAGCCAACCATCTGGGTTGAAAGACTCTTGGGTTGCAATATCATTCTTGTAGTAACCAGAGAATAGACCTTTACCTCGAACTAGAATCTCTTCGTCTTCAGCTATTTTGAGTTCGATGCCCGGACCTGCATTACCAACGGTACCAATTTTATCGGCTCTGAATGGGTAGTTGAGCGTGCTGTAGGCGAAAGATTCTGTCATGCCCCATGCCTCGGTAATGTGCAGGCCAACACTTTCATACCATGCGAGTAGAGCGGGTGATACCGGTGCAGAACCACAACCAAGAACGCGAGCTTGGTCTAACCCTAAACCATCGGCAAGCTTCTTCTTAATTATGTTGTTGATGAACGGGATCTTAAGTAAGAAGTTCAGTTTTTTCTGTGGCAATTTGTCTTGGATTCGCTGCTGGAACAGAGTCCATAAACGAGGAACTGAAATAAACAGAGTCGGGCGATGCATTTTCACATCATCAATAAAGGTGTCTAAAGATTCAGGGAAAGCCGTCACCACGCCCCCCATCACTGAAGAACCAAAGATGTAAACACGCTCAGTAATATGGGCAAGCGGTAGGTAAGAGAACAGGCGGTCGCCAGGCTGGATTCCAATATGGTCAATCAACCTTTGAACTGACCAAGTAAACGCGCCGTATGTGAGCATTGCGCCTTTTGGTAACCCTGATGTACCGGATGTATAAACAAGCGACATCAGCTTATCGTCGTGATGCTGAGGGCGTTTGGTTGATGGTTCATATGTATCGATGAGTTGTTCGAAAGTGTGTTGGCACTTCGCTGCGCTGTCGTATGGCAGTGAAATACTCACCAAGCTCGGATTGTCATCAAGTACTTTCTGAGTGGCTTTAGGATCGTCAAGCTTACCCGCAATCACAATTTTACTTTCACTGTGTTCAATACAGTATTGAATGGTGTCTGCACCCGCTGTAGGAAAGATTGGGACGCTGACAAAATCTCCTAACATCATGGCAAGATCGCAGATGAACCATTCTGCACAGTTTTTCGATACGAGAGCGACTCGATCGCCAGGTTGGGCTCCGAGTCCTTCTAATGCTGACGCCAGTTTCAGTGCTTTGTCGGCGACTTCTTTATAAGTAAATTCGACAAATTGGCGATTAATAATCTGTTTCAAATAGACTTCATCTGGGCGTTCTTTCGACCATTTTAAAATCATGTCATTGGGTGTAGGGAGAGCTGTTGCTTGTTCTTGGCTAAACTCGTTAGGCTGAATCATTGTCTAACTCCATGTTTTTCGCTAAGTTATTTTTGGTTATTTTTGTTAAAATCATGTTAAATGTACCATGATTTTTTCTTTTAGGGAGTAAAATTAGCGTTTTCTGTTATCTGTACAGGCACGTCTATAGCTTGCAGGGGTTACGCCTGTCCTTTTCTTAAAAATTCTTGAAAAATACGACACATCCTTGTAGCCACATTGATAAGAAATTACAGCGATTTTTGATTCGGTATCTGCAATGTTATCGCGTTAAGTTGTCATCGATAAATCCGGTCCGTGTGAATCCATGATTTGTTATAATAAGTGAGCGAAATAGCCCTTCTTTTATATTCAATTGAAAGAGTTGCCATCAAATCAAACTTTAGGTTAGAAAATTAATGAGCGCCATCGTTATATAAGAATATATGTATCAGTTGAGCAGGGCTCGATATTGCTTGTTTAGTTTATACACTTTTGCTACGTAAGTTCTTGTTTCTGCGATACGCAGTTGTGTGGTCAGCATTGTGTATAACTCATCATCTGATAACTTGTTGATATTTGTTGAGAATGCGCTGAGGTTATTATCACCGAAGGAGTATTTCATTAGATTAGACAAGCCGCAGTTATAGGAGGCAATTGCTAATAGTCTTCGTGCGCTAGTGGATCGAATATTGTTGAGATACTTTGTCTCCAACAGATGCAAATAAGCGGTCCCTACATCAATATTGAATTCAGGAATAAAGAGATCTTGTGCTCTGATGGGTCTATTGTCATAAAGTTCTCGTGATACTTCAGCTGCACCACCATTAACAAGAATTTGCATTAATCCAATAGCTGAGGCGTGGGAAACCGCATTTGGGTCAAAGAAACTTTCAGCGTGTATCATAGCAACGATTAATGATGCTGGAATTTTCCACTTTGTTGCAGAACGCTCAATGTGAGTTTGATATATTGTATATTTATTGCTGACGCTGTCAGTGATTTTATGGGATAGAAGTACGGGTGGTTCGGTTTGGGAAGCTCGTATTTCGTGTATTCGTTTGCTTTGTGGAGCCACAATGCTTTGCAATCTTTGATTTTCTTGCAGCTCTTCATAAGAGTTTGGATGCTCTCTTATATAAGTGACTTTTGCTGAGAGCTCACTATTAAAACTGATGAATATCAGTAGAGTTGCAAAATAGAGATATTTCATATTTTAATTGAGCAGTCGTTTGTTGTTCATAGGTGGTAAGTACTCCTTAGTTTGTTGTGAATCCACTGATGATATTTACCAAACTCACTGTGCAATGGCCAGATCATAGATGCATATATTTGCTTACCAAACAATTGAGTATCACTGGGTATTTTTATTAATTGGTTCATTTCTGATTTTGATTCAATGATATGCTGTGGAAGAAGGGCGATTCCTTTCCCCGCACTGCAGAGTTCAAGGATAGTACTAATATCATCTAGTACCCAAATGTTATGGCTTGAAATTATCGAGAAATCAATGATATCTTTATATCCATCAAGCAATAGTAATCGATTTTTTTGTGAGTTGAATTTTGAATCTTGAACAACTTCTTTATTCGCAACCCAAATGCAATTTACTAAAAATAGCTCTTCTATATTAAAGTTGTAGATGGTTTTATGATAGGGGTTCCCTATCGCGATATCAATTTTTTTTCGATTGATATAGTCACCTAAAATATAACTTGGTTTTGTTACAACGTTTATCTCAACTTCTGGGAATTCCTCTGAAAATTCAACAAGAGCATTTTTAACGTTTGAGTTAAGCATTAGCAGATCAATACCTACTTTTATTTTTGTTAAGTTTGAATTTGATAAGTCGTTGGCAATGTTATTCAACTCCTTATGTTTACTTATTATTGGAGTGGCTAGTGCGTAAATTTTCTTTCCTTTATCGGTTAACGTTACAGTATGCCCATCCCTATCTAAAAGCAAATATCCTAAATCTTGCTCTAGATTTTTTATCGCTCCGCTTATCGTTGACTGCGATTTACCTAGTTTCCTCGCTGCACAACTGAACGAACCTTCAGAGGCTACAGTATGAAATGAGGTTAAATTGTCTAAAGTGAGCTTCATCTCTCTCTCCTACAGACTTTGCATTATAAGTATTAGGCTAATACTCATAGGCGGATTTAGCATTGTTTGAAATTAAAATGTGATGGATGTCACGCTTTTACTTTAGGTGTAATGAACTTAATTATCAAATGAAAATAAAAATTTATCAGCCAAAATTCTTTATAATTAAATAGATAAGTAATATAAAAAAAATAAACATGATGATTATATTTGTACTTTTAAGGTGGATATCGGGGAAACCGATAGTATCTGAATGTGAGAAAGTGATCTGATTACTAAGATCTAATTGCTTTGCACTAGAAGCATGAAAAAAGGATGGCATCATGATTACTAAACTTTACGTGTATACGACAAATTTTATTGCTGATCTAAGAAAAGACGAGAGAGGTGTTACAGCTATTGAATATGGTTTGATTGCTGTTGCAATGGCGACTATGTTAATCGCAGTTTTTTATACAGATGCAACTAGTTTTGTAGATACTTTGGAAACATCGTTTGCAAATATTAAAACAAGCCTTGGCGCTGGCGATTAAATTTAAGTGTAATTTGCTACCTAATATGACTGATTTTTAACATTAGGTAGCTAATGATTTTATTTGGTAAGGTATTACTTGTAAACTATGTTATATATATCCGCATTTATTACTCTCATTTATTTTAGTTTGATAATATGTTTTAAAGATATAACGGAGAGAGAAATACCTAACTTATATGTCGTAATTATTGCGATAGCTTCTTTTACTTTAGGGTTTACAACATCCGATTTCAGTAAAATATTGGTTATTATTTCTTTAGGCATTGTTCTTATTAGCTTTTGGTTAGCAAATTTGATTGGTGGAGGCGATGTTAAGCTTATTTTAGCCTTCTCTTTAGCGATACCAGCGAACGATATTTTTGTAGCCACTATATTGGTTATTTTAAGTGGCGGAGTTGTTTCTGTTACTTATCTACTACTTCATTTTTGTGGGAAATATGGTCCCAACATTTGGGATGGTTTGAGCACTTTAAGACCGACGAATGAAGGCATTCCCTATGGCGTTGCTATCTGTAGTGGTTTTGCACTGGTCATTTTCAAAAATGTTGTAACAGGAGGTTTTTCATGAAAAAAAGTCTCAGTCTGTTTGTTGCTTTGGTAGCTGTTGCAATCGGCGGTTATGGAATATATCAGAATCTAAATAAGACGAGTGAACCTACGGTTGAAAAACCTGAAGAATATGTTCAGGTCTGGCGAGCAAACATCGAACTCGTTAAGGGGAAACCGATCGATGCTTCTTTAGTTAAGAGAGAGCAAATTCTTAAGAGTTTGGCCATTGGGGAAGGGATTAAAGCTGATGTAAATTTAGATTTTTCTCCAGCAACATTACTTAATAGAAATTTAGCCAAAGGTGATTTGGTTTTACCCGAATACCAAAATAAAAAAGGTTCTCCAGGATATATTGATTTGTTGATATCTGAAGGTAAAGAGCCTTACCCACTATTAGTCAGTAGTACCAATTTAATATTAGATTACATAAGACCTGGAGTATATGTTGATGTGCTATCAATAAGTTCGCCGGTGGAAAATCTGTCTGGCGACCTTGATAGACGTATTGGCTTTAATGGCGTTAATGCCAATTTGCTTCTTAAGCGAGCTAAGGTGCTCGGTACGTCGAGTGGTAGCAGAGGTGATGATGGTAACCTCGACTCTACGTTTCAGCCTGCGGCATCTGCAGGTGAGGAGACCGGGCAAGCTGTTGTCATTATTGAGATTGATCCGGTAGATATCGCAAGGGTGTCACTTGCTGAGAAAACGATGCATTTAGAGGTGTACCGCAGCAATAGCTACGAAGCTCCGATTGATGCTGACGTCAGAAATGTTATTGAAAATTATAGTGGAGTGTCGGAGTTAAGAGGTTCAAGACGTCAGACCGTTCAAGGGGGCGAATTGTAATGGGTATAACAGTAAAGATAGCGAGATGGGTATTGGTATTAGTGATGAACCTGCTGTTGATAAACTCAATGGTATTTGCTTCACAGCGATATATTACTCAATTTGAAGGACAGCATATCTCTCTCAATGAAACGATCACAACAGTGTTTATAAGCGCGCCAGATATAGCCGATTATAATGTTATCGATGAAAAAACAATTGTCGTTTTTGCGAAAGAAGTGGGGCAAGCGCGACTCGAAATCTATGGCAAAAACAATACATTACTATTGTCCGAGAAAATCATCGTCGATGTGGATCTGAGCCAAGTTCGTCGCCAGATCAAACTCCATTATCCAAAGCTTGACATTAAGCTAGAGTCCGTCGGGATGCAAGTTGCGGTAAGCGGTGTGGTTGATTCAAACCAGCAGCGTGATGATATATATCGGATGGTCGCAACCCTGCTGGGGCGTGAGAAAGTAGCAAGGTATGAAGCCACTCGGTTGCTTGAAATAGAAACCGATCTTATCGATATTCCAGAACCACAAGATATGATTTTTGCTAGAAATATGACTTGGGATGGAATATTAGAGCTACTTGAGGTCGCAACAGCGCAGCAGGTTAATGTCAAAATCTCGGTCGCTCAGGTAACTGAGAATTTTGCGCAGACAGTCGGTGTTGATTGGTCAAGCGTGGGGGCGGGTGTCGGAGAGTTTCTATTCCAACAGTTCGACGCTGCTGACCTTACAACTGTTATTACAGCGTTGGGCAATGAAAATGTCGCGCAAATTTTAGCAGAACCAAATCTGACCGTTATTTCCGGTGAATCTGCGAGCTTTTTGGTGGGGGGGGAAATTCCCGTAATCGTAACCACAAACAATAATATAAACATTACGTTTAAAGAGTTCGGTGTTCGTTTGAGTTTGACGGCCAATGTGATGAGTGAAGAACGGATTCGGATGCAGTTGCTTCCTGAGGTAAGCGAAGTAGAACGCTATATCCGAGCTGCAGGAATTGAGGTGCCACAATTGGCAACGCGTAGAGCCATGACGACGATCGAGTTGGGTGATGGCGACAGTTTCGTACTGGGCGGGCTAATGAGTAGCTCTGACTTGGAAGAGTTACAGAAAACCCCCCTGCTCGGTGATATTCCAATTTTAGGCGCGGCATTTAGAAAATCTTCGACGGATAGAAGAAGAACCGAACTGCTAATTGTCGCGACAGTGAATTTGGTTCAACCAATAAAAAGTAAGCAGGTACAGCTGCCTCAAATGCATAAGACTTCTACATTTCATCGTTGGCTCAATATCGATTCTCCAGCTGAAGCAAACAGTGGTAGTGATCCTACAATTGAACTGCTATCTCAAGGAGGGTTTATACAATGAAAAAATTAATTGTCATGGTGGTTATGATGTTTCTTATATCTGGGTGTGCTGAGCGTTACCTGAGTGGCAAAGGTAGTGAATACTTAGTTTATCCAGAAACTCATGTTTATAAGTTTAGTGTGAAATCTATTCCTGCAACCAAAGAACAGTTAAGTAATCTTATCGCTAAAGTTAACGATATAGATCCCGGAGCTTCTTATAAATTTGAGTATAGGAATCGAAATTCAAAACATTTGATTGACAATGTTGTGAATGAATTTGAAAAGTTACCACTGTCTGCTGAGGCATTCAGTGTGCATAAAAATATCGAATTAGACAAAGATCTTAAAATTACAGTGATCTACCACTCTCTATTACAGGAAAAGTGTAAGTTTGCTTCTGTAGAAGGTGTTGATGTGAGCCAAAACTGCTTTGTGGAAGCGGCAAGAGTGGGGCAGGTTATTCACAAGGAAAGGCTCGTGGAGGGATTGTAATGTTTGATTTAGTTAAAACAATGAGAGAGTCCGCAGCTGCGGAAGATTTATCAGGCATTAATAATGGTCCATCTGATTGCGTATTAGTGTATCAATCGCAGGAGTGTGTTGATCTCGTAAAAGAAATGTTTCAATTTGAAGGTTGGGATGAACCACAATTTATTAAAAATGCGGATGTAGATAAAAAGTTCTATGAAGAACAAAAATCAAACATTGTTTTACTGGAATTATGTGATTCAGAAACAATGGCGGACGATGCTCAAAATTTCGCTAGTCATCTTCCTACTCGAAAAGGGTTAATAATTATAGGGCAGCTGGACTCTATAGTTAAGCTTCGTGAATTAAAAGAAATGGGATTTTACTATCTATATTGGCCAATTAATAAATTTGAATTTTCTGACTTTATACTAAATGTTCAAGCAAATTTAGAATCTTTTTCTGGTGTGAGTGAAAAGCGTAAGGCAAAGCGCGTTGCTGTTGTGGGCAGCAAAGGTGGGGTTGGTACTTCACTGATTTCCACTGAGTTGAGTTCAATGCTATCTACGCAAAGTATTGATACAATATTAGTCGATCACCAATACAGTGACTCAAATATCGATGTGTTAATTGGTTTAGAAAATTTTCAATCTAGATTGATTGATGAATATTCTGTTCCAATTCATGAATTAGATAATGACGGAGCGTTAAGTTATTTAACACAAGTTAGAAAAAATTTTAGATTGCTGTCATTGCAAGGAGAGCAAGAGCAAAAATTTATTTTTGATTATAATCAAACATTATGTGAACTATTAAATAGAAGTGCTAATTTTATTATCGAGGATTTTTCTGGAAGTATCGATTTTAAAATCTCCCCACATGCATTAATAGAAAATTATGATGTAATCATCGTAGTCCTAGAACCTTCCGTTTCATCAGTAAGAAATGCACGTGCATTGCTATCAGCACTTGAACAAAATCAAGCGTCACAAAGTCGGCGAACTCGAATAATTACCTTGGCCAACCATCATAGACCAGAGAGTACATTCGTTATTGGACAAAGTGATATAACAAAATACCTTGAATCAAAAGTTGATATTGATATGCCTTATTGTAAAAGGCTGTCTCATTTAATCGTAGAAGGTAAGCGAGCACATAAACATGAGAAAAGCATTCGTAAAACGATTGAGGACTTATCAAACTTAATAAATGGTCAATCAGTTCAAAAACATCAGGGTTGGTTAAATAGACTGGTGGCACGATGAGTACAACTAAAGAGCTATATATATCTTTTCGCACTCAGATTTTTGAAGCGCTTGATGTCGAAGCGATTCAAACCATGAATCGCAATGATTTAGAGGGACAAGTTAGAAGTGCTGTTGATGTACTTTCTAGCAATAATGAGCGTCCAGTAACGGCAATGATGCGGTCAAGTATCGTTAAAAGTATGCTAGATGAGCTATTTGGATTAGGACCTATTCAACCGCTTGTTGAAGACTTTTCGATAACTGACATACTTGTTAATGGCCCAAATGAAGTATTTTATGAAAAGTACGGTAAATTGGAACGTTCAGATATTACTTTTGTCAATGAAGGCCAACTTCTCAATATTGCTAAACAAATTGCTTCTCGAGTTGGTCGCCGAGTTGATGAGCTATCCCCTACTGTAGATGCCCGACTCGAAGATGGTAGCCGAGTAAATATAGTTATTCCTCCGATTGCGTTAGATGGTACGACGATTTCTATTCGTAAGTTCCGTGAGCAAAATATCACGATGGAATCTTTGGTCGAATTTAATTCTATGTCTTTAGATATGGCAAGGGCGCTATCGATTGCTTCGCGTTGTCGGTTGAATATTTTGATTTCTGGTGGTACAGGTTCAGGTAAAACAACGTTACTCAATGCTTTATCACATTATATTAGTGATGATGAGAGGGTGATAACAATAGAAGACGCTGCTGAACTTCGGCTTCAACAGCCTAATTTAGTTCGACTTGAAACGCGAACTGAGAGTATTGAAAGTACTGGCCTAGTGACACAGAGAGATTTGGTGATTAATGCGCTTCGTATGCGACCTGATCGCATTATTCTTGGTGAGTGTCGTGGTTCAGAAGCGTTTGAGATGCTGCAGGCGATGAACACCGGTCACGAAGGGTCTATGTCTACCCTACATGCTAATACACCAAGAGATGCTATCAGCCGAGTCGAATCTATGATTATGATGGCAAACTTAAACCAGCCATTGGATGCTATTCGTAAGGCTATCGTCAGCTCAATTGAACTGGTTGTGCAAGTGAACCGTTTACGAGATGGCTCTCGAAAAGTAACAAGTATTTCAGAAATTGTCGGAATTGAAGGGGATAGTGTTGTCATGGAAGAGATATTTTCCTTCCAATATGATGAAGTCAATTATGGTGAGAATGTAAAAGGTAAGTTTGTTACAGAAGGTATCATGCAGCGATCCCACTTGGTACGAAAAGCCCATTTTTTCGGTTTATATAATGAACTGATGGAATCCTTTAAAGGGGTAGGGACATGATCATTTGGATATCTTTTATTTTATTTGGGATTGCCATATTTTTACTTTTTGATGATAAAAAATCAAAAGTAGTTAATTATTTTCCAGAATTGAAAAATGCGCAAAAAGAAGATGATATTTCGGTTATTGATATCAGAGGACTGCTGCCTAGAGCAAGTTGGAGAAATATTAGAAGAGACTTACATCCAACTATAGGTATATTAGGTTCAAGAGCAAAACTAATAGTTTTATTTTATGTTATTTTCAGTGTTTTAATATCTTATTATGTAATTTATCATTTTTTTTATATTCGTTCAATTTTTATTATGATTGTTTCGATCTTGTGTTTATTATTCTTCGGTTACTTTAGGCTTAAAATGGTTAGAAGAAAAACATTTCAACGGACATTTCCTGATGCGCTGAATATATTAATGAGTGCAGTGACTGCTGGTGAAAGCCTGATGCAGGCATTTTCATTTGTTGGGGGGAATATGGATGGCGAAGTTGGACGAGAGTTTAAGTTAATGGGCGACCGACTTCGTCTAGGTGAAAATTCTGAGGATGTTTTAAAGCGATCTTGTGAGGTTTTTCCCTACCCAGAATACATTTTTTTTACGATTGCAATAAGAGCCAATCTGAATCGTGGAGGCCAACTTAAGGGAGTATTAGCTAGGCTGATTAGAGTGTTAGTCGATGCACGTGCAATGGAAAGAAAAAAAATGGCGATGACATCTGAAGCGAGGATATCAGCAAAAATAGTGGCAGCCATACCATTGTGTTTTGCAATAATGCTGAATTTTTTGAATCCAGATAATATTCAATTTATTCTCCACGATCCAGAAGGTCAATGGATACTTTATTATGTGTTAGGTAGTGAATTGTTAGGCCTATTTATAGTGTGGATCCTTGTTAAAAGGGTGAAATTATGAATGTTATTATTATTACACTATTTGTTTTTGTTTTTGTTTTTGTTTTTGTTTTGTATATAGCAATTAATATGTTCGTTGATTTTAAGAGAGAAAAAAGAATAGAAGCTCTGCTAAGTGCAACACAAAAAAAGCATAAATCCTCTAGGATTAATTCATTTATTGTCAAATTTGGTAAAGAACACCGAGGGGAGTTAGAGCAGAAAGTTAGGGATGCTGGTATTCACAGCCCTCAACTGGCTATTTATTATTTTCCAATTAAAGTTTTATTTTTCGCTGTTCTCTTGTTTTTTGTTTGGATAATGGACATTGCTATAGAAACTAAGTTTATATTAGTGGTTATTAGTGTGATCACAGCTGTACTCCTCCCTGATCTTATCTTAAGTTTAAAGCAAAAGGCGGTCGTCAGAAAGATTTCGATAAATCTTCCTTATTTACTAGATATGATGTCTGTTTGTGTGCAGACCGGTATGACAATAGAGGCATCTTTTGCCTATTTGTCAAAAGAATTAGAAACCTTTGATCGTGATTTATGCTATCAGATAAAAAAAACGTCAGACTTTGGCAAGATTCAAGGGATCGATAAAGCTTTATACAACTTGTCTGAACGCGTTCCTTCCCCTGAAATGTCGAGCTTTGTTTTGACTATTATTCAAAATATTCAATACGGATCTTCTATTTCAATGATCTTATCTGATTTGGCCGAGGATATGCGTAAAATGCAGTTGCTTACCGTTGAGGAAAAGATGGGTAAACTCTCCGCTAAAATGAGTATACCTTTAATTTTACTTATTATGATGCCTATTGTCATCTTAATTTTAGCACCTGGAGTCGTCCAGATGGGTCTTGTTTAGGAGTGAATTATGAGAGCTAGGTATTTTATTTTTACTCTTTTATTGGTGTCATTAATCGGCTGCGCTTCAAATAATGCTGAGCTGAGATTAGACGATGAAGTCGATAGTATGGAACGGGTTGGTAATTATGATGGTTTAGTTGAATATTATAAAAATAAGATTGAAATATCACCAAATGATACGGCTTCTATGCAGGAGTTGGCTAAAGTTTATTTTGATAAAGGTGATATTGAATCTGCTAGATTTTATAGTGATTACCTTTTGGGTTTGAATATGGTCAATTGGGAGTTATCTCAACTACGTGGTCAAGTTTACCACGCAGATCAGGAAGATGTCTTGGCTGTAGAGTTTTATCAACATTCTATTGAGTTGGGAAACAAGACAGCAGAAGTAAATGTTCTATTAGGAATATCAAATTGTATGCTTGGTCATTATGAATTAGCTGAACGATATTTTAATAATGCTAGGATTAAAGGTTACAACGATGCCGCCATAAAAAACAACTTGGCATTAGTTAAGTTTGCAGATGGAAGATACCAAGATGTTGTAGATTTATTACTGCCATTATATTTTTCTGATCCTAAAAATAAAAAGGTTCAGGCAAATTTAGCTATTGCTTTGATTAAGTTGGGCTATGTTGAGCAGGCCAGTGATATTTTGGGAAGTCGCTATTCAATCAATGAAGTTACAACCATGTCTAAACGCCTATCTTCAGGCGCTGGGAGTTCAATATGAGAAGAATAGTTAAGTATGCTAAGGGGTCTCTAACCGTCGAGGTGGCTTTAGGCATCATCATTCTCATCACGGCGACGGTAATGATATTCGAAATGGCGTATCGGATTTACGTCTCAAATTTGGTTGAGTTTGCGCTCAGAGAATCGGTCAGGTCAACCACTGTTTTTCAGGGAGATGATTCATACACCAGTTATAATACCAGCTTTTTCAACGTGATGAATGATGAAAGTAAATTATGGTCTTCACTGACACCTGTTGATAACTTTTCAATGGCAGGCAAATATTATGTGAGTTATGAGGATCTTTTATCTGATAATTATCTTAATGATGGCGATATGCTGATTGATGATTCGGGATATTCCTTTGCCGAAATATCATTGAGTTATCAATATGAACCTATTTTACCTTTGCTTGGTGGAAATTCTGAAATCATTTCATCTTCAGTGTTACTTACTCTTGAGCACGAAGGTTGGGAGAGTGTTCGATGAACATATCGGAATTAACAAACAATGGAGGCTTTCGAAAAAAACGCAACTCAACACTGCAGAGTGGCGCCTTTACCATTGAGTTAGCACTCATTTTATTTGTCGTTATAGCCATATTTTATTTTATGAGTGACGTGAGTCATAAGTTATTGGTTAGAGCAAAACTCGACCGAGTGAGTTTTGCTCTGGTTAATGTATTGAAAGAGCGCACTCGATATTATGATGAAAATGTCATCTTAACTGGTGGTGATAGAGACGAGATGGTCATTGTTGCCGCTCGTCTGCTAAACACAGCTCCAGAAAGCGTAGCGCTGAGAGTTGAAGCTATGCACGATGGCTCTGCTGCAAATATTGATTCATTCGAAAGTGACCAGTTCAACAACTTAGGTTGTAATGTACCATTAATTTCATCGAAAGAGGCTTTGGTTCCTGTAGAGAACGGAATCTCTTTCCCTCTTTACCAAGTGTCATTATGTGAAAGTAATTCATCTTGGTTTGCGCGTTTGTTGGGGATTGCTAATTTATCAGAAATAACCATTTCATCGAGTTCGGTGATGGTTGGGAGGTAGATATGATAAACCCAAATACATTTAATCGCGGCCCTCATCGTCAGAGAGGTATTGCCGCAATTTGGCTTGGACTGACGTTAATACCTTTGTTAGGTGTGTCAGTTTTTGCACTCGAGGGAACTCGATATATTCAAGAAACAAGTCGTTTGAGAGATGCTGCCCAAGCCGCTGCCCTTGCAATAACAATTGATGATAAATCGAATGAAGCAGATGCTTTAGCGACTCGATATGTTGATGATTATGTGCGTAGTATCGAACATATAGATATTACGACGGTAAGGACTTATGAGGAGCCAACAGCAGCGAATGATGATACTGAGAAAATTCAATATGAAGTTACAGCGCTAACCACTCATAATTCGTGGTTTGCGAGTAATTTAATCCCCTCATTCGATGAAAGTCAAAAGCTTGCGGGCTCAGCGCTCGCCGCGAAATATCCTTACTACCTAGGTGATAAACTAGTAGACATTGTGCTAGTCACTGACTTTTCAGGATCAATGAATCGGGATTGGAGTGGGGCAAGTGGTGATGTAAATACAAAGATTCAAACTCTCAAACTAGCTGTTTCAGATCTTGCTGATAATATTTTGGTTGTGCGTGAAGGTGATTCTACAGTGCTTAACCGTCTAGCGATTGTTCCTTTTAACCTCAGAGTTCAGGATAAAATTAATAACAATTTATTCTCAGGAAGTCAGTTGAGGTATAGAAGTGATTACCACTCTTCTGTTTCATCTAAAACGTATGAAAAAGTCAATTGGCGTTTTTGGTCAAAAAGAACATTAAGTGAAGTCGAAGATTGTGCCGATGATATATTTGATTGCCCTAAAGTTGGGAGTAATAATCAGCATAAACAAGCGAAGAGAGTGTTAGATGTTTTAAAGATTAAATCTAGACGCCTTGAAATACCAGAGTATATAGATTATCAGAAATCTGTTGATGATATGTTTAACTATAAAAGAGATAACACAGATTTAAAATTTGACTTTAGAGCGGATACTAATGTTATTTACAATAGCTCAATGACGATGACTAATGGCATAGGTCACTATGTGATTCCTCTTACCAGTGATTCTGAATTGATTGAAGAAATGCAGGATATGAATTCAGGAGGCAATACCGCTTCATATCAAGGTATTTTAAGAGGGCTTCAAGTACTTAATGATGGTATGCCAAGTAATTCGGCCAGTCAGCAGGAGATTGATGAATACAGTCAAAGAGTAAAAATTATGATTATTTTGAGTGATGGTCAAGAATATCCATATACGAGTATTCTACCCGACTTAGTTGATGCCAATATGTGTAATGCTGCAAGAGAGCACTTTCAATCAGAGGATGGCAGCCTGTATATCGGTGTTATAGGTGTTGATTTTGATGCGACTAAACAAAATGGATTTCAGAAGTGTGTCTTGAATCCTGATGAAGATATTATCGATGTACGTAGTCGCGAAGAATTGATTGAACGTATTCAAAATTTAATTGAGAAAGGATCTCGAGGTACTGGCGTATCGAGACTATACGGGTGAGTAAAGATGAAAAATACAATGCTAGCAATAAGTATGTTTGTTTCTTTCTCTAGTTATGGGCAGGAGATTAGTGATCAGGTAGTAGAATATTGTGGAAATACTTTTTCAGAGTATTCTCACACAATCGAAATTGGTGAAGTTCAAGGGGTGGCTAGTCATCGTGATGGCTATTGGCAAATTCATGAAGGAAGTCATGATCCAGCTCTCAAGTGGGAGCTCCTCAAGCGCTCACAGTTGATCACTGATCCTAGTGACTGTCTCACTTATATATCAAACCTTGGTATTGCTAGCTTCGATAGTGACAAAGGGCAGCTTGTTGCGCGTGTTAACTTCGCCTTTGATCGTTATTATCTGACCCCTCTTGCTCGTGAAGTGCTTGTTGATGTGGCAAAACATCTCGCAGACAATGACTACTTAGTGACGGTTGAAGGCCATACCGACTGGGTGGGAAGTGAAGGCTACAATCAAGGTTTGGGGCTAGACCGAGCTAAAAGCACTTCTGAACAGCTTTTCACTTATGGAGTTTCAAAAGAGAAGATGACATTGAAGTCTTTGGGTGAGTCAGAGCCAATCGCAAGTAACAAAACTTCTCAAGGTAGAGCTCAAAACAGACGTGCTGATGTGTATATTCCCCCAGAGTCTTTTAACCCAGATGAAGCCAATTCAGCCTCTACACAGGTAGAAGAATAGCCACTATCTCAAAGGTCACATGATCCGAGAGTTGTAATGCCCACTAACCCTAATTAGTGGGCATTATATTAAATCACTCCAAGTACAAACCCTATTGCAATAAACGTAGCTACCATCCATACAATCGGCATCTTCATTGTTTTCAATAGCCACACGCCAACAATGATCAGAGCGAAGTCTATACCGCTGCTTACTGCGCTTGTGAAGATCGGTTGATACAGAGCTGCAAGCAGTAGACCGACAACCGCCGCATTCACACCAGTAAGAGCGCCAGCCACTAAAGGTTTACTCGCAATTGCCTGCCAGTTTTTCAACACACCGAGTAGTAATAAGAAGCCCGGTAAGAACACAGCGATCGTTGCGAGTAGTGCACCTGTGATCGGTGCCGATGGCATCAATACATAACCTAAGTAAGTCGCAAGTGTAAACATCGGTCCTGGAACTGCCTGTGCTGCTGCATAACCTGTTAGGAAGGCATCTTGAGACAGTTGGTCACCGATACCATTTTGTAGCAGCGGAAGTACCACGTGGCCGCCACCGAATACTAAGCTACCTGCTTGGTAGAACAGGCCAAATACCTCAATACCTTGAGAATAAGCACTGAATAGAGGCAGGCCAACCAGTAACGCAACAAAAATCACGAGAGGTGTTACCGATATTTTTTGTGTTGAAGGTGTCGTTTTTAGCTCTTGCGACGTCAAGAACTTACTGCCAACGATCGCTGCAAATAGAAGCACTAATACTTGAGGCCAGATGCCAGGAATCAATAGCAGAACAATCGCGGTAATGACACATAAGGCGGTTGCTATCTTCGATTGGCAAAAGTTCTTGTACATACCAAAGGTAGCATCCGCCACAACCACAACCGCTAATAACTTAAGCCCGTGAATAATTGAATTGAAAAGCGGGGCTTCCAACAATTGATTGCTGACTAGCGCCAAAATCAGCATCAGAATGACAGATGGGGAAGTAAAGCCGACAAATGCAGCAATAGCACCTGTTAAGCCACCTTTCTTATAGCCAACAGCAAAGCCAACCTGACTTGAACCTGGGCCCGGTAGAAATTGACTAAGAGCGACAATCTGCCCGTATTCTTCGTCGGACAACCAATTCAGTTTCTCAACAAAGGTTTTACGGAAGTAACCAATATGTGCAGCTGGTCCACCAAAGCTAATCCAGCCAAGCCAGAAAAAGGTTTTAAAAATTGAAAGCATGATCGATTCCAGATAAATGTTTAGCGTAATTTAGGTGGAGTTAAACTATGATTCAAATTAATTGTTTTAATTATAACTATGAATGAAATAGGTTGTTTGGCGTGGCTGATTTTAATTGGAAAGGGATCGACCTTAACTTGTTGATTGCACTGCAGGCTTTGTATAAAACCAACAGCGTGAGTAAAGCTGCTGAACGTTGTTATGTCAGCCAATCTGCGATGAGTCATAGCTTACAAAGGCTACGAAAGTTGTTTGATGATCCTTTGTTTGAGCGTGTAGGTAGCAAGATGGAAGCGACCGACCGAGCCATTGAATTATCGAGTACTGTGGACGCGCTACTTAATACCATTCAGTCGGAAGTTCTATTATCTAAACGTTTTGATACTGAAAGTTTCCAAGGTAGTTGGAAAATAGGGCTTACGGATTACGCAGAACAGATGTTTGGCCCAATGATCTTCGACTTTATTAAACAAGCCTCTCCGAGTTCTCAAGTCGCGTTTTTTAACGTCAATCGCTCCAATTATCAGAAGGTATTTGAAGAGGCGAAACTGGATATTGCGATAGGAAGCTTTGGTGAGGTCCCAAAGCTATATAAAACAAAGCACTTGTACACGGAGCAACATGTTTGTTTATTTGATCAATCGGTTTTAACTATTGAGGAGCCCATGTCGCTAGAGCAGTTTATTGCTGTTGAGCACGCACTCGTTTCTCCTACAGGCGCTTTAAAGACGGGCGTCGATACTCGTTTGGCTGAATTGGGGCTTACCCGAGAAGTGGCTGTAGCTTCCAGTAACTTTTTAACAGTAAAACGGCTTATTCATGGCAGGGAATTGCTTTGTATTGTTCCCAAGCTTGTCGCGCGCAAGGATCTTAATAACGAAAAAAACTTGTTGGCTTTGAAGCCTCCGATTGATGTTCCAGATTTTGATATCCAGCTTGTTTATAGGAAAGCTAAGCATTTAGATGATAAAAATAAGCTACTTAGAGAATTGATTACTAATGCGGTCTCATCTGTGGTTTCTGAATAGTCTATTGTGCCTGTTAGTCGCTAATTTTATATGAATTAATTGTAGAAAAATCCAGCTTATTATAAGAACCCGACTATACTTAATTTACGACTCGAAGCAGTCGTAAAGAATAGGCTTTTTGATTTACCTAAGTAAAAAAATTGGTTATATCCTCATGATATAGCTTAAAAATCTACCAGGCTAAACGGACTTAGTTGGTCTTAAAAGCGCTAGCTCCCCCTAGCGCTTTTTTCTTTTAGTTGGATTCCGGTAACAGGCTCTGAATCTTCTTCAGCAGTTTTTCGATCTCTTGTTTTTCATAATTGACCGCAACTTTAGATTCGCTACTTTCTCTCGGAAGCAGTGTGGTTTCGATATGATGTTGTAATAAGGCATCTTGCGAGTTGGCGTTGAGTTTCTCTGCAAGTCTCACCGCCTGCTGGCCTATTTTTGTGAAATCTTGTTTGACGGTTGTAAGAGGCGGGTTGAAGAATGCGCTGTCTTCTATGCCATCAAAACCGACAACCGCGACCTTTTCTGGTACTGGTATTTGCAACTCTTGCAGTGCGCGTAACACCCCTAATGCCATTTGGTCACTCGCAACCAACACTGCATCAAACTGGATTTGTTTCGCGACGGCGTCTCGAATGCCAAGGTAGCCGCTTTCTGCTTGCCAGTTTCCTTGGTGTTGAAACTGAACACGGCAATCCGAGCTTGTTAATGTCTCGAGCCAACTTTGATGACGAATCTGTGAGGCACTGGACTCATTTGGCCCTGTGATCAACAGGTATTCATTGCGACCAGTTTCAATAAGGTGTTGAGCTGCCAGCTTCGCGCCCTCTGCATGATCGCCACATATATAGTTAACTTGGCTGTTAGAAGGGACATCAATGAAGATAAGGTTGAGGTTCTGATACTGCTCTACCAACAGCTCAGCTTCGTCACTCTTTAAGGGCACATTGAGAATAATACTGTCGACCTGTTGGGCGATCAGCTCACGAATGGCTTCTCGGGTGTTGGTGAGGTTCGGCTCAGATACGACTGAAAAAGTAGTTCCATATCCCATATCGTGAGCTTGCATTCGTACGCCGTTGGCGATCATCGCGGCGCCGTGTAAGGCCATATCGAGAGTCACTAACCCTATGCTGGTGGATTTGGAGCGGCTGAGCATTTGGGCACCTTTATTGGGCACATATCCAAGCGTTTTTATCGCTGCATTCACTTTGTTTCGAGTGGACTCTGCCACATCCTGTGAACCGTTTGTCACTCTTGATACTGTTTGAGTCGATACGCCAGCCAGCTTTGCCACATCTTTAAAAGTTACACTCATCACTCCGTCCATCAAATATTCCAGTCTTTCGATGAGCATATCTAATTTAGCGAAATGAAACTCTGCTCCCTTTCAAAAAAATGTCATTAGAAACATTTAATATGTTTCCGAAAACAGTCGATCTTGTGCAAATTTTGGCAACGAATAATCGTTGTTGGATCACGTTGTTTGGCGTTTTTAGTACTAATTTTAGTCTTTAGGTTCACAATTAATCTTAGTTTATGTTTACGAAAACAATATGAGATTGGCTATGAGCGAATTTATTCATCTAACAAGTAAAAACCACAGTTTGATCATCAAATCGGGCCGTACTCCAGAGGTTCTTCATTGGGGCGCAAAGATCGCCAGTATTGATGAGGACCTTTTGTTATCAACCGAGAGGCCGATTTCCCAAGCTCGCCTTGATGTTGATGTACCGCTTTCTCTTTGCCCTGAATTGGGTAGTGGTCATTTTAATGCACCGGGAATAGAAGGGCATCGTGATGGTTTTGACTGGGCTCCTGTCTTTAATACCGTCCGCGTAGAGGCGAATACCACGTATCTAGAAGGTCAGGATCAGCAAGCTACCTTTGTGCTAGAAGACACCGTAGCTAAACTTGAATTGACGGTCGAAATCAGATTGGATTACGAGTCTGATGTGGTTCAAAAGCGCGTTACAGTAACTAACAAAGGGGACAGTAAATACTATTTAAACAAGCTGTCATCAACCTTACCGCTTCCAAATCATGCCAATGAGTTAATTACGTTTCATGGTCGTTGGTGTCATGAATTCCAAACTCAGCGTCAGCGTTTTGAACACGGTGGCTTCATGCAAGAAAACCGTCGCGGTCGTACTTCACATGAAAACTTCCCAGGCATGTTTGCAGGTACGCAAGGTTTCTCCGAGCAAAATGGCCTGGTGTGGGGCTTTCATTTAGGCTGGAGTGGTAACCACCAAATGCGTGCTGATGTCCGCAGTGATGGTCGTCGTTTTGTACAAGCAGGAGAGTTATTGCTAGCGGGTGAATCGATTCTAGATCCTGAGAGTACTTACCAAACACCTTGGCTCTATGGCTGTTACAGCAATTCTGGTTTGAACGGCATTGCTCAGCGTTTTCAGCAGTTTGTTCGTGACAATATTATTCAATTCCCTACCGATAAACCTCGCCCTGTGCATTTAAATACTTGGGAGGGGATCTACTTCGACCATAAACCTGAATACATCATGCAGATGGCAACAGAAGCTGGTGTGATGGGCGTTGAACGATTCATTATTGATGATGGTTGGTTTATTGGTCGTGATGGTGAAAGAACGGCTTTAGGTGATTGGTATCTCGATGAAGTGAAATACCCAAATGGTTTAGAACCTGTCATTGAACATGTAAACCAACAGGGCATGGAATTTGGACTGTGGGTTGAACCTGAAATGGTCAGCCAAGACTCAAACCTATACCGTAACCACCCTGATTGGGTACTAGGTTTGCAAGGGTATCATCAACCGTCTGGTCGTTGGCAGTATGTTTTAGACTTGCAGAATGAAGCGTGTTTTGACTATTTGTTCTCTCGTATTGATTCGCTTCTAACGACTTATAACATCGGCTACTTAAAGTGGGACATGAACCGTGAATTGGTTCAGCCTGGCCACCAAGGTAAGCCGGCAGTACACGGTCAAACTCAAGCCTTATACCGTCTTGTTGATCAATTGAATCAAGCACACCCTAAGGTCGAGATTGAATCTTGCTCATCAGGTGGTGGTCGTATCGATTTTGAAATCCTCAAGAGAACACACCGATTCTGGGCGTCTGACTGTAACGATGCACTAGAACGCCAAGCGATTCAAAAAGGCATGAGTTACTTCTTCCCACCAGAAGTGATGGGTGCACACATTGGTCCTGCCGAGTGCCACTCAACAAATCGTCGTCACAGCATCAATATGCGTGGTGTCACCGCTTTGATGGGGCACATGGGTGTTGAACTTGATCCGGTTAAAGAGTCGCAACAAGAGAAACAAGCTTTCTCTCACTACATTTCTCTACATAAGCAATTCCGCCATATCTTGCATTCAGGGCGTAGTTTCCGCATGGACCCTGCGGACAAAAACCAGAACATCTATGGTGTGCAGAATGATGATGAAATGCTGATCACCGTATGCCAGTTGGCAATGCCTGAATATGCTCTTCCATCACCACTTCGTATTAGCTGCGTGGAAGATAATGCGCTGTATCAAGTGAAGTTGGTGGAAATGCCACAAACCAGTTTCCAACTCATGAAGCAACGTCCTCAATGGTTAGATAAAACTCTAACCTTAAGCGGCGATAACCTCAAAGAGATTGGATTGACCTTACCTATCCTCGACCCAGAGTCTGCCTTGATTGTGCACTTGAAAAAGATGTGAATCGCTGACTCTGAGTACCCCTACAAATAAAAATCTAAATATAAAAATTATAATCGGCAGCGAGGTATTGCTGCCGCAATAACTCAACTTAAGGAAAACAAAATGTCTATTACAGTTCTACTGTCATTTTTGTTATTTACTGGGTTTGTAGTCGCGTTTACCTACAACAAAGTAAAGAATGACAAAAACACCTCACAAGATGGTTTCTTTCTTGGTGGAAGAAGCTTAACCGGCGGTTTGATTGCAAGCTCGCTTATCTTAACTAACTTGAGCGCCACCAGTTTTGTGGGCATGAGCGCCCAATCTTACACTCATAACATGAGTGTGATGGGGTGGGAAGTAGCCTCAGGCGTCACCTTGGTGATCATTGCGCTGATGCTTGTACCTCGTTATTTAAAACAAGGTATCACCACCATTCCAGATTTCTTAGAGAGCCGTTATGACATGTCGGTTAAGAAGTTTGTGACGTTACTTTTCTTGTGCCAATACGTGATCAATATTTTGCCTACCACACTTTACGCCGGTGCCGTTGTTTTGGGTGAAATCTTCGATGTTCAGGCTCTGCTTAATATTTCAGAGTTCAGTTCAATTGCATTGATTTCGGCGACGATTGGCTTACTTGGCTTCTTTTATGCGATTTATGGCGGCCTAAAGGCGGTAGTGATTGCAGATACCATTAATGGCGTTGGCTTGATTGTTGGCGGCATGATGATTCCAGTATTCGGTTTGATGGTACTGGGCGAAGGTAGCTTTGGTGCAGGCTTAGACATTCTGCTTTATGCCGCGCCAGAGAAACTGCAATCGGTCGGTACTGAGACCGATCCACTGCCGTTCTCAACTTTGTTTACTGGTCTGCTTCTAGTGAACTTGTACTACTGGGGTACCGACCAATCCATCATTCAACGCGCATTGGGTGCTAAGAACCTGAAAGAAGGTCAAAAAGGGGTAATCCTAGCTGGTGCGATTAAGGTTATCTCTCCGCTATTCTTGATCATTCCGGGTATCATCGCTTTCCATATGTTTGGCGCTGACGCGGGCAATCCAGATACCATGTACACTCGTTTGGTGAACGAAGTGTTGCCTAAGCCGCTGGTGGGTTTCTTTGTTGCCGTGATGTTTGGTGCGATTCTGAGTACTTTTAACGGCGTATTGAATAGCTCGACAACTCTGTTTGCATTGAACGTGTACAAACCACTATTTGGTCAGGGCAAAACTGATGAAGAATTGGTTGGCAAAGGACGTATCTTTGGTGTCGTGATTGCGATTATCTCTGTATGTATTGCACCTTTCATCATGTACGCTCCTGAAGGTCTATTCCAATACCTACAAATGGTAGCGGGCTTCTTCAGTGTGCCAATTTTCACTATCGTGTTTGTTGGTTACATTTCTAAGCGTGTACCAGCTCTAGCGGCAAAAGTGGCATTGGTGGTGTTTGTAAGTTCATACGCTGCAATGCAGTTGGTGTTCAAAACCCCGATTCACTTCTTACACCAACTAGCGATTCTGTTCGTGGTGTGTACTGCTCTGATGTTCATTATTGGTCACTTTATGCCGCGTGAATCTGAGTACATCATGCCAGTTAACGAGAACATTGATGTAACACCTTGGGAGTTCCGTTTTGAGGCTTCAGCGATCATCCTATACATGGTGCTTGGTGCTTACGTGATGTTCTCTGATGTTGGTTTTGTATCTGATGATCCAACTATCATGCAAGTTTATGGCGTGTGTGGCATCGTAATGTTAGTCGGCATTTTGGGTCGATTAGCGAAGCGTAAGAAAGCACTTCAAGCTACCGCATAATCTTGGTTTGAACCTGCTAGTTAGCCTTTATACCAATCGTAGTAAATAACTGGTCAGCCTAGCTGGTTAAAATGCTCGATAACTGCGTTATAATTTTTGATTGTAGAATAACTACTTATCAAAAAATGATGCCTTGTTCTCAAGCCTTTTTCCGGCGCTATTTCTGATCACTTACATACTGTGATTGGTATTGCAGAGCTTGATAAGTAAAAGGATCATCGTAGGCTAATAACTAAAAAGGCATCTCAATCGTAATGAATGAGATGCCTAATTTATTTGCTGTATCTATTTTATGTAATTGATTGCTGAAGTGGCGTTTACAAAGAAAAACGCGTCCATTTTTTAGCGCGCCAGCGACGCACCATGATCAATCCGCGGAACCACTCATCCATCGCAATTGCCATCCAAGCACCTAACACACCATAACCCCAATGCACGCCGAGCAAATAGCTCATTAGAACCCCAATGCCCCACATACTGAGAATGCCCATTTTAACCGGGAACTTGATATCACCTGCGGCCTTCAAGCAAGAGATAAAGATCAGGTTAAATACGCGGCCAGCCTCAAGAATGATCGAACCTGCAATTAAAGAAGCGGTAAGAGCCAGAATTTCAGGATCTTGCGTGAATACATCGAGGATCGGAAAGCGGAACAGATACACCAAACAGGTAATCGTAGTTGAGGCGATAAAACCGACCACAAAATAACGCTGAACCCGACTCGCAATCTCATCAATCCAACCTTTACCTATGTAGTACCCCGTCTGGATTTGGCTGCCTTGACCAATCGCCAACGCAAAAGCAAAAGATAGACGGGCGATGTTTTGTGCGTAAGTAAACGCGGCTAGCGAAGCGGTACCCATTTGTACGACGAAGAACATGATGGTGATCTGTGCCATGTTGTATGAGAGGACTTCTCCAGCGTTCATTGATCCAATTTTAATGATTTTTTGATAGATAGCCTTAGGCACGAATTTAAATTGCTTCAACGGCAGGTCAATGCCTTTGCTTCGCACCACACCAATTAAGATAAACATGCCGATCACTTGGCTAATTACGGTCGCGGTTGCCACCCCTTGTACGCCATATACTGGCAGTCCAAATGGTTGATATAAAGCGCAGTAGTTGCCGAATACGTTGATGACACCAGCAATCATGTTGATCACCATGGGTGACTTTGAATAGCCATGGCTTCGTAGGATAGTGGTAAGCACTACGCCTATCGTGACGTTGAAAGTTAAGGCACCACTGATGAACAAGTATTCTTGCGCGTACTGCTCTACCTGAGCTTCAAGCTGATAGAGAGGAATGAAGTACTCCGCGCCAAGAACCGCCAAAATACTGAGTAACACACCGGTAATAAGCGCCAAGATGATACTGGCGACACCAACTTGAGCGCTCTCTTGTTCACGAGAGGCGCCGTTGTATTGCGCGATTAGAATTCCCGTACCACTGCTGACCATAGTCGAGACAATGATCAAGAAAAAGGATATCTGTGAAATAACACCAACCGCTGAAACGGCTTTGTCCGAGTATCCGGATAACATGAATACATCACTGGTGTTGAGTGCTGTTCTTAAAAGAACTTCGATAAAAATTGGCCAGGTGAGCGCAACGATTCCCATACGTTTATTTAGGGTGGAATCAGCATTAGGCATTTAGGTTTTCTCAAAAAGGGGTAAGCAACACTATAGTTTAGCGATTATTTAGTAAACGACTATCAAATTAATGTCCGGAAGACTAATAAGGATAAATAAAATTCGAATAAGTCTTCAGAACCCAGGATTTGAGTGTGAGCGATGAAATTTTTGAAAGAAATTTCATAAGACAAAGAAAAGCAGGGTGGGAGTGGGAGTGGGAGTTAGTGACTGCTTGAAACAACTGGGAAATGAGTTTGAAAAGTGGCAAAGCTAGCGATATCGAGCTAGCTCTACCGTTTTAAAAGCTTAGTTAATTCGTTGCCCTTGATCATCGAATAGGTGGCAATCTTTTGAGGAGAAACTCAGTTCAAGTGATTGGTAACGAGTCACCTCTTGATCTCCAGGTAGGTGCACCTTAAAACTATCCACACCACAAGACTGGCCAAACATATAAGTACTGTTCCCTAGTCGCTCAACCACTTCACTTTGAAACTCAATGGTGATATCAGAGCCGCTGTTAATCTCTAAATGTTCAGGTCGAATACCTAGCGTGATGCTTTGCCCCTCTTGTAGTCCATCACTTGGCAAGGGGAGGGTGATTTGGCTAACACCATTGACCGATAGTTGGGCATGTGTTTCTGAGGTGCTGTTCACGACACACGGTAAGAAATTCATTTTCGGCGAACCAATAAAGCCTGCCACAAATTCATTTTGTGGAGAATGGTACAGCTCTAATGGTGAACCGACTTGTTCAACGCGACCGTCTCTTAGTACCACGATCTTGTCAGCAAGCGTCATCGCTTCAACTTGATCGTGCGTAACGTAAATCATGGTGTTTTGTAGATCTTGGTGTAATTTCGCGATTTGTAAGCGCATATCGACACGAAGTTCAGCATCTAGGTTCGAGAGCGGTTCATCGAATAAAAATACGCGAGGGTTGCGAACTATCGCTCGGCCGATCGCTACGCGTTGACGTTGCCCACCTGACAGCTCTTTAGGTTTTCGCTTCAATAAAGGTTCTAGTTGAAGCGTCTTTGCCGCACTGGTGACTTGCTTTTCAACCACTTCCTTCGCGACACCATTCATTTTGAGGCCAAAGCCCATGTTCTCTTCCACAGTCATGTGTGGGTAGAGTGCGTAGGATTGAAATACCATCGCGACACCACGTTCAGCAGGATCGACATCGTTAACGAGATCGTCTCCGATATGGATATCCCCTTCAGTAATCTCTTCTAAGCCAGCAACCAAGCGCAAGAGGGTTGATTTACCACAGCCAGACGGACCAACGAATACAACGAACTCGCCATTATTTATTTCTAGATCAACACCATGGATCGTTTGAACATCACCATATCGTTTGATGACCTGTTTTAAGCTGATATCAGCCATGCTCTCTCCTTGCTTCGTTGGACTACATCACTTTGCCTTTAAAACATACGCTTTCATCAGAAATTTGTTAGATGCCTCGCATGATTTATTGATCCGGGTCATATAAATTTAACGATCTATAGTGTTTTTTGTGAAAACGTTTACATAAATAAAACATAACTGTGCTTAATGTTATCAATAAGCCTAATATTTGAACGTAATCATTATAAATGCTGAGCTACTGATTGGGATTTATAAATTTAGGTGGAAATAAACCAAGTAGTAAACGAAGCTTTTAATACAAGGAATTTCGGGAAATGGAGCAATCTGTGAAAACGATATACCCAGAAAATCGCACCCCATCAGCGAAAAAGAGAAGGCGCATCAGCTCTAAGGTCTCGCCTTGGCTGTTCTTGGCTCCTGCCATCGCTATCTTCTCTCTCTATGTTATCTATCCAATTTTGGACAGTATTTGGCTGAGCTTCTTTGAATGGGACGGGCTCGGTGAAAAAGAGTGGGTTGGGCTTGAGAACTATCGTGAGCTTTTTGACTCAGATGCTTTCTATACTTCGTTAACGAATAACTTTCTTTGGTTGATCTTCTTTATGCTTGCGCCACCTTGTGGCTTGGCGATTGCCCTTTTCCTCAACCAACAAGTGAAAGGCATTCGTGTCGTCAAATCTCTATTTTTCTTCCCGTTTGTTATTTCTCAAGTGGTGGTCGGCCTCGTATTTGCCTGGTTCTATGACCCTTCTTTTGGTCTTTTCAATATTGCACTTGGATCGCTTGGCTTCGAACCTATTTCAATACTTGCTGATGAAGACTATGTGACCTACGGAATCATCGCTGCAGGCTTATGGCCTCAGATCTCTTATTGCATGATCTTATATTTAACGGGGCTGAATAACCTCGACCCTGAACAGTTAGAAGCGGCTCGTCTTGATGGTGCGAAGAAGTGGCGCATGTTGTGGTACGTGGTGCTTCCACAACTAAGACCTGCAACCTTTATCGCTGTGGTGGTCACCGTGATCGGTGCTCTGCGTTCATTCGACTTGGTCGCGACCATGACAGCCGGTGGCCCTTGGGGCAGCTCGACAGTACTTGCTTACCAGATGTATGAAGAGTCTATCTTTAACTATCGAATGGGTTACGGCGCGGCGGTTTCCGTTGTGTTGTTCCTGATTATGGATGTCTATATCGCTTACTTCTTGTGGCGCATGTTAAGGAGTGAAAAATAATGTATCCGCAACCAATTCAGAAAGCCGGTCGCTTTACCAATATTAGCTACCGAGTCGCGCTGCCTATCTCCATTGTGATGTGGTTATTACCACTCATCGCCGTAATGATGACCTCGATTCGTTCGATGGAAGACATTAACAAAGGTAATTACTGGGGTTGGCCGAGTGATATTCAGTTCATTGAAAACTACACCCAAGTTTTTACTTCAACGTCGATGGGACAGTACCTCATCAATAGTTTAATCATCACATTGCCAGCCGTAGCCGGTGCTGTAGCGTTATCTACCTTGGCCGGATACGCCTTGGCGAAATACAACTTCAAAGCCAATGTGTGGATTTTTGCGATGTTCATCGCGGGTAACTTTGTGCCGTTCCAAATCCTGATGATTCCAGTGCGTGACTTAACGATTGGGCTCGGTTTGTACGATACCCACTGGGCGTTGATTTTTTTCCATATCGCCTTCCAAGCCGGTTTCTGCACCTTGTTCATGCGTAACTTTATTGTCGGGATCCCAGATGCCTTAATCGAAGCGGCGCGTGTTGAAGGGGTGAGTGAATGGAAAATATTCTGGCATGTCGTATTACCTCTGGTTCGCCCAGCTTTAGCGGCGTTAGCAGTATTGGTGTTTACCTTTATCTGGAACGATTTTTTCTGGGCATTGGTATTGGTTCAGAGTGACGAAGTCCGCCCTGTGACTGCTGGTCTTAGTTCACTGCAAGGGCAATGGTTGGCATCTTGGCAATTTATGTCTGCCGGTGCGGTCGTGGCCGCCATTCCACCAGTCGTTCTGTTCTTCACTATGCAGAAACACTTTATTGCTGGCCTGACATTAGGAGCAACGAAAGGATAAACGTTCTTCTAGAATGGTGAGGAAGACTTAAACAGAATCAAGCGAGGTGGCTCGACGTTAGCCGCCTTAATTGAACAAATCCAACTTGGATTCACTAAAAGAGTAAAAAATCACGAAAACCCTACATAACAAAACAATAAGAATTGGACTTAGAGAGCTTAGCTCCATAACAAGGACCTTAATATGAAATACGTGAAACATATCGCTGCTTCTGCAGTGCTCGCTGCCTCCATGTCTGCAACATCGTTTGCAGGCACCTTAGTCATCAACTCTGATGCTTCTGATCCCGCGCCAAAAGAGGCGTGGGGTGAGATTATTAACCGCTTTGAGAAAGAGAACCCAGATATTACGGTGAAGTACAACTTGTACGATCATGAGTCGTACAAAACAACGATTCGTAATTGGTTGGTCACTTCGCCGCCGGATGTGGTTTTTTGGTATGCGGGTAACCGCATGAAAGCCTTTGTTGACCGCGGCCTGTTCGAAGATGTCAGTGATATTTGGGCAGACAACAACATGAAGCAAGACTTTGCGGCTGCCGCTCCTGCGATGACAGTGCAAGGTAAGCAGTTTGGTGTGCCGTACACGTATTACCAATGGGGTATCTACTACCGAAAAGACATCTTTGAGCAATATGGAATCGCAGAACCGAAAACGTGGGAAGATTTGAAATCTGCGTCTGCAACACTTAAAGAAAATGGTGTGGCGCCGTTTGCGATTGGTACTAAGTATCTTTGGACCGCGGCAGGTTGGTTTGATTACATCAACATGCGTACCAACGGCTTGGATTTTCATATTCAGTTGATGGAAGGCAAGGTGCCTTACTCTGACGAGCGCGTGAAGAAAACGTTCGCCAACTGGGCAGAGCTTGTTGAGCCAGGTTACTACCTAGAGAACCACGCATCTTACTCTTGGCAAGAAGCTCAGCCTTTCTTGTACAACGGTAAAGCAGCGATGTACTTGATGGGTAACTTCATTACGCCAAACTTCCCAGCGGAATTAGATGGCAAGATGGATTTCTTCCAATTCCCGGTGATCGACCCAAGTGTGCCTATGTCTGAAGATGCGCCAATGGACACGCTGCACATCCCTTCAAAAGCGAAGAACAAAGAAGATGCACGTAAGTTCCTAGAGTTTGTAGCTCGCGCTGAAAACCAACAGCTGATCAATGAGATGCTGTTACAGATCCCAACCAACAACAAAGCCAAAGCAAAGTCTGATCCGTTCTTAGACAAAGGCGTTGCGATGTTGGCTGCCAGTGATGGTACGGCTCAATTCTATGACCGAGACACCGACCCTGCGATGGCTAAAGAAGGCATGAAAGGCTTCCAAGAGTTTATGGTTCACCCTGAACGAATCGATAAAATCTTGAAGAAGCTCGATAAGGTGAGCAAGCGTACCTTTAAGTAATATCTCAATAGCCGTAGCTGTTCTGGCTGCGGCTTTTCTTTTTTCTCTTTAGGGATTACTGCAAGTGCGGCTTGGTTAGCGTTCGTTATGTTTGAACGCGATTTGGCGCTGAGTATCACTTGCAGTAATTCATGTGAACGGCTTTTGGTAAGGAACACGTCATGAGAACTTTCTCTCAAATCATCTCTGCCCGTGAGTGGGAAAATCAACATATTACCCATCATAATGTTGTTGAGGCTCATGCTCCCTTGAATGGCTACACTTCGTTAGTTGAGGCGATGACAAAGAACTCGTCGAGTGCTACGTCTCTCAATGGCGTTTGGAAGTTTCAGCTGTTCGATTCACCAGAGTTGGTCTGTGAAGAGGTAGTGTCTGAACATTTTGATGATTCCTCGTGGAAGTCGATTACTGTGCCAAGCAACTGGCAGATGCAAGGCTTTGATAAACCGATCTATACCAATGTGAAATACCCTTTCGCTGATAACCCTCCCTTCGTCCCTAGCGATAATCCGACAGGGATCTACCGAACGCATTTTAATTGCACGCAGCAAGAGTTATTAGACACCCATAGGCTGACCTTCGACGGCGTGAATTCAGCGTTTCATTTGTGGTGTAACGGCAAGTGGGTTGGTTATTCGCAAGACAGCCGATTGCCAGCTGAATTTGATGTGTCTGAATACTTACAATCGGGCGAGAACACACTCGTGGTGATGGTACTGCGCTGGTCTGATGGTTCTTATCTTGAAGATCAAGATATGTGGTGGTTGAGCGGTATCTTTCGTGATGTGACGTTGTTGAGAAAGCCCAAGATCGCCATCAAAGATATTGGTATTGAGACTCAGCTCGATGCTTGTTATCGCGATGCGGTTTTAAAGGTTTCTACACAAATATCAAAACCAAAATCATTCGATCAAGATGACCAAACTCAACAAGTAAATCGAGTTAAAGTTGAGCTGTTTGACGCTCAGGAACAACTCATCTTTGAGCCTCAAATCGTTGGCTTGGGTGAGCGAATTGTGGATGAGAAAGGCGCTTGGTCTGAAGTCGCTGAACATAGTATTTCAATCGTGAATCCGAACAAGTGGAGTGCAGAATCACCTTACTTATATCGCTGCGTGGTGTCGTTACTGAATCAACACGATGAGCTCATTGATTGTGAGGCTTACGATGTCGGATTTCGAAGTGTGGAAATCACCGATAGTTTGCTAAAAGTTAACGGGAAGCCGTTGCTGATTCGTGGTGTGAATCGCCATGAACATCACCCTGAACTCGGGCATACCATGACGCGTGAGGGGATGATTCAAGACATCAAACTGCTCAAGCAAAATAACTTCAATGCCGTTAGAACCGCCCATTATCCGAATCATCCATTGTGGTACGAGCTATGTGATGAGTATGGCCTGTATCTGGTCGATGAAGCGAATGTGGAAACTCATGGTCAATTTCCTATGTGCCGTTTGTCCGATGATGCATCGTGGTTGAATGCGTACATGAGGCGCATGACAAGGCTGGTGGAACGCGATAAAAACCACGCCAGCGTGATCATTTGGTCGCTGGGTAATGAGTCAGGAATTGGTCGCAATCACCACGCAATGTATCAATGGGTCAAACAAACTGATCCTACACGTCCCGTTCAGTATGAAGGTGGTGGCGCAGATACAGCAGCGACCGATATTTTGTGCCCAATGTATGCGCGTGTTGATTGGGATTTACCTGTTGTCGAGAGTCAACCTGAGGTGACACCTCGTGTCGGCATTCGCAAAGCGATAGCTTTGCCGAACGAGCACCGCCCTCTGATTCTCTGTGAGTATGCCCATGCAATGGGTAACAGTCTGGGGAGCTTTGACAAATATTGGCAGGCGTTTAGAGACAACCCAAGATTACAGGGCGGATTTATCTGGGATTGGGTCGATCAAGGTATTACTAAAACCGATTCGAGCGGCACTGAATATTGGGGGTACGGTGGTGATTTTGGTGATGATATTAACGATCGCCAGTTCTGTATTAATGGTTTGGTATTCCCGGATAGAACGGTTCATCCAACGCTACATGAAGTGAAAAAAGCGCAGCAGTTTTACCAGTTCAGATTAATTTCTGATTCGCCTTTGGTGATCGAGGTGCGCAGCGAACACTTGTTTGTGACTAGCAAGGTTGAAACATTGAATTGGGCGGTTACTCAGAATGGTGTGGTGACGTGCGATGGATGTATCGAATTGATGGTAGGTGCGGGTGAGAGTGTTGAGATAGAACTCAATGGTGTGACGCTCCCTAATACAGCCAATGCGCTCAATTACCTCAATCTTGAAGTGGTGTTAAACACCAATACAGCGTGGGCGAATAAAGGTCATGTGACGGCGACGGAGCAGCTTAGCTTACCTACACAACCGCAACTTATGTTGGATGCTAACCTCTCACCATTGCCACCGAAAGTGACTGAAACGGATGAGTTACTGACCGTGACTGGTGATGCTTACCAAGTTGAGTTCGACCGATTGTCTGGGACATTAGAGAGTTGGACAATCAAAGGAGTTGAACAACTGGCCAGTGGTCTTCGAGATAACTTCTATCGTGCACCATTAGACAACGATATCGGTGTCAGTGAAGCCAATCGAGTCGACCCTAATTCATGGATAGCCCGCTGGCAGGCAATGAAGTTGGACAGACTCACTCCAGAGTGCATCGAATTTTCATACATCACTCAGAAAAACACGGTGTCTGTGACAGCAAAAATTGCTCATACGGCAGAAGGACAGGTTCGTCTGTTGTCGACTTGGCGGTACCAACTGTTTGCCGATGGTGAGGTTACGTTAGATGTGGATGTGCAAGCAGCGAAAGGTTTGCCATCTCTGCCACGAGTCGGTTTCGAGTTTGCTTTGAAGAATGCGCCTGATGGTGTGGAATGGTTTGGTCGTGGGCCACATGAAAACTACCCAGATAGAAAAATGTCAGCACATATGGGGCAATATCAACAGAGTATCGAGCAGATGCATACTCCGTATATTTTCCCTTCAGAGTGCGGCTTACGTTGTGATGTTCGTGAGGCAAAATTGGGCGCGTTTGAACTGCAAGGAGACTTCCACTTTTCAGTCAGTCGTTTTGGGTTACAGCAATTACAGAAGGCAAAACACACTTGTGATTTAACCGAACAAGAACAGTTATTTGTTTATGTGGATGGCTTTCATATGGGCGTCGGTGGTGATGATTCATGGACGCCAAGTGTCCATGATGAATTCAAGTTATTGAAAGATCACTACCATTACCGAGTGCGTTTCTATTGTGGTGAGAATGGTTAACGTGCAGCAAGTTGAGTAAAAGGATCATGATAGGCCAAATAGTCTAAGTGCTTGTTTGTTAATTTTTTTTGCTCCAACCATAAAAAAGGCACTCAGTGAGATACTGAGTGCCAAAACCTGAAATTTATGAGGTTACATTTTCATTGAATTTCAGAAGACAGGTATAGATTTGATTTACTCCGCGTCAGTAAAGAAATCGTTGTAAAGCATGTACAAGTGAGCTGCACTCCAAGAGAAGTTTGGCGCACCTTGCTGCTCACCGTTCAATGGATTGTAGTTCTCACGGATAGGGCCGTCTTGCACCAAGCCATCAGCGTGGTCGAAGAAAGCGCCTGCCATTTCAATCGCGTCATCACGGTAGCCATAGCTGTCCATGCCTTTTAGGCCGAAGTAGAATTGGTCTACCCACACACGTCCACGCCAGTAAATATCTGGGCCAAATGCTGGGCTAGAAAGCGCCGCAGTCCCCAGTGGAACGTAAGTGTTGAACTCTCCTGTATCTTTCATCACAGAGACAACCGCATCAGCGTGATCTTGCGTTGCTGCGCCATTGAACAGCGGTGACCAACCCTCAGGGCCTTTGCCACGTTCTACTATCGGTTTACCCGCACAGCCGTTGGCTAGTGGTTTATCTTCAATGCGAATGTCGTAGAAGAAGTTAGTGCCTTCATCGAACATACAGGTATTGATGTAGTTCGATAGGTGCTCCGCCTTTTCGCGGAACTCTTTTGCTTCAGCGTCTTTACCCAGAATGTCAGCCATTTCCGCTAGGTACTTGTTATCGCTGTACATGTAGCTTGCTTGGTCAACAGACTCTTGCAGCAGTGAGTAGCCCAGTAGTGTGCCGTCTTCCGCGCGGTTTTGAGCGAATTCAACGTCCCAATCACTGCGCTTTCCGCCATTTGCGACATACGCGTCTAGCTGATCTTTATCGATAAAACCAAAGGCGGCTGCATCGTCACGACCTGACTCCCAAGATGCGGCGGTTTGAGCCGGGCTTTCGATGTAATCGTAATTACCTTCAGCCACGACTTTATCGAGTGCTGCTTGACCTACGACTGTTTCATGTTTGTCGCCACGAACCACAGTGAAGTACATTTCACCTTCAGGTGTGTTGTGTGCTTTATCACGCGCTGCTCCATATTCTGGAACACCGTTGCCGTTGTTATCACGGTTACGTAGCCACCAATCGTGGTATGCCACTAGCTTTGGATACATCTCTTCTAGCCAAGCTTCGTCGCTGGTGGTCTTATAAACTTCCATTACCGCCCATGCTGCTAAGCTCGGTTTGGTATTACGTTCATTCCAGTTACCGCCGTCGCCGCCACGTTCTGGGCTTAGGTTGTAAGCCAATAGATCTGGCACGTAACCTTCATCCCAAGGGCGAACTGTATCGTCTGCTTGAATTTGGTAGGCGAACATTGCACGGATGTTGTCTTTCGCTACGTCTGGGTTGAAGTGCGCCATTGCGTAAGCTTGTTTCCATGTATCCCACGGCCAAGTTTGGTTGCCTGAGAACCAACGTGCAGTCACTGATGGTGTCACTGAATCAAACTCCATCGCACCTGCAGCGCCACGCCAGTTACCGTTTAGGGTTTCCATCGCTTTTACCGCAACACGTTCTTGTTCTGGTGTTGCGTTCGGGTTGGTTAAACCCATCTTTAGGTAGCCTTCCCAACGCTCTGCTGATGCCGCTAAGAAGTCGGTAGGGTTTGCCATGATCTTTTTGATTTCAGGCTGTTCCGCTTGTGCTTCTTCGGCCGTCAGAACATGCGAGTATGTGGTGTAGATAGTCGTCGATGCTTCAATGTTTGCCGTTGAAGTAAATGCTAAACCATCAACTGTAGTTTGCGTTGGAATTGATTTGTGAACTTGGTACTCAGACTCACCTGAGGTCAGCAGATCCCACGTTGAACGTACCTTACCAAAGGTGACTTTCAGGCCATCGTCGGTTGCGACGATTTGACGGTCATACTCAGGGTAAGTTTCAGCGATGGTTTTGTCGGTTTGCGCCACGCCTTCTTTCGCGTGGGTCTTTTCCAGTAGCTTACCATCCCACACCAATTCAACCGGTGAGTTGGTAGTGATTTTGGTTTCTAGCAGAGAGGTACGGTTTGAAGCAAAACGCATCGTCATTTCTACTGTCACATTGTCAGATTTTAGTGTCTGAACCAATGCGCCCGGTAGGCTGTAAGCTTCCATGGTGAATGCGACTTCTTTGCCATCTTTGAACACGCTTAGGCGGTCAAAGTTATCTGCCATGAAGTTAATGTATTCTTCGGTAAGTAGTGCTGTACCTGGGAATCCGCCCATTCCTTCCGTTGTGTCTGGCAGCAAGTGACCGTGCCATGCACCTAAGTCGAAGAATGGGTTGAAGCGCTGGTGGTCATCGAAGTCGTAATCTCGCATGTATTCTGGCGAACCTGTACGGTCGATAACGTTCTTAAATTCGTTTGCTTGCAGTTGCTCTGTGTCAGAGCCTGAGAATGAGTTTGATGTACAGCCAGTAACAACAAGTGCTGCGCCGATAGCGAGAGCTGCGAATGATTTATTCAGTTTCATGATGAGTTCCTGTTATTACCAGTAGAAGTATTGCATTGCGAACACTTGCGCGTCGCCGATTTCAGTGTCGCTGCCTACGCCAAAGCGGCTGTCGAAAGCTGTCGCAAACGCGCCGTTGCCGTATTCGTACCAAACGCCGGCATTGATGTAAGAGGTGACTTTATTTTTAGCACTGTCAATTTCGTTATTCGCATAGTTGTAGGCTGCCGATAGGTAAATGCCTTGTGCTGCTTCATACCAACCACTGGCTTGAAAGCCTGTTTCGGTTCCATTTTCCTCACCAGTTTGTTCGTTATTCTGATTGCCTTTGTTCGTGTCATGCCAAACTCTAGCAGCAACATTTTTATACTCGGCACCAAATAGCAATAGTTCACCGCCATCGTTGTTACGAACTTCACCACCACCCATTAGGGTTAAATCGTCAGTCAGATCGTATTGGAGGTAACCATTGACCATGGCGTTCTTGTCTTTCCATTGGTCTGCGAAGCTATCGTATTTACCGAAGTGAACGAGAGCATCATCTTCAGAGAAGTCAGACTCTGGCGCGAATGAAACACTGTAGCGAAGCTTGCCTTCTAGGTTTTGGAACTTCACACCAACATTGACGTCGCGTGTATTTGAGATCACGTAGCCGTACTCGACGGTTGGGTCTCCCCACCATTGAACGTCATCAAGGGATGAGTCCATACGGCCGACAATAAATTCAGTTTTGGCATCGGTGCGGTAGCCAGCGTAAAAACGGTTAAAACCGCCTTCAAAGCCGCCCCAACCATGGCCAGTTGCCCATGCATTACCTTCGTCGTCGGCTTGCACTGTCCAACCTTCCATGTAAGCAAGACCAAACCAATTGCCGTGCTCGATAGCTAAACCTGCTTCGATGTAAGTGCCGTCTGCATAACGGCCTTTATCATCACCTTCTAGCGCTACGTGGCCACCAAGGCCAAGCTCTCCGTAAAAGTTAAACAGCGTTTCTGATTCTGTTTTAGGGGGCTGAGTGTCGCTGTGGTTAGCCGCGGTTTCATCAGCGTGCGCATTAGCCGTAAGGGCAGCAAGAATACAACTTGTAATAAGAGTCTTTTTAGTAAAACTACTTTTCATTTTGTTCACTTCTGTGTCGGGGTTATAAATGAAGCTTCGTAAGCAGTTCTGACTTCTAATATGGGGTGCTCTTCAAGGCGTATATGGTCAGGTCACTTACGATCGCAAAACCAATATTAATGATTATTTTTGTGTTTAAAATTAAATAAGCTTAAAAGTGTGATCTATTTTTAGTAAAAGTTTACTTACAATTTGTTTTGAGTTTTAGTTGAATGTATAAACAAATATCAGGCAAGGGATATATCGGTGTTGTGAATCTAATTTTGATGAAAGGAGTAACTCGGTAAATAGGATGTAAGGCGCAGCGATAAGAAAAAAGGGAAGCGAATAAAAAGGCACTCGCCAAATAGTGAGTGCCTAAGAGAGTTCAAATCAAGATTAAGACCAAGGTAAGGAGAACACTAGGCGTTAGCAGTTTCCGGCTTTGCTTCTAGTTTCTTCTCTTCTGGAGATAAGCTTTTCTCGTATTGACCGTATTTCCACCATGCGTAGCCAAGGAAGATTACTATCCCACCCACGTTGTAGAAGATGATGGTCATGATGTCTGCGCCAGTCGGGAAGGTTGATGCAAAGAAACCAACGGTGAAAATCGCGATAAGAATCGAAACCGCAGTGATACCAACTCGGCGAGAACCCATGCGGAAATCACGAGGTAGATGATCCAGTTTCACGCGCAGGTGAAGATACGCGATCATAATAAACAGTGGCGGTAGCATAGAAGCTGCTGCAGTCATATTGATGATGGTGCTCATCAGATCTTGTACTGTGTCAGATGCCAATGTTGGGATGAACATTAATGGAATCACGATGAAGAACTGAACCCAAGCTGCACGCTCTGGTACACCTTGTTTGTTAAGCGCGATAGTCTTCTCGCCAAAGATGCCTTTAGGGATTTCAGAGAAGAAGATCTTAACCGGTGTCGCCGTCCACATCAGTAGAGAGCCCAACATTGCCGTGAATGAAACCACACCCACGAAACGGTTCATCAAGATTTCAGACAGTCCAAAGTGTCTTGCTAGTCCTTCAAATACCTGAACAGAGCCGCCTGTAAATTTAAGCTCTTCACGAGCAACAAATACGTTCGCTAACACAGACCCTACCGAGTAAAGCGCACCGATGAAGATACCCGCGATGATGATCACTTTAACGAAAGACTTGTGACCGCCTTTGATGTCGTTAACGTAAACCGCGACCGATTCTGCACCGCCTGCCGCCATGAAGATCCAAGTGATTACACCAAGGAACGCCCAGTTAAAACTTGGTGTCATGGCTTCGATGGTGATTGGGTCTGCTGGCTCGATACCGCCTACCAAAGCACCACCAGATAGCAAGATGTAAGACATCGTTAGTAGCAGCATCAGTGATGATGTTAGTGATGTGATAGGGCCCAGTAATTTCGCGCCGTTGTTAGAAATATGAGTCGCGACCGCAAACAAAATGGTACTTAGAATTGCGGTGGTCATTGGCGTGAATATGTATTCAAAACCTAAGAACGCATACGACGCATAAGCGATGATTCTAGGTAGCAGAGAGGTGAAGAAGAACAGGTTAACAAACCAGTATGTGTAAGCCGATATAAACGCCCAGCGACCGCCTAGCGAGCTTTTAACCCAAGAATAAACACCCGCTTCAGAGTCTTTATTCAGTGACACAAACTCTGCAACGATCAAACAAAATGGCACAAAGTAAAAGATGGTTGCTAGAAAGAACATCGGAGCCGAAGAAAGGCCGATCTCGATGTTGTTATTAATGATGTTATTGAAGCTATATACCGCCGCGAAGGTCATAGACAGTAGGGCAAATTTGCCTATCGTACTGCGTTTATTTTCGGACATGATGTTCTCCGGTGAATCACGTTGATGATCGTTATAACTTGGTCCTAGAGAGGGAAGCTCTAGGCCGCACTTTTATTGTTATGTTGGTTTGGCAAACACCCGCTTTGTTTTGTCAGGGTTGGCTCATTGTTGTTTTTATAGATTTACGATCGGACTTATTAATACTTTGTCTCTTTGTTTTCAGTAAATTTATTACCAAAACAAAGAGTTAGAGATTAAGAAGTTCATTGAAGAGATTGCTTGTTTCATAATCGACGATTTATAAGGCTTGTAGGGGCTTTGTGTCGCTTTTTTATATGAGTTAGTTTGTCTCTTCAGCAAGAAGATTAAAGATTAAGCGGCGGGAAGTTAATCGAAATTGATCAAATATGTGACCTTGAGTAAATAAATTTAGTTAATGTTTTACCTTGGTTTTTATTCGAGTTTTATTACCTGTTAATTGGTGTTTTTCGTGAACTGAAGCCTTGACGAAATACCGTTTTTATTTTTCGATTTGTTATTTAATTGCCTGATTTAAAACAAAAAAAGCGCCTTGATAGGCGCTTTTAAAATTTGAGCGAGTGCTGAATGTTACGATTGCTTAGCCGTTTCTAGCTTTGCGTCTTTACCTGCCTGCTTTTTTTCGAAGCGAGAAATCCACCACCAAGCGATACCTGAGAATACTGCGGTCATGAATACGTTGATAAAGAAGGCTTGAACGAGATCAACACCTGTTGGGAATGCAGACGCCGTCATGCTCACAACGAAGATACCGATTAGCACAGAAACCACAGCCATACCTTGAACTCGTGTACCCATACGGAAATCACGCGGCGTGTCGTCATGCTTCAAGCGGAACACAAAGTAAGCCACCATGATGAAGATAGGCGGAAGCATTGCGGTCCCTGCCGTTAGGTTAATTGCTGTGTTCATCATGTCTTGTACAGACTCAGAGCCGAAGCCGTTAACCACAAGCATCACGAATACAAACGCGAACTGCCACCAAGCTGCACGTACTGGCACGCCGTGTTCGTTGAGCTCTGTTGTCTTCTCGCCGTAAACACCTTTAGGAATTTCAGAGAAGTGAATCTTTACCGGAGCCGCAGTCCACATCATCATCGAGCCGAACATGGCAACGAACAGCACGATACCAACGAAGCGACCTGTTAGAGATTGTGAAATGTCGAAGTAGTTCGCCATACCTGTGAAGATTTCAACCATGCCGCCGGCGTAAGTCAGTTCATCACGTGCAACGAATACGTTTACCAATAGAGAACCAACTGCGTACATTGCGCCGATCGCGATACCTGCACCAATAATTACCTTGATGAAAGATTTATGACCACCTTTCACATCGTTTAGGTATGCCGCTGCGGTTTCTGCACCACCGGCTGCTTGGAAGATCCAACACATGATACCCAGCGTTGCCCAGTTGATGGTCGGTGTCATTGCTTCTAGTGTGATTGGTTCTACTGGCTCATGGTTTCCGCCCAGTGCCATCAGAGCACCGATAACGTAAATTGCGAACAGAGCAAATACACCGTATGCCACGATCTCTGCAATCTTACCTAACCAGCTCGCGCCTTTGGTTGAGATATGAGTCGCTGCTGCAAATAGAGCAATCGATATAGCCGATGTGACGACTGGTGAGAAGGCATATTCATAGCCCAACATCGCATACGATGCGTAGGCGATAACGTTGGGTAGTAGCGATACAAACCAGAAAAGGTTTACGAACCAGTAAAGGAACGAACCTAGGTAGGCCGCTTTTGTTCCTAATGGTTTTTTAAGCCAGTCATACATGCCTGACTCAGAATTTTTATTTGCCGATACGAATTCAGCAATGATGAACACGAATGGAATGAAGTAAATAAGGGTCGCAAGCAAAAAGATAGGAGCAGAACTTAGTCCCAATTCGATGTTGTTGTTTACGATGTTGCGAACGTTAAATACCGCTGCAAATGTCATGGAGAGTAGGGCAAATTTGCCTAACTTACCGCGTACAGATTCAGACATAGTGTCCTCCAAGGGTCACGTAATTATAGTCGTTATATCTTTAAGCTTCCTTGTAGGGAAGAAGCATAAAGGCGTTTACAGTGTGACTGAGCCTTGAACGGCAAGCCTCAGTGCACACTGGGAATAGATTTTGTTGTTGCTACTTTCGGTAGCTCAAACTTGGCTATTTATTGAGGAAGTAACCGTCTTCAATGGTCACTTTCAGCACCACTTTGCGAACTCGGTTATCACCATGGAAGCGGTACGCTTTGCTGTTATCAAAGATCGCCACTTGGCCTTCCACTAACTCGCGAGTCTCTCCGTTACCCATTAGGTGTTCACGGTCGGTTTCATCGCTGTAAGCTTGGATTTGTTCTAGCTCTGATTTCGCTGCGAACTCAACCGTTTCGCGACCTTCTAGGTAGTAGTGCACATCAAAGTAACGACGGTTGCCGGTGAAGTTTTCTGTGTTACGAGCCACGCCGTCTTCAATCATGTAAGCCAGTGAGTCACCAATGGAATACATCACGCCATCTTTGATGTTGCCGATGTTTTCAATCGCTTCTACACAGCGTTGCCATTTACGACCGTCGCGGTAAACGACTTTAAATTGCTCTAGGTTGTCTAAAACGATCATCGCTTATGCCTCGTTCTGTTGTGGTTGAGTTGTTGGCGTATTCGCCGTGAAGAACTCGTCACCAAAGTTATGATTAACCAATGCCTGTGCGTTGCAGTCGCCCGCTTTGAATGGCACTAGCGTTAGGCCGTAGCGGAACTCATCCATGTAAACACGGTAAGAGTCGAGCACTTCACTGCCCCAAGAGTTTGAGCCCAAGCCCATCACTTGGTGATCTAGGTTTAGCGTGATGTAACCGCTCTTCTCTAGCTCAACCGTGTGCTGCGCTTGATGCAGGTTTTGGTTGGTGTAGAACCATGCGCTGAAGTTAATTTCCTGCTGCGGTTTCACAGCAATACCATTGCCAGCGCGGCTTGAAAGCGCAGCCCAACGAACGTGTTGGCGGTTGCCGTTGTTTTGTGGGAACGGGTAGTTCTCGAACATGTCTGCAACGGTTGATTGGTACACATCAATCATGTTGGCTTGCTTGCTGTCTTGGTAGTTCTCTTCAGGGCCGCGGCCGTAGTATTGAACTTGGTCGAAGTCACCATTGATGCCCATGTCGAAGCCAATTACTGGAATCACGTGTGGGTAATCACCGTAGCGTGCGCCGCTCAGTTCAACGTTTAGCTGACCTTCTGCACTGATCTGGTAGCGATATTCACAGCGCATACCGAAATCAAATACTGGTGGAGCAATGATGCTGGTGGTGGTGATCTCTACCTTGCCATTTAGCTGTTCAACGTTAAGCGTGCGGAAGTGCTCCTGCATGATCTGTAGGTGTGCAGGCTCCCAGTAACCATCGTGCTCTTGCTTATGGTTATCGATCATTGGCTTGAAGAAGTTGATTCGTGGCTCTGACTTAATCATCTCTTCGCCATTGACCAACCATGACGTCAGCTTGCCGTTCACTTTCGAGAAGTTCAGTGCAAAGTTATGGCCTTTGATTAGGTAAGCGAGACGAGACTCTTCAACATTCAGTGCTGTTGCATTGTTGTTCGTGAAGGCTTCTAGTTGTGCAGTGTTCTCTTTCACTTGGAACTGGTAAAACGCGATGTCGTGGTTCGCTTCGCTGTAAGGCGTGCGAGAGTCTTTGCGCACAGTAAAGTTTACAAATACCTCGCGCTCATCAAGTTGTGGCAAGTTAAGTGTCAGTTCACGGCTAGAGTTTTCAGCTAGCTCTTCAACCTTGATGTGTTGCACTGCAATGGTTTCACCTTCAGCGCGGATTTCCGCAGTGATGGTGTAGTCATCAATGTTTGAGAACCACAGCTTGTTATCAACGGTGAAGGTGCCAGTTTGAGCATCGAAATCACGAAGCTTCACAGGGGCAATCACTTGTTTGTACTCTTTTAAGCCTGGACCAGGTGTTTGGTCTGGGTAGATCAAGCCATCCATACAGAAGTTGTAGTTATTCGGGTAGTCACCGTAGTCACCGCCATACTTGTAGAACTCTGTACCCGCTTCATCACGCGCTAGAATGCCGTGGTCACACCATTCCCAAACATAGTGACCTTGAATGGCATCATGCTTGTAGAACACGTTTTGGTATTCGGTTAAACCGCCCGGGCCGTTACCCATCGCATGTGCGTATTCACAGATAATGCGTGGTTTTTCGTGTGGGAACTCGCCGAAGGCATTCATCAATTGAGCACGTGAGTACATGGTTGAAATGATGTCGACCACTTCAGCATCACGGTCTTCTTCGTAGTGAACTAAGCGGGTGTCATCAATCGCTTTTGCTGCATCGTACATAGAGCGAATGTTACAGCCGTAGCCTGACTCGTTACCTAGCGACCACATGATGATTGAAGGGTGGTTCTTCTGAGCGTGAATATGACGTTCGATACGCTCAACAAACACCGCCTCCCATGCAGCATCGTTCGTGATGCGGCTTAGATCGCCAACGTTAGCAAAGCCATGTGTTTCGACATCGGTTTCACCCATCACGAATAGGCCGTAGATATCACATAGTTCGTAGAAGCGTGGGTCGTTAGGGTAGTGCGCAGTACGTACTGAGTTGATGTTGTGTTGTTTCATCAACACTAGATCTTTCTCTACGCGATCCATGCCGACAGCACGGCCTTTTAGGTGGTCGTTGTCATGACGGTTAACACCATGCAGCATTACGTATTTGTTGTTGATGTAGAACAGACCATCGCGAACTTTAATATCACGGAAACCAACACGTTGCGGAATCACTTCCAGCACTTTGCCGTCAGAGTCTTTTAGCGTTAGCAATAGTTGGTAAAGGTATGGGTTTTCAGCGTTCCATTGAACTGGGTTAACCACATCAATAGAGAATTGAGTATCTACATTGCCGTCGACAGTGAGGTTATCTACTGAGCCTTGCGAGATAACTTGGCTGCCATCAAGCAATGCGTACTCAAGGGTTGCGTTTGCCGCTGCTGCTAGGTTTTCTAGTTCCACTTTGCACGATAGGGTAGCGCTCTGGTAAGCGTCATCGAAGTCAGTGCGAACCGTCAAATCTTGAACGTGCAACTGTTCTTTACCAATAAGGTAAACATCACGGAAGATACCGCCAGTCCACCACATGTCTTGGTCTTCAATGTAAGTTGAGTCGGCCCACTGCATCACACGAATAGAAAGTAGGTTGTTGCCTGCTTTTACCTGGCTAGAGATATCGAACTCAGCGGTTAGGCGGCTACCTTTGCTGAAACCTACATATTCGCCGTTTACGTAAACTTCGAAGTAAGTTTCAACACCATCAAATTTGATGATGGTTTGTTTCTCGTCCCAGCTTTCGCCAAGGAAGAAAGAGCGTTGGTAAGCACCTGTCGGGTTGTCTGATGGTACGAAAGGTACATCAATTGGGAATGGGAAACCTTCATCTGTGTATTGAAGATCGCCGTGGCCTTCCATTTGCCACATGTTTGGCACCGTGATGTTGCCCCAGTCGCTCATTTCCTGAGAGTAGAACTCTTCAGGAACCAATAGTGGGTTGGTGAAATAGCTGAAATTCCATTGGCCACTCAATAGTTGGAAGTGGCTGCTCAGTTCACGCTGAAACGTTTTTGCATTTTTTTCTGATGCGTACGAGAAGAAGTATGCACGCGGTGCCATACGATTCTCATGTAAGTTCAGGAAGTTTTCCCAGTTGTTCACGTTGCCTCTCTCTCGGTCTAAATGTAGTTTGCTGACCGACGTTCTTATGCGTAATTGGGTCGTAGTGAATACGAGTATTTTTGGACTGAGGTAATTATTAGTAAAAGTTTTACTAAATGAAATTGGTGAAAACGTTTTACTTTAACTTCATCACGTTTTTTGTGCTCTTTTTACGGTGCTGTGTGATCCACTTAAAAGAATGCTATTGGCTGATTTATGCAGTAGGTTAAAGAGGGATATATGTGGAGATTGATGTATGTGATGGGCACAAAAAAGGCCACCTTTAATAAAGGTAGCCTTTATTTATCTATTTGATATATATGATTATTTTGTTGTGTTGCGCAGCTTGAGTTTGCTTGGTACATAGACGCGCAGTGGGATAGTGCGGCCGTCGCGTACTTTCTCAATTAGCAGGTTAACGCCTTGAATTCCCATTAGTTCAGAGTGAATACGAACCGTTGATAAAGATGGGAAGGTAAATTTAGCTGTTGGGATGTCGTTTACACTAATAAGCGCAATATCTTCAGGAATGTTTAATCCATGCTCATGAACTGCTCGTAAAACGCCAATTGCGATGGAATCTGACGCAATAAACAGGGCTTTAGGGTAGTCGCCCGTGGCTAGCATTTGTTTTGCAAGCTTATAACCTGAAGAGCTAGAGAAGTCACCTCGGTAGATGTCTTGCTCACTAACAACGTTCTTGAGGCTACCGTATTCAGCAAAGGCTACTTCGCGAATATCAGGGGTATTGATGTCGTCTTGCCCACCAATAAAGCCGATACGTTGATAGCCTTGGTTGATAAAGAAGTTGGTGATCTCTTTACTGATCAAAGCCAGGTCGATATCGACAGAGTCATAAGGTTCTGAGTGATCGGTGAAATCGACATAACAGATATTATCGCTCAGCTTTTTAGCTTGCTCGATAACCTCTGGTGTCATTCTTCCTACCAGCAAAACACCGGTGATCGGCGCTGAACTTATTTGTATGTTGCTTTCATAACAGTTAGTTAGCTTAACTTCCATCTTTTCACATTGGGTTTCAATCCCGTGGCGAATCGATAGGTAGTAAGGGTCGTTAACCTCAGCTTCTTGCTTGTAGTTATACAGTGCTAGGAAGTGATGGTTTTGTTTTTTACTGCTAACGGTTTTTCGTGAGCTGCTGGTTTTGTATTCCAACTTCTCTGCAATTTCAAAGATACGCCTTTTGGTCTCTTCCTTGACGCTTAATGTTGGATCTTCATTGAGAACCCTTGAAACTGTAGCTAATGATACATTTGCTTCAGTCGCGATATCTTTTAACGTTGCCATAATCACTTCCTGTTATTGGAACATTGCGCTGCTTTGACATTGGTATTTAGTAAAAAGCAATGCACCTCTTTATTTTACAGACCTATTGTAATCAAACTGGAAGTCATTGCATTAACTTTTAGTAAAATAAATTCTCAACTCCCCTATGATGTCTCAAATCTAACTATCTATAATTATCTTATTAAAATTCAATGAATTAGAAGTTGATGGTTATACATTATCTCTATGTCATGAGCAGTTCCAATGATTAAAGTTAGTGTAAACGTTTACACTTCGTGGTTTTGATCACAGAATTATAGGCAAAATGGCTGCTACTATTTCTGTCATACGGTGCTACTGGGCTGAATATCAGTTCGAGTTAGCCCACGGATGACGACAAAGAGAGGTTGATTGTGAAAGTACTGGTTACGGGCGGCATGGGTTACATCGGAAGTCATACATGCATTCAAATGATACAGGCAGGTATGGAGCCGATCATTGTTGATAACCTCTGCAACAGCAAAGAGCTAGTGCTGGAGCGAATTGAAGTGTTGACTGGTAAGCGACCAACTTTTTATCTTGGCGACATTCGTGAACAATCATTTTTAGATAGCGTGTTTGCCAAGCATGATATCCAAGCTGTGATTCATTTTGCAGGCCTGAAAGCGGTTGGCGAGTCAGTGGCTAAGCCTTTGGAATACTACGATAACAACGTTAATGGTTCACTTGTGTTAGCTCGAAGCATGAAGAAAGCGGGTGTGAAAAGCATCGTATTTAGCTCTTCGGCTACCGTTTACGGTGATCCAGAAGTGGTGCCAATTACTGAAGCTTCACCAACTGGCGCTACTACCAATCCTTATGGTCGCAGCAAATATATGGTTGAAGAGTGCTTAAGCGACCTGTTCAACGCGGAGAACGATTGGAGCGTAACTTTACTGCGTTACTTTAACCCAGTAGGTGCACATCCATCAGGCACTATGGGTGAAGACCCGCAAGGTATCCCAAACAACCTGATGCCATTTATTGCTCAAGTTGCTGTTGGTCGCCGCGAAAAGCTGGCTGTTTTTGGAAACGATTACCCAACACCGGATGGAACAGGCGTTCGTGACTATATTCATGTAATGGATTTAGCGGATGGCCACGTAGCGGCATTAAAAGCGGTTGGCGAAAAGGCTGGCCTACATATTTACAACCTGGGTACAGGTAAAGGTTCGAGTGTTCTAGAAATGCTGCAAGCCTTTGCTGAAGCATCGGGCAAGCAGATTCCTTACGAGTTGTGCCCGCGTCGTGCTGGCGATATTGCCGCATGTTGGGCAAGCACTGAAAAGGCTGAACGTGAGCTTGGTTGGAAAGCGACACGTAGCGTGATGGAGATGACGGCAGATACGTGGAATTGGCAGTCGAAGAACCCGAATGGCTACTAGCCTGCGTAATTGAAGCTACCTAACTGCAACTCCAATTTCATGGGGAATGCAGAGATAAGAGATGAGAAAAGAGAGATTCCAGATATCTCGTACCTCGATTCTGGAATGACGAATGAGCACAAGGCTACGAAGCGGTTGCCTTTGCACTATTAGCATAACGAGATTGCACGTCATTCCCTACAGCGAGGAACGAGCGTGATAGGGAATCTCCTTGTAGAAGAATTATTCATCTTGGTGAATTGACCAAGACACAAAATTTGAGAGTAATCTAAGTATGTCAAAAGTTGAATTTAACCCAGTAGACCATCCGCACCGTCGTTATAACCCATTAACGGGTCAGTGGATCTTAGTATCACCGCACCGAGCAAAGCGTCCTTGGAGTGGCCAAGATGAAAAACCATCGACAGCGCAGCTTCCTGCGTATGAGAAAGAGTGTTTCTTGTGCCCAACCAACACACGTATCTCGGGGGATGAAAACCCAGATTATGACGGCACTTATGTATTCAGTAATGATTTCGCGGCGTTGATGCCTGATTCACCTGACGCTCCAGAGTCTGATAACCCTCTATTCAAGACTCAAGGTGTACGTGGGTTGAGCCGCGTGATCTGTTTTTCTCCGGACCACAGCAAAACGTTGCCAGAGTTACCAATAAACAAAATCCGTGGTGTGATTGATACATGGAATGAACAGATTGAAGAACTAGGTAAAGACTACCTTTGGGTTCAAGCGTTTGAAAACAAAGGCGAGACCATGGGCTGTTCTCAACCACACCCGCACGGTCAAATTTGGGCGAACAGCTTTCTGCCAAACGAGATTGAACGTAAAGAAAAGCTACTGAAAGAGTACTTTGAGCAACAAGGTTCAAACCTGTTAGTGGATTACGTTGAAGCCGAAATGAAAGACGGTTCACGCACTGTCGTTGAAACGGAACACTGGATTGCTGTAGTTCCTTACTGGGCGGCGTGGCCATTTGAAACCATGCTGTTACCAAAAACACACATCCGTCGTATGAGTGAATTAACTGACGAGCAGCGTGACGATTTAGCGCTTGCGATTAAGAAGCTGACCAGTCGTTACGATAACTTGTTCCAATGCTCATTTCCTTACTCGATGGGCTGGCACTACGCGCCGTTCTTTGAAGAAGGCACTGACATCGATCACTGGCAGCTGCATGCTCTGTTCTACCCGCCACTGTTACGCAGTGCGTCGGTTCGTAAGTTCATGGTGGGCTACGAAATGTTGGCTGAATCTCAGCGTGATTTAACCGCAGAACAAGCGGCGCAGCGTCTACGTGATTTGAGTGACGTTCACTATAAAGAGCAGTAATACGCGGGTTCTTAGATAACGAGCGAGATTCCTGATATCTCGTCCCTCAATTCTGGAATGACGACAGGTGAGAGGCCTATAAGTTAGGAGCTTAAGGACTTAGAAGCTTGCTAGATTAGAAGCTGATGTTGTCATTCTCTACCTTGAGGTGCGAACCAGATAGGGAATCTAAAAGAATTAAAGTGGTGCCGTAAAAGGGGCCATAACCAATTGAACAAAGAGTTTAACCAGAGAGTTTACTTATGTCTGACCTAATCCAAAACGTGAAAGCATCTTTTGAGCAAGTCCTTGGTTACCAAGCGACTCATATTATTCAAGCGCCAGGTCGTGTGAACCTGATTGGCGAGCACACTGACTACAATGATGGTTTTGTTCTACCGTGTGCCATTAACTATCAAACGGTTGTTGCAGCGGCTAAACGTGACGACAACATCGTACGCGTAGTATCTGTGGACTACGGCAATGCAGTGGATGAATTCGACCTAACTCAAGAGATCACATTCCAACAAGACAAGATGTGGGCTAACTACATTCGTGGTGTGGTGAAGTGCCTGAAAGGTCGTGGCTTTGAATTCACAGGTGCAGACATCTCTGTAACGGGCAACGTGCCTCAAGGTGCGGGTTTAAGTTCTTCTGCGGCACTGGAAGTGGTTATTGGCCAAACATTCAAGGTGCTTTACAACCTAGAAATCAGCCAAGCTGAAGTTGCGCTTAATGGTCAGCAGGCTGAAAACGAGTTCGTTGGTTGTAACTGTGGCATCATGGACCAAATGATCTCTGCAGAAGGTCGCGCAAACCACGCGATGCTTTTGGACTGTCGTAGCTTAGAAACTCAAGCGGTTTCGATGCCTGAAGATATGGCTGTGGTTATCATCAACTCGAACAAGAAACGTGGTTTGGTTGACAGTGAGTACAACACTCGTCGTGAACAGTGTGAAGAAGCGGCACGTATCTTTGGTGTTCCAGCACTTCGTGACGTGACTATTGAGCAGTTCCAAGCGAAAGAGTCTGAGTTAGATGAAATGGTCGCGAAACGTGCTCGTCACGTGATTACTGAAAATGACCGTACCGTTGAAGCGGCACAAGCTCTGCGTACTCACGACATGAAGCGTATGGGTGAACTGATGGCTGAGTCTCATGCATCAATGCGTGATGATTTTGAAATTACAGTGAAAGAGATTGATACGCTGGTTGATATGGTCAAAGAAGTGATCGGTGACCAAGGTGGCGTGCGTATGACTGGCGGCGGTTTCGGTGGTTGTATTGTGGCATTGGTTCCACCTGCATTGGTTGATGAAATTAAAACAACCGTTGAGCAGAAATATCAAGCGGCGACGGGCCTAAAAGAATCTATTTATGTGTGCCAAGCGAAAGACGGAGCTGGCTTAGTTGAAGTAATCTAACGGCTTCGCAATTTAGCGTTTTAAAGATAAGGCCTACTAAGCAAAAAGATCATAGTAGGCCAAATGCTAAAGCCTTTACTTTAGGTAGAGGCTTTTTACTGGCACTAGAAGGAATTTAGAATGACACAAGAGCAAAACCTACATCAATCCATGACGCAAACTCCAGCTTATGATGGCCAGTCCGCTCAGTTAGTGACGCTATCAAATACGCATGGTATGCAAGTCACATTCATGGATATTGGTGCAACATGGTTGAGCTGTATCCTGCCAGTAAAGGGAAATCAAAGAGAAGTTTTGTTGGGTGTTAACTCAATGCAGAACTTCGAGAAACAAGCTAGTTATATGGGCACAACCGTTGGCCGTTATGCTAACCGCATTGCCAATGGTCGTTTCAAAATTGACGGCCAGAGCTACAAGCTGGAAACCAACCAAGCAGGCAATACCTTACATGGTGGTCCTGATGGTTTTGATAAACGTCGTTGGAATATTACCGAGCAAACCGAAACATCCGTGGTGTTTACTCTTGAGTCTGCTGATGGCGACCAAGGATTCCCGGGCAATTTGAATGTGTCGGTGCGTTATGACATCACCGAAGACAATCGAGTTTCGATTAATTACTCTGCAACCACCGACAAGCCGACCGTGGTCAACCTAACGAATCACGCATACTTCAATCTACTTGGCGCAGAAGCCGGACACGATTGTTTGTCACACATTGTGAGCATCAATGCTAATCAGTTTTTACCGACGAACTCGGTAGGTATTCCGTTAGGTAACTTGAAATCGGTGAAATCGACCAGCTTCGACTTCAATCAGCCTATGATGATCTCAGAGCGCTTGTTAGGTGATGAGCAGCAGAAAGCAGCAAAGGGCTACGACCACTCTTTCTTATTGTCTGACGGCTGCAAGCGCACTCAATGCGCCGCTACCGTAACGTCACCAGATGCATTAGTGACACTAAAAGTATTTTCAACCAAACCTGCGATGCAGTTGTACACCGGAAATTGGCTTGGTGGTACACCAAACCGAAGTGGTGGCAGCTATGAAGACTACGCTGGTTTGGCGCTAGAAACCCAGTTCTTACCTGACTCTCCTAACCACCCAGAGTGGAAGCAGGACAGTTGTATTCTCAAGCCTGAACAAGAATATAACTACAGTACCTGTTACCAGTTTGAATTTTCGGGGGATTCTTCAAACTAGTACGCTCTAGCTCAAAGCGGTTACGCCAAATTCTTTTGCTTGTGAATAGGACGATGTGAATTATCGCGTTGTTCTTGGGGGATGAGCAAAAGTGGCGCTCAACAAGAGTGCGGTTTATTACGCGCGATTGTTGAGTCTCCGAGTAAGGTAGGAAAGCCCTAACAGAAGCGATTCTGTTAGGGCTTTTTTTGTTTATTGCTTGGTGAGTAGACTAGAACTTAGACTTTCTCTACCGAATTACGGCGCACTAGAGTCGGAGAGAACATCATTGGTTCGGTTGAGGTGTTTTCACCCTTGGCCAAGTGCAACGCGAGTCGTGTCGCTTTCTCTGCCATCATCTGAATCGGGTAGCGAATAGTGGTTAGCTTTGGATGAACATAGCGTGCAATCAAGCCATCATCGAAACCGATGATCGACATTTTGTCCGGCGCTTGAATACCGTTTTCATCAAGGACTGATAAAGCACCTGCTGCCATGTAATCGTTGTACGCCACAATGCCTGTGATTGGCAGTGACTTAGTCAGAAGGTTGGTCATGGCGTATTCGCCACCGTCACTGGTGGGCGCTGAATATTCAATATAGCTATCAGATAACTCGATTTTATAATCTGAGAGTGCCGCTAAGTAACCTTGGATACGCTCATCGGCATCTTCAATGCTATGCGATGAGGCGATACAGGCAATGTTCTTATGGCCATGGCGGATCAGGTATTCAGTCGCAAGATACGCGCCTTTCTTGTTGTCCAAGAAAATACAACGGTTGGCAATCTCAGCAATATAACGGTTGATCAGTACTAAGCCTTTGACTTCTTTTGCATAGGCAATCAGCTCTTCGTCTGTCAGGCCTTTTGAGTGAATGACCAAGGCGTCGCAACGGCTATTAATCAGCAACTCAATCGCTTGTCTCTCTTCTTCACGATCGTGAGAGCCATTACCGACAAGGATATGCTTCCCGTTCTCACGAGCGACATTATCGACCGCTTTAACCAGCGTGCCAAAAAAGGGATCCGAGATGTCACCGACCAATACACCAACTGTGTTCGTACTTTGACTAACCAGCGCACGAGCATTGGCATTCGGGCGGTAGCCGAGTTTAGACATCGCTTTAGTTACAGACTCGACCGAGCTTGCACTCGCCTTGGGAGATTTGTTGATCACTCGAGATACGGTTGCAACAGAAACACCAGCTTCCTTTGCTACATCTTTAATTGTTGCCATTTTTAACCTCTATACATTGCTGCATCTATTTAACACCGACAATGATTGTAAGGCAATGAAACTCTCATTTTACTTCCATTAATGAGATCTTTACCGCTTGTAATTATTAGGCTTAATGCTAGTGTAAACATTTACATTTCACTTAATTTTAGTAAAAGATTTAATAGGTGAAAATAAATCAATATAGGAAGTGAGAAATGGATACTGTCTCTTATGGTGACTTTGCTAAGTTAGAAATGCGTGTGGGTAAGATCATTGAGGTTGTGCGTCATGAAAACGCAGACAAGCTGTACATCGTGCAAGTGGACGTTGGTGAGAAGACGCTACAAACGGTGACCAGCCTAGTACCTTACTACACAGAAGAAGAGTTGATGGGTAAACAGGTTGTTGTTTTGTGTAATCTAGCGAAGGCGAAGATGAGAGGCCACACTTCTGAGTGTATGTTGCTATGTGCAGAAACAGAAGATGAATCTGAAAGTGTATTACTGACACCAGAACGTGCGATGCCTGCGGGTATTCGTGTCGTTTAAGCTCGCTTTAGGTTGGTGAGGCAATGTGTTCACCAACCTAAATTAGCCAGCTTTTAGATCAATGAGATATGTTGATCAATGAGCGTGTACATCACTAGCTGCGTACGGTCAGTATCAAGCCATCAATCACACTGTGGTGATGATCAGAAACCCCAGCAAGGTTGCCGTATTTAGGCTGGTGGCGATCATTCTCTAATGGATGATGCCAGCCTTGGGTATGTTTAACAAAGTGCGCCGCAAAGCTTTCAGACACCTCTAAACATCCTGCCAATACTGTGTCGACATAGGTTTGAACGATAGGGCTGTTTTCGCAAGGTGCTTCAATCTCGTCTTTGATGTAAACCCAGATGGGTTGATCTTGTTTGAATTCATTTTGGCTTTCTATCTGTGAAGCCTTTAACTCGATTCGGTGATAGCCACGCTCACGGCGATCAAACTCAGCCAGTGCAATATCATCCACCTCAAGCAAAACACCATTCACTTGTCCCTCGCCAAGATTGACGATCAAAGGGGATAACACATAGCTGTCATCGATCTTACTCCAGTGGCGAATTAAGCCATGAACAATCGCAGGGATCGCTTGCCCAGTCTGACCGGTAAGCTGGCGTGAAGATGAGTTGATCAAGCTACCATAACCAAAAATATACATCGCATTCCTTGTCTGAGTTGTTCCATTTAAGTCTAGTCTTACTATATGTGCCGTTTCATCAAAAGTCAGCCGTTTTTATTTTTATACACTTAAGAGTTAAATTGACTCTTTGCGTTGTGTTTAATTGACACGTTTTTGGTTTGGAAAAGCTTGTTGTTTGTTGTTTTTAAAAGGTTTCCTTGGTTGGCGCGTTTCGTGCATTGTCGAAAGCAATACTGCAGTTATCATGACTGCATCATGAATTTGGCTATTTATACCAATTCCATATAAGCCATTCTTGGCCGTTATCTGAAATGAGGAACGAGTTTGTTAAATATCACAGATAAAAGTGTAGAAGATGCGATTCCTGCATATCTTCGCTTAGGTTTTAGACCTTTCTTCTTTTTAGGCAGTCTCTATGCCGTGATCGCGATTGTGGCTTGGGTCATCATGTTCCAAAACGGTCAGCCAGAAATGCTAAAAGTGCCGGCGCTTTGGTGGCACGTGCATGAGATGTTATTTGGTTTCTCAATGGCGATTGTGGTCGGCTTTGTGTTAACGGCGGTACAAACGTGGACGGGAGTCAACGGAACCAAGCACTATCGGTTGGCAGCTCTTGTTGGCTTATGGTTGGCACCTCGTATTCTGTTTTGGACCCCAGCTCCGTTATGGCTGATCTCATCGATTGAGGCGCTGTTCTTAATCTTTGCCGCTTACGAAATTGGTTTCCGAGTCGTGAAGTCGAAAGGCTGGAAGAACCTGTTCTTTGTCCCATTGTTTATACTGGCTATCGTGGCCAACTTCGCGAGTTACGCAACGATTAAAGGAATGCCTCCATTCCCATCGTCTGCAGTTTGGCAGGCCATGTTGTGGTGGTTTACCTTGTTGCTGTCAGTAATGGGTGGACGAGTGATTCCGTTCTTCACTGCTCGTCGCTTTGATTTTGAGAAAGCACAACCCTTGGTTTGGTTGGAATGGCTAGCAAATCTACCTTTGGTTGGCTTATTTGTATTGAGCTTCTTCCCATTGACCTTTGCTCAAGTCGGTAATGAGCTGATGGTGTTTGCTGGTGTGGCTCAGTTGGTACGCTTTATCCGCTGGAAACCTTGGACAACGTTATCTGAACCCTTGGTGTGGTCATTGCATGCGGCTTACCTATGTATCCCTCTAAGCTTGCTACTACGAGGGTTATTAGACAACCCGTTCGCGAGCCACAACATGCTGCACTTGTTTGCGATTGGTGGTTTGAGTGGATTAATTCTCGCGATGATTACCCGTGTGACTATGGGGCATACCGGCCGTGCTATCTATAAAGGGCCAAGTATGGCTTTAGCGTTCTCGGCTATTTTTATCGCGGCGCTCGTTCGTAGCTTAGGTGTGACTTTCTTCCCTGCGTATTTATTTGAGATGGTCAACATCAGTGCGGGTTTATGGACGTTAGCATTCGGGCTATTTATCTGGAAGTTCGGCATGATGCTGTTAACGCCAAGAGTGGATGGTCATCCGGGCTAAGCCAATTGGTTATCGACTAATACTGGAAGGGAAGCTCTGAGCTTCCCTTTTTTGATCGTGTTGAAAAATACAGTTCTCAATTAATCATTCATTCATTAAGTATTTGCAGCAAGATATTGGCGTACCCGTGTTATGAACTCTTCTTTGGCGTGAGGCGAGATGAAACTGGCTTCGATGGCATTAACACTGAATTGTGCTAATTCGTTTTTCGTCAGTGGATGAGCATTAGCGACGGCGAGGAAGTTATCATTCATATAACCGCCGAAGTAAGCCGGATCATCGGAATTGATGGTGACGCACAGCCCTTTTCTCAGCAACTCGACGATGTTGTGTTTTTGCATGGTCTCAAAGACCTTGAGCTTGGTATTCGATAGCGGGCAGACCGTCAGTGGGGTACGTTTAACTATTAGCTGTTCCATTAGTTCTTCATCTTCAACACAGCGGACACCATGATCAATTCGGGTAATGCCTAACAAACTCAAGGCGTCGATAATATTTTGTGCAGGGCCTTCTTCTCCTGCGTGAGCTACGGTCAGGAACCCTTGGTTGATCGCTTCTTGGAACACATGTTTAAACTTCTCTGGCGGATTGCCCTGTTCTGATGAATCGAGCCCAACGGCAATGATTTTATCTTTATAGGGAAGAGCTTGTTTGAGTGTTTCGAAAGCACTGTCTTCATCAAGGTGACGTAGAAAGCACATGATCAGTTGGCTGCTGATACCAAGTTCTTGCTCCGCTTGATTCAAAGCTCGAGTAATCCCACCAATGATTGTCTCAAAGGCAATACCACGTTCAGTGTGGGTTTGAGGATCGAAGAATATCTCAGTGTGAACCACATTATCTTGTCGGCACTTCAATAGATACGCCCAAGTCAGGTCGTAAAAATCCTGCTCATGGATCAGCACGTTTGCGCCTTGATAATAGATGTCGAGAAAGGACTGAAGATTGTGGAACTGGTAGGCATCTCGAACTTGGTCAGGGGTCTCAAAGGGAATCGAGATGTTGTTGCGCTTGGCGAGTTGGAACATTAACTCTGGTTCTAACGTACCTTCTATGTGTAAGTGCAGTTCAACCTTAGGTAAATTTTTGATGAAGCTATCCATAGCAACTCCTTAGCTATTCTAATTATGGGCGGAGTAGGTGAGGAAATAGAATCTGTAACCCGAGATTGCAGGTTACCTCTTTCATTTATCTCTGTTTGAGCTTAGTTCATTTCATTGCTGTTGATAAAAAAGAGCATTAGTTGATGACGAATCGAGAGTGAAGAACGAATTGAAATCAAGCGCAAACGATTTGCAGCATTGGAGTGTGATCCGCTGCAAATATTTGCAGCAATATTCATTGATTTGTGCTCTAATACCGCGCTTACCAAGGGATGGTGTTAAAAGATGCTCACTTAGATGGAGTTATCAAAGTTGACCGATCCCTTAATGATCTCCCTTAGGAAAAATAGAACATGTCTAAGAACAAAAAATTTGATATCCGCCTTACAGAAAAACGCAACGGTTGGTGTGCAGAGATTACTCGTCAAGTAACGTCTCGCAGCACGACAGTATCTAAGCGTGAATCTGGTTTCGAAACTGAAGCTCTAGCACAAGAGTGGGCAGAGAAAGAGCTAGCATCTTTCATCGCTAACCAAGCTGAACGTAACGAGCGTAAATCAGAGCAGCGTAAAGAGCGTGACGAACTACGTCACACTAAAGAGCTTAAAGCTGAGCAAGCACGTGAAGCACGCGCTAAAGCTCGTGCAGAAGAGCAAGAAGACGCTGAGTAATTCAGTGCATGATTAAGTTATGAGTCCTTTAGTTGTAAGATAAGGGATTTGTAAAAAAAAGCCCCGATATCGCTTTTCTCTTTTTAGTGAAAAGTATATTGGGGCTTTTTAGTTTGTGGAGTTCTGTTTTATTGTGTTTAAGAGCGACCGTTTTGGCTGTTAGCTTCTAACGTTGAGCTCTTAAACTATAAGCATTACCTGATCAGTTGTTCAGCGCAGTTAGCCAATCGTCTTCCGCTACTTCTTCAATGTAGCTTTCTACTGATTGTCCTACTTCTTCATCATCTTGCTTAAAGTAAGCAATGTGGAACACAGCATCACCTTCGTTTACCAAAGGTAGAGTTTGCTGACCAATCACGATACCGCCTTTGGTTGTGATCACTTGGCCTTCTTGGTGACCCAATGGAGAGCTGATGTAAGCAAGGGTTTGTCCTGCTTCAACTTGTTCGCCCAGCCTTACCATGTTGCGCAAAATACCGTCTGATTCGGCGCGGATCCAGCTGGTGGATTTGCTCAATACTGGCTCTGGCAACTTTTTACGGTTAGGGCGCAGCATGCCAATTTCTTTCATCACTTGATGCACGCCAAGGTAACCCGCACGAATCGCTAGGTGATCAAAACGCAGCGCTTCACCACCTTCGTAAGTTAATACTGGAATACCAAGTTTTTCTGCTTCGCTACGCAGTGAACCGTCACGCAGTGGTGAGTCAATGATCACTGGTGTTGCGAACGCTTTTGCGATGCGCAGTGTTTCTGGGTTTGATAGGTTCGCACGAATCTGTGGCAGATTGGTGCGGTGAATCGCGCCCGTGTGTAGGTCTAAGATGTAATCACAGTGTTTCGCTACGTTCTCGAAGAAGGTGTGAGCGATACGTGACGTTAGCGAACCTTTCTCACTGCCAGGGAAGCAACGGTTTAGATCGCGACGGTCTGGCAGGTAACGAGACTTATGGATAAAGCCAAACACGTTAACGATAGGCACAACAATCAGTGTCCCTTTCAGTTTCTTTGGATCAATCGCATTCGTTAGTTGTCGTGCAATCTCAACACCGTTTAGCTCATCGCCGTGGATCGCCGCATTAACCATCAGTGTTGGGCCTGCTTGGCGACCGTGAATAATTTCAATTGGGATCGAAAGTGGAGAGTGTGTGTAAAGCTGAGCAGCTTGCAGTTCAATCTCCATTCGTTGTCCTGGCTGAACAGTATAACCAAGTAATTCGAATGGTTGATTAGGTTTTAGTCTTGCCATTTAGGTTGTTCTCAACATGATGATAATTCGTTAACACGGAATGTAGCAATCGTTGATTTTTAGTACGAATCAATCGCTTTACGGTGACGACAAAACTTTTTTGTTGAGAGGTGTGGGGAATGGGTTTCAATTGATAATAGCCGGTTTGGAACTCGCTAGAACTTTGCAATATTTCTGACAATTTATTGATTTAACTCTGATAATTGTGGTTTTTGTACTTGCTATTATCCATCGCCATTTTCTGGCGGCCAAATTTAAATATCGAGATAAAAATGAAAAAAACAATTTCAAAAGTTGTAGCACTTGCAGTGGTATCTGTTGCTTTATTTGGCTGTGTTGGTAGCAACGCAGTAACGGGTTACCTAATGAAGTTTAACCTTAAAGCCGTTGATAACCGTTACGCTCGTGGCGGCTTAAACTTACTGTTAGCTCCAGCTTACGGCTTAACGGTTGCTGCCGATTACTTGGTATTCAACTCGTTAGAGTTTTGGACGGGTAGCAACCCACTAACAGGTGCACCGCATATCTTTGATACTAAAGTTGATACCTACCTTGATATCAACCACCAACTTGATCCGTCACTGACTGAAGCGCCTGTAGGACCAATCACAAGTGCAGATATGATCGAGAAAGGTCAAATGCAACAAATTGATGAAAACACTATCCAAATGGACATTACTTACCAATCTGGTGAGCGCGCAACATTAATCGGTGTTCGTGATGGCGAGATGGTGACGTACTTCATCGATGGCGAAGTGGTAGCACAAACGTCAATTGATGAGCTAGAGAGCTACGCGGCTTCACGCGCTTAATTGCTTCTTTCGTCACAAATAGTCGATTACAAAGATTAGATACAAAAACAGGTACTCATTGAGTACCTGTTTTATTTTGTGCCGATGGATAGTGTTTACCGCGAAACCCTATCTATCGAAAACATAATAGTTTGAATTATGCTTTTTCTGGGATTGCTTCAAGCAGTGCAACCATTTGGTTCCAGAATAGCTCAACGGTGTCGATCTTCACTTTCTCATCTGGAGAGTGAGGGAACTTGATCGTTGGGCCGAAAGAAACCATATCCATGTTCGGGTAAGGTTCTTTGAATAGACCACACTCAAGACCAGCATGGATAACCATGATGTTTGGCTTGTGACCGTAGATACCTTCGTACATGTCGCGGAAGATGTGCATGATTTCTGAATCAGCGTCTGGCTTCCAACCTGGGTAAGCGCCAGAGAATTCGATGTTCGCGCCTGCTAGCTCAGCGACAGAATGAAGCATGCTTTCAACTTGGCTACGGCCAGAGTCGATAAGAGAACGGATCAGGCAAAGTACTGTGATTGAGTTCTCTTCTGTCGTGATAACACCCACGTTTAGAGACGTTTCAACAACACCTTCAATCTCGTCACTCATACGAATCACGCCGTTTGGACATGCGTTAAGTGCTGCAATAAAGCGAGCTTGGTCTGCTGATGCAAGTGCGCCCATTTCTACAGAAGCTTCTTCGTTGAAAGTCACGATGCTGTCTTCTACTTTTCCTAGCTCTGTTGAAAGAAGCTCTGTGTAATAGTTGTACAGTGAAGCCAGTTTTTCTTGGTTTGCAGCAGGAACAGCAACCGTCACGAAACCTTCACGAGGGATTGCGTTACGAAGGCTACCACCTTTGAATTCGACGATGCGTAGGTCTAGCTCTTTAGCGTGACCCGCTAGGAAGCGAGCAAGCAGTTTGTTTGCGTTTGCACGACCTGTGTGGATGTCGCAACCAGAGTGACCGCCTTTTAGGCCTTTTAGCGTTAGCTTACGTGTTACGAAGTCAGCTGGAATCGCGTTACGTGCAATTTCAAATGTCATTGCACCGTCGATACCGCCAGCACAACCCATGTACACTTCGCCTTCTTGCTCTGAATCGGTGTTAAGAAGAATGTCACCTTCTAACCAACCCGCTTCAAGACCAAAAGCACCAGTCATGCCTGCTTCTTCATCTACTGTTAGTAGAACTTCGATAGGGCCGTGCTTGATTTCGTTTGAAGCAAGAACTGCCAAACAAGAAGCCATGCCCATGCCGTTATCAGCGCCAAGCGTTGTGCCTTTTGCTGTAACCCATTCACCATCGATGTATGGTTGAATTGGATCTTTAGTGAAGTCATGAACGGTGTCTTCGTTCTTTTGTGGAACCATATCGATGTGAGCTTGTAGCACCACACCTTTTTTGTTTTCCATACCCGGTGTTGCTGGCTTCTTGATGAATACGTTGCCCGTAGGGTCGCGACGTACATCTAGGCCTTGCTCTGTTGCCCAAGCAATAATGTATTGAGCAAGCTCTTCTTCATGCTTAGAAGGGTGTGGGATTGAGCAAATCTTATCGAAGAACTGCCAAATAGGGGCAGGGGATAATTTACTGATCTCAGAATGGAATTCAGACACGGATGACTCCTTTTTTATTTAATAACCATATATTTAGGTTTTGTATTGGTAGAAATCTAGAACAAAAATCTAAAATATGGGTCTGTTTTGATGGCAACAGCATACCACTTGAGCGTTTTGACGAGTAGCGGTTCTAAACCTCAAATACCTCAAATTTTGAAAGCGATCTTGTCTACCTGATCATAGTTAAGCGCCTTGATGCTTATAAATGACGCAAGCAAACGTTTGTTTAAATCTGTTTTGTAATTTAATTACAGAAATAAGTTTGCAAAATAACCGCAAATAACCAAAAGTGTGACCTATAGCAAAAAATACTTGTAATCTTTTTTCTTTAAGGTATATTAATAACCAACTTCTGAGATGAAGAGTAAATGCTCAAAGGATGAGTCCGTTTTATCGCCTCCAAGGAACCGAGAAATCAAATTCGTTTTTTATTGATTTATTAAGGTGATAGTTATGAAAGGTTTACCATCTGCAATGTTCTGGATTAACAGCTCTGTTTACACTAGCAACTTTGCATACCCTACAAGCTTTGGTTACTAATACCGTAAGCATGTAACTCGAACAGTTTTGTTCACCCCTATATATTGGAATTCTTTTACAACCCTTTTGGTTGACAGATTCTACCGCCACTCAGTTTTGAGTGGCGTTTTTTTTGCCTGCTACTTTTCCAAACCGTTTTAGCTTGTCACTTTCCCCGCTGTTCTGCATGGTTGTTTTTTAAACGCCGAAATATCAATTTGCGCCTTATTACTGATCCTGTTGAAAAATACATAACTATTGTGGGTTTGAATTCAGAATTTAATGGCTAGATTATCTACCAAAATAACCGGTGGTAGAAAAAACAACCAATTAATTCCATTGGATGTTTTGCCATTAAATGTTTGTTTTTAATTACTATTTTCTACCAAACCTTTCATTTTTAATCGCTTTGTTTCATACGGCATTCTGATAAATATCGATTAGAGCCTTAATTCTATCTGGAATTTGTTATTTGATAACTTTATAATCCACAGCCAATCGATTACGCAACCGTTTACTTTTACCCTTATAGGATTCGATAATGTTCGAAAAGCTATTCAAACTCAGTGAAAACGGCACCAATGTGCGCACTGAAATCATCGCAGGTCTAACAACCTTCCTAACAATGGCTTACATCATTTTTGTAAACCCAATGATTCTAGCTGATGCTGGTATGGACCATGGCGCTGTATTTGTAGCAACCTGTTTAGCGGCAGCTATTGGCTGTTTCATCATGGGCTTTGTTGCTAACTACCCAATCGCTCAAGCACCAGGTATGGGTTTGAACGCCTTCTTCACTTACGCAGTTGTTATGGGTATGGGTTATACGTGGCAAGTTGCTTTGGCAGCGGTTTTCGTATCAGGCGTAATCTTCATCTTCTTAAGTGTCTTTAAGATCCGTGAATGGATTATCAATTCAATCCCTATGTCTCTGCGTGTTGGTATCTCTGCGGGTATCGGTCTTTTCTTAGCATTTATTGCACTGAGCAATGCGGGCATCGTTGTTTCTAACCCAGCAACTAAAGTTTCACTGGGCGACATTACCGCGATTGCTCCTATCCTAGGCTCACTTGGTTTCTTCCTAACGATTGCTCTTGTTCACCGTGGCGTGAAAGGCGCAGTAATGATTGCGATTCTAGCTATCACAGCTCTTGGCATTGTTATTGGTGACGTTCAATACGGTGGCATCATGTCTACACCACCAAGCCTTGCTCCTACATTCATGCAGCTTGATTTCTCTGCTGTATTTGAAATCGGCATGATTTCAGTGGTATTCGCATTCTTGTTCGTCGATTTATTCGATACAGCAGGTACTTTGGTGGGTGTTGCAACGAAAGCAAACCTAATCAAAGAAGACGGCAAACTACCTCGCTTAAACAAAGCACTGCTTGCTGACTCAACAGCAACGTCTATTGGTGCTCTGCTAGGTACATCAAATACTACTTCTTATGTTGAGAGTGTTGCGGGTGTCGCTGAAGGTGGCCGTACAGGTCTAACAGCGGTTGTTGTTGGTATCTTATTCCTACTGGCTCTTTTCTTCTCGCCACTAGCAGGTATGATTCCGGCTTACGCAACATCAGGCGCGCTTTTCTATGTAGCAATTCTGATGATGTCTGGCCTAGTTGGCATTGATTGGCGTGATCTTACGGAAGCAGCACCAGTCGTGGTAACATGTCTGCTAATGCCGCTGACGTACTCTATCGCTGAGGGTATCTCACTAGGTTTCATCGCTTACGCTGCAATTAAGCTGCTAAGTGGTAAAGGTCGCGATGTTTCACCTGCTGTGTGGGTAATGTCGGTTATCTTTATTCTTAAATACATTTTCGCTTAATCGTCTAGATTTCTGCTTAATCGCTGAAGAGGCTATGTTTGAGATAGCCTCTAATAACATGACAAAATTATTAGGTTTTATACTATGAGCAACAAATTCGTTATCACTTGGGACAACATGCAGACTTACTGCCGTCAACTAGCTGAAAAGCAAATGCCAGCAGAGCAGTGGAAAGGCATCTGGGCAGTAAGCCGTGGTGGTTTGGTTCCTGGTGCAATCTTGGCTCGTGAGCTAGGTATTCGTCACGTAGATACGATTTGTATTTCTAGCTACGACCACGATCACCAACGTGATATGACAGTAGTTAAAGCACCTGAAGGTGATGGCGAAGGCTTCCTAATCGTTGAAGACCTTGTTGATAGTGGTGACACTGCACGCAAACTTCGCGAGATGTACCCTAAAGCGAAACTGATCGCTGTATGTGCAAAGCCATCTGGTGCTGATTTGCTAGACGAGTACATCGTTGATATCGCTCAAGACACATGGATTGAGCAACCTTGGGATACTAGCCTAAGCTACGTTGAGCCAGTAAATCGCAAGTCAAAATAAGTGTAAACTTAGTTTTTTGAGAAATGACCCTTTATAGGGTCATTTTTTTTTATATTATTAGTGACAACCATTTCTTATTAAGTATGCCAATGTCTGAACCAGAAGAAACGAGCTCGAACCTTTCGGAAACTTTGTTTGTTAAGCACAAGCAGGCGAAAGAGACCTCAATGCTGACACAATACATGCCAAGCTCTGAAGCGTTACTGGATGAGAAGCGTGAACAGCAAAACTCATCATGGTATCGAAACCTAAGACGTCTTCAGTGGGTATGGCAAGGCGTTAATCCTATTGAACAAGAAGCAGTATTGGCTCGAATCGCGTCATCAGATAACTCTCGTACAACCGATGAGTGGCTTGATACGGTGATGGGTTACCGCAGTGGTAACTGGGCATACGAATGGACCAAGCTAGGTATGCAGCATCAAAATCGTTCTAATGAAAAGAACGGTGAAGAAATGGCTGAAGAGCTGTTTTCAGCATCGTTATGTTTCAGCATTGCGGGTTACCCACACCTCAAGAACGACAATTTGGCGGCTCAGGCTCAAGTGTTAGCAAACGCAGCTTATTCTGAAGCGATTAAGCACACCAAGTTGATCGTTAAGCAGATTGATATTCCATATCAAAACAAGAAGATCAAAGCGAACTTGCATCTAACCAAAACTGACAAACCACAACCGGTTGTGATTGTCAGCGCGGGTCTAGATAGCTTACAAACCGATATGTGGCGCCTATTTAGGGATTACTTGGCACCAAAGAACATTGCCATGTTAACGGTAGATATGCCGTCGATAGGGCACAGTGCACATTGGCCGTTAACGGAAGATTCGTCTTGTCTTCACCAAGCTGTGCTGAATGAATTACCTAATATCCCATGGGTCGATCACCACAAAGTCGGCTTGTTTGGCTTTCGTTTCGGCGGCAATGCGATGGTGAGACTATCGTTCCTTGAACAGCACAAGGTTAAAGCGTGTATCTCATTAGGCGCGCCAATTCACGATATCTTTGTTCATACCGACAAACTGAAACAGATGCCTAAGATGCATTTAGATGTGTTGGCCTCGCGTCTTGGTAAAGGGGCGGTTGATATTAACAGTCTTTCTGGGCAGTTGATGGCGTGGTCACTCAAAGTTCAAGGTTTGCTATCAAACAGTAAAACCAGTGTTCCTATCCTGGCATTGGCTTTGGAGGGCGACCCTGTTTCACCACCAATGGATAATCAACTGGTTGCTATTTACAGTGATTACGGAAAAGCAAAGAAAATCAAAGCTAAGTCAATTACACAAGGTTATGAGCAATCCCTCGAATTGGCGATAAAGTGGCTTGAGGATGAATTATTTAGATGACATTTCTCCTAAATTAGTTAAGCATGAAAAGCGTACAAACTAAGTACCTGATACTCAGAGATAATTTATAAAATCCAATTGCGTAGTTTCTACGTATAACAGTCTGAGTAACGTCATTCTTAACATTGAAAATGGAGATTCAATATGTCAGAAGTGACACAACAACCTACGCATTACCGCTTGTTGAATGTTTTAAAGGCTATTGGGCCTTACTTGAGGGAGCCGCAATCAGAAGAAGGCCACTATATCTTTGATTGCTTGTCTGTATGTGTAAACGATAAAAAATCACCAGAAGAACGTGAGTTTTGGGGCTGGTGGCTGGAATTGGACAAGTCGGACGAGGGATATTCGGCTAAATACAATATCGGCAAGTACAACATCGAAGGCAACTGGGATTCTCTACCGTTACCTAAAAAGGCGGTCGCTGAGGTCTCTCGAACTCAAGAAGCCTTCCACAAAAAACTGGTTGATGAACTTCAAAGTAAGTTTGAAATCAGCATCCAATTAGACGAAGAGTCTGTCGAATTCGTCTGATTTTAAAGGTTACTCTTCTATATAAAGCAAAAAGGTGCGATTTCGCACCTTTTCTGCTTGTGAATTCCCCTGTTGATTGCTAAAACATCACCTCTTATTTGTTTTATCCATAAAAGACTTCATGACAACAAATCATCAAAGCGGGACAACAGCGCAGCGTAAAACTGTCGTTGTTAAACTGGGTACCAGTGTCTTAACTGGTGGAACATTGGCATTAGACCGTGCTCATATGGTTGAGCTGGTTCGTCAATGTGCTGAATTAAAAAAACAAGGCCACTCTGTGGTTATGGTTTCGTCTGGCGCAATTGCAGCAGGACGTGAGCACCTTGGTTACCCCGCACTTCCCAACTCAATGGCGAGCAAACAGTTGCTTGCGGCAGTTGGGCAAAGCCAGTTGATTCAAGTTTGGGAGTCTTTATTTGCTATCTATGGCCTTAAGATTGGCCAGATGCTACTGACTCGTGCTGATCTGGATGATCGCGAGCGTTTTCTGAATGCCCGTGACACGATCAACGCACTCGTTGAGCACGATATTATTCCGGTAGTAAACGAAAATGACGCAGTAGCAACCAACGAAATTAAAGTTGGCGACAATGATAACTTGTCCGCCCTAGTGGGTATTTTGTGCGGTGCTGATAAGCTTTTGCTGCTAACTGACCAAAAAGGCCTGTTTACGGCAGACCCTCGTAAAGATCCGAATGCTGAGCTCATCAAAGAAGTGAAAACGATTGATGACACACTGCGCAAGATCGCAGGCGGCAGCGGTACAACGTTGGGTACTGGCGGCATGGCAACAAAACTGCAGGCGGCGGATATTGCTCGTCGTGCCGGTATTGAAGTTATTATTGCAGCAGGCAGTGCTGAAAACGTGGTGTTCGACTCTTTGAGCGACAACCCACAAGGCACACGTTTCTTGCCTTTAGCCGAAGCGCTTGAAAACCGTAAACGTTGGATTTTAGCGGGCCCAGCTTCTGCCGGTGACATCGTGGTCGACGACGGCGCAGTCAACGCAGTCAACACCAAGGGCAGTAGCTTGTTGGCGAAAGGGGTTGTTCGAGTGAAAGGCGAATTCTCTCGTGGCGAAGTCACCCAAGTTACAGACAGCAAAGGCAAAGTAGTCGCGCGTGGTATCGCTAGCTACTCAAGCCAAGACCTAGCAAAAATTGCAGGCAAGCATAGTAAAGATATTGGTGCCATCCTTGGTTACGACTACGGGTCAGAAGTCATTCACCGTGACGACCTGGTTGTAATCCAAGAATAGCTCGTGATGATAAGGCGATGAGCAGCGAGTTTAGACATCGCGAATCGCCTTTTTACATCCAAAGACAGCAGAATTTAGGGAGAGTTAAACGTGGATTTAACTAACATGGGCATCGCAGCAAAAGACGCTGCTTTTCACCTAGCGACCGCATCAACGGCGCAAAAGAACAAGGCATTGGCGATCATCGCTGATGAGTTAGAAGCAAACGCGGCAGATATTCTAGAAGCGAACGCAAAAGACATCGAACTTGGCCGTGAAGCCGGTTTAACTGACGCACTGCTTGACCGCCTGCTTCTGAATGAAGAGCGCTTAAGCGGCATTGCTAACGATGTGCGTAACGTGATCAGCCTTAACGATCCTGTGGGCAGCGAAATTGACAGCAAGGTATTGGAAAACGGTATGTCACTGTCGCGCCGACGTGTACCACTTGGTGTGGTGGGTGTTATCTATGAAGCGCGTCCGAACGTAACCATCGATATTGCAGCACTGTGTTTGAAGACCGGTAATGCAAGCATTCTACGCGGTGGTAAAGAGACGTTTTTCTCGAACATGGAATTGGTTAAAGTTATCCAATCTGCACTAGAGAAAGCGGAACTTCCAGCGGCTTCTGTTCAGTACATCGAGAAACCGGATCGTGAACTTGTCTCTCAATTGCTTAAGCTAGATGACTACGTAGATATGATCATTCCGCGTGGTGGCGCTGGCTTGCACAAGATGTGTAAAGAGAACAGCACTATCCCTGTAATTATCGGTGGTTTTGGTATCAGCCATATCTTTGTTGATGAAAGCGCAGACCTTGAAAAGTCTGTAGATGTTGTCGAAAACTCAAAGGTACAACGTCCATCTGCATGTAACTCTCTAGATACTTTGCTTGTTCATGAAGCAGTAGCTGAAGCTTTCCTAACTAAGCTGAAACAGCGTTTGGCGGGCAAAGTAACCTTGGTTGCTGACGCGAGTGCAAAATCATTGCTTACAGGTTTTGAAGATCAACGTGATGCAGTTGAAGGCGACTTTGACACTGAATGGCTAAGCTACACGCTAGGCGTAAAAGTAGTTGCAGACGTTGCAGAAGCGATCGACCACATGCGCGTACACAACGCGAGTCACTCAGACGCAATCATGACTAACAGCCTAGAAAGTTCTGAGCGCTTTATTAACTCAGTCGGTTCTGCGGCTGTTTATGTAAATGCATCAACACGTTTCACTGATGGCGCACAGTTTGGTTTAGGCGCTGAAGTTGCAGTGTCTACTCAGAAATTGCATGCTCGCGGCCCTATGGGCTTAGAAGAGCTGACAAGTTATAAGTGGGTAGGTAAAGCGAACTATTTAGTTCGTGGTTAACGCTGGTCGTTAATTTTACTCCTCAGCTCATTTTTGAAATGGCGATCGAGTAGCAATAATCAATGAATCACCACACAAAAGGGCCTTAATTGGCCCTTTTTCTTTCCTAACGTTTGGCAATTCCGTTACACTGATATTCAATTATTTGGAGGTGATATGCATTGTCCTTTTTGTTCAGAGAACGACACTAAAGTAATCGATTCAAGACTGGTAGCCGATGGCCATCAGGTTCGTCGTCGCCGTCAATGCCTTGCATGTAGCGAACGTTTTACTACGTTCGAATCGGCAGAACTTGTGATGCCTAAAGTAATTAAGTCGAATGGAAACCGCGAACCATTTAACGAAGATAAAATGGTCGGTGGTGTTCAGCGCGCCCTAGAAAAACGCCCAGTGAGTGCTGACGCAATTGAACTTGCGATCAGTACGATTAAGTCACAACTCCGTGCAACTGGTGAGCGTGAAGTACCAAGCGAGATGATCGGTAATCTTGTGATGGGCCAATTGAAAGAATTGGATAAAGTGGCATACATCCGTTTTGCCTCTGTTTACCGTAGCTTTGAAGACATTCGAGAGTTTGGCGAAGAAATCGCTAAATTAGAGGATTAACTCCTCAATCATGTCTAATTTTACTCCCCTAGATTTTCAAATGATGTCGCGTGCTATTCAATTAGCGAAACGCGGCATTTATACCACTGCGCCAAATCCGAATGTGGGTTGTGTCATTGTACAAGCCGATGGTCAGATCGTTGGTGAAGGTTTTCATGCAAAAGCAGGCGAACCTCATGCTGAAGTGCATGCCATGCGAATAGCCGGTGATAAGGCAAAAGGTGCAACAGCTTATGTCACGCTAGAACCTTGTTCTCATTACGGTCGAACGCCACCTTGTGCTGAAGGTTTGATTAAGGCTCAAGTTTCAAAAGTAATTTGTGCCATGCAGGACCCAAACCCAAAAGTCGCAGGTCGTGGTATCAAAATGCTACGCGATGCGGGTATTGAGGTTGAAATCGGTTTGCTAGAGCAAGACGCTCTCGACTTGAACCCTGCATTTATCAAGCGTATGCAAACCGGCATGCCTTTTGTTCAGTTAAAAATGGCTGCTAGCCTTGATGGCCAAACGGCATTGGAAAATGGTCAAAGCCAGTGGATAACATCGCCAGCAGCGCGTCGTGATGTTCAGAACTACCGAGCTAAATCAGGCGCGGTGTTATCAACCAGCCAGACGGTGATAGAAGACAACGCGTCGTTGAATGTTCGTTGGGCAGAGTTGCCAAGTAGTGCACAAGCTCATTACGCTGAAGATGAACTTCGTCAGCCTGTTCGCGTGATTCTTGATCGTCAAAACCAATTGCGTCCTGAACTCAAGTTATATCAGTCGCCAACACCAGTGTTAAGAGTGGCTGAAGCGTCTGCAGATATTGAAGTCGGAACCACAGATGCAGGTCAGCTCGATTTGCACGATCTAATGCGTCAATTACCTGCGAATCATATCGACCATATTTGGGTCGAAGCGGGCGCTACATTGGCCAAAAGCTTGATTGAAGAGCAGCTAGTGGATGAGCTAATTCTCTATTTAGCACCTAAACTAATGGGCAGTGACGGACGAGGTTTGATGGGCGCATTAGGGCTCACTTCAATGTCTGACGTTATTGACTTAGAAATTAAAGATGTTCGACAGGTTGGTGTGGATATCCGTATCGTTGCGAAACCAATAGTAGCGAACCCCATAGTAACGAAACCATAGTGGAAATAAATCCGCTCACTACATACGTGTCGTTGACAACAAAAAGAGTTTTAAAATGTTTACAGGAATTGTAGAAGCCGTAGGTACATTGAGTGCAATCACTCCCCGCGGAGAAGACATCACCGTAACGGTTAACGTTGGCAAGCTTGATATGGCTGACGTTCAGTTAGGCGACAGTATCGCAACCAATGGTGTGTGTTTGACGGTCGTTGAATTTAACGACCACAGCTACAGTGCAGACCTTTCGCTTGAGACCCTGAAAAAAACGGGTTTTGTGGATTACCAAGCGGGCGATAAGGTAAACCTTGAGAAAGCAATGCTCCCGACCACGCGTTTCGGTGGTCATATTGTATCGGGTCATGTTGATGGCGTGGGTGAGATTGTTGAACGTAACCAAGTCGGTCGAGCGATTGAGTTTTGGGTAGAAATGCCAGCAGAAATTTCAAAGTACGTGGCTCAAAAAGGTTCAATAACGGTCGATGGTATCAGTCTTACGGTGAACGATTTACGCAAGAATGCCTTTAAGCTGACTATCGTTCCTCATACTTCTTCAGAAACGACCATTGATCAATTCAATGTCGGTCGTAAAGTGAATCTAGAAGTCGATGTATTAGCGCGTTACATGGAGCGTTTACTACAAGGTCAGCAACAAGAGTCTGAGCCTGAATCTCGATTAACGATGGAATTCTTACAGCAGAATGGTTTTGCCTAACAGTTTGTACAAAGTGCGTTAAGCGAGACTTTGTAAAGCGAAGCAATATCATCAGGTTTAAATAGTGTCGGTTCTAGGAAGCAGAACCATTTCAAAGGATATAGAACAATGCCAATTAGTACTCCTCAAGAAATTATTGAAGACATTCGCCTAGGAAAAATGGTTATCCTGATGGATGATGAAGATCGCGAAAACGAAGGCGATCTGATTATGGCAGCAGAACATGTTACGCCAGAAGCGATTAACTTCATGGCAATGTACGGCCGTGGTTTAATCTGTCTTACGCTAACAAAAGAGCGTTCAAATCGCATGGGTCTTGCGCCTATGGTTCAAGACAACAATGCTCAATACACCACTAACTTTACGGTTTCGATTGAAGCAGCAGAGGGCGTAACGACGGGGATCTCTGCATCAGACCGCGCGGTGACGGTTCAAGCGGCTGTGGCGAAAGATGCGAAAGCGGCTGATCTTGTTCAACCGGGTCACATCTTCCCATTGACGGCTCAAGAAGGCGGCGTATTAACTCGCGCAGGTCATACTGAAGCGGGTTGTGATTTAGCTCGTCTAGCAGGCTGTGAGCCAGCATCTGTTATCGTTGAGATCCTGAATGACGACGGCACTATGGCGCGTCGCCCAGACCTTGAAGTGTTCGCAGAAAAGCATGACATCAAGCTAGGTACTATTGCTGACTTGATTGAATACCGTAACAACACAGAGACAACGATTGAGCGCGTTGCACAATGTCATTTACCAACAGAGTTTGGTGATTTTGAGCTTGTGACTTACCGCGACACAATTGATAACCAGATCCACTATGCAATGCAAAAAGGCAGCTTAACTGAAGGTGCTCCTTTGGTGCGTGTTCACTTGCATGATACGTTCACTGATTTGCTTCACTCAGATCGTGGTACAGAGCGTAGCTGGTCACTAGATAAAGCGATGAAGCGCATTGGTGACGAAGGCGGCGTGTTGGTTATTCTTGGCAACGAAGAGTCTTCTGATTCTTTGATTCACAAAGTGAAGACATTCGAAGCGCAAGATAAAAACGAGCAACCAACCATGGCTAAGAAGCAAGGTACTTCTCGTCGTGTTGGGGTCGGTTCTCAGATTCTTCAAGACCTAGGCGTGCACGATATGCGTCTGCTTTCTTCGAGCACTAAGCGTTACCACGCATTGGGTGGTTTTGGTCTTAACGTTGTTGAGTATGTTTGCGAATAAATCATGTGTTAACGAGCAGATGTTTCTCCGTTTGTAGCAACATAATTTACCGATGATTTCAGTGGCTCTTTTGGTGATAAATCTTGCTAAAAGAGCAAAGTAGCCAAGTTCGACTCAAAACGTGTTCAATACACAAACTTGGCTACTCGCTGTTCCAATATGGTTGGGAGCAGCGCTGCATTATCATCTTTACATTGCCGGTGTCTGTTCTTCTAAATTACCATTAGATATTGCTCACAGTTTTGTGCTAGAATCCGGCGATTCTCACTTGATGAAAATAGTTAAAGGAAGGCTTATGAAAGTGATCGAGGGTGGCTTCCCAGCGCCAAATGCAAAAATTGCTATCGTTATTGCTCGTTTCAACAGTTTTATTAACGAAAGTTTACTTTCTGGTGCAATCGATACTTTAAAGCGTCATGGACAAGTAAGCGAAGACAACATCACAGTTGTTCGTTGCCCTGGTGCAGTTGAACTTCCACTTGTAGCGCAGCGCGTTGCAAAAACAGGCAAGTTCGATGCGATTGTATCTCTTGGTACAGTAATTCGTGGCGGTACACCTCACTTTGACTATGTTTGTAGTGAATGTAATAAAGGTTTGGCACAAGTGTCTCTGGAATACTCTCTTCCAGTAGCGTTTGGTGTCCTTACTGTTGATACGATCGATCAAGCTATTGAACGCGCAGGAACCAAGGCTGGTAATAAGGGTGCAGAAGCAGCACTTAGCGCACTTGAGATGATCAACGTTCTTTCTGAAATCGATTCCTAATGGGGGCCAGTGTGAAACCAGCCGCACGTCGTAACGCACGTCAATTTGCTCTACAAGCAATTTATTCTTGGCAAATTACTAAAGAAAATATTGCTACCGTTGAAGAACAGTTCTTATCTGGTGGTAAGTATGATGAAGAAGAGCATCATGCTGCAGAGCCTGCTCTTGCTATGCCAGAAACAGACGTTGCATACTTCCGCGACCTACTAACTGGTGTTGCTCTTAGCCACATGGAACTTGATAGCAAGCTTCGTCCATTCGTATCTCGCCCTATGCAAGATCTGGATCTGATGGAACTAGCGCTTCTACGTTTAGCTATGTACGAGATGACTCGTCGCGAAGATGTACCATACAAAGTGGTTATCAACGAAGCTATCGAGCTTGCAAAAGTATTTGCAGCAGAAGACAGCCATAAGTTTGTTAACGGTGTGCTTGATAAAGCTGCACCGCACGTTCGTAAGAAATAAGACGTTCGTATATTGAATCTAAAGGTCAGCTTTTATGCTGGCCTTTTTTGTAACTCAATTTCTGTAATACCAAAGATAGGGCATGTGATGTCTGGCGAATTTAACCTGATTGAAAAATATTTTGTAAATCGACAACCACAACGTAAAGACGTTCTTCTGGCTGCTGGCGATGATTGTGCTTTGGTAAAAGCGCCGGGCAATGTTGAGATAGCGATCAGCACGGACACCTTAGTGGCTGGTACTCATTTTTTAGCTGAAGCGAATCCGGCTTGGGTGGCACACAAGGCTTTGGCTTCCAACATCAGTGACCTTGCTGCTATGGGGGCTACGCCTGCTTGGGTGTCGTTTGCTTTAACTATGCCAGAGGTGGATGAGGCATGGCTTGCTCCCTTCTGTGACGCCTTTTTTAAGCTCGCAGATTACTTTGGTATTCAGTTAATTGGTGGCGACACAACGAAAGGGCCATTAAGCCTGACATTGACGGTGCAAGGTTTTGTGCCGGAAGGGAAAGCGCTACGTAGAGACGGTGCCAAAGTCGGAGATTGGATTTACGTGACAGGTAATCTAGGCGATAGCAAGGCTGGCCTAGAGGTGTTGCTAGACCCAGAGGCAAACAACGCTAAGCCTTATGCAAGAGAGCTTGAAGAGAGGCATTACATTAGTGCTCCACGAGTTCTCGCAGGTCAAGCGCTCGTGAATCTTGCTTCATCGGCTATTGATATCTCAGATGGCGTTATTGCTGATCTAAAACATATCCTTAAGCGCTCTCAGGTAGGGGCGAGTATTGATGTAAGCACTCTGCCTATCTCTTCAGAACTACGCCAGTTCGCCCCTGATATCGCTTCAGCTCAGCAGTATGCGCTTACCAGTGGTGAAGAGTACGAACTGTGCTTTACTGTGCCTGAAGAGAATAAAGGGTCGTTGGAAAGTGCTTTGTCGCACACAGGTACAAAAGTCACCTGCATTGGCCAGATAAGACCTGTAGAATATTTTGAATTACACAATAATGGTGAACCACTAAGATGGAACTTAACTGGTTACGATCACTTTAAGGTTAATTGATGACAAACCCACTTTCTCTTATTTCTCTTAAAAACCCTTGGCACTTATTGGCAACAGGTTTTGGTAGTGGCTTATCGCCGATTATTCCCGGTACAATGGGCACGTTGGCGTCAATTCCGTTGTACCTGCTGTTAGTTCAGTTGCCTTTTCCTGCTTATGTTGCCGTTGTGGTAGTAAGCTGCATTATTGGTATTAAAATCTGCCAAGTGACGTCTGATGATATGGGCGTACATGATCACGGCTCTATCGTGTGGGATGAGTTCGCGGGCTTTTGGATCACCATGAGCTTAGTGCCTATGCTGAATATCCCTGCCGATGACTGGAAATGGCTTTTGACTGGTTTTGTGCTTTTCCGCTTCTTTGACATGGTAAAACCATGGCCGATTGGTTGGTTAGATGCGCGAGTTCATGGCGGCCTAGGTATCATGATTGATGATATCGTGGCGGGTATTATGGCGGCGATTTCGCTGTATGCCGTAGCACATTTCGCAGGTTGGTTAGTTTAAGCTGGCTGAACGATTAAGGTTTAGTTCGCGATACATTAAGCTAATTAGCAGAAACTAAAAAGGTTGACCCTAGGGCCAACCTTTTTTGTTTTTATTGCTTACGAGCTTACGAGCTTACGAGCTTACGAGCTTACGAGCTTACGGATTAAGGCTACTTAGCAAGGTAGTCAGAAATAGACTTCTCAATCCCTTTCGCATCTAAGCCAAGCTCTTCATGCAGTTCGCCTTGAGTACCTTGAGCAATAAACTTGTCTGGTAGACCAAGGTTCAATACAGGCATTAGCTGTTTCTCTTGCATCAAGAACTCGATCACACCCGCGCCAGCACCACCTGCAATCGCATTCTCTTCGATAGTCACAAGTACATCGTGGTCAGCGATAAGCTGTTTAATCAGTGCTTCATCTAGAGGCTTCACAAAGCGCATATCTGCAACTGTCGCATCGATAGCTTCAGCAGTTTGGAGTGCGTTCTCAAGGAAAGTACCGAAGCTTAGGATAGCGACTTTTGAGCCATCTTTTGCTTTTTTGCTTTCGCGAACGATACGACCTTTACCAATCTCAAGCGCGGTAAACTCACTTTGAATCTCAGTACCCATACCATTACCGCGAGGATAACGTACGGCACTAGGACCTGTGTGCTGGTGGCCTGTGTAAAGCATTTGGCGACATTCGTTTTCATCGCTTGGCGCCATGATCACCATATTTGGAATGCAGCGCATGAAGCTTAAATCGAACGCGCCTTGGTGTGTTTGACCATCAGCACCAACAAGACCTGCTCGGTCAATTGCGAACATCACTGGTAAGTCCATGATAGCCACATCGTGGATCAGTTGATCGTAGCCACGCTGTAGGAATGTCGAGTAGATAGCCACAATCGGCTTATCACCGGCAATCGCCATACCTGTTGCTAGCGTCACAGCATGCTGCTCAGCAATCGCTACGTCAAAGTACTGTTCTGGGTACTCTTTAGAGAAACGCACCATGCCAGAGCCTTCACGCATTGCAGGCGTGATCGCCATTAGCTTAGGATCTTGTGCGGCCATATCACATAAGAAGTCACCAAATATCTTAGAGAAAGTTGGTTTCGAGCTGGTGCTCTTCGGCAGACTTGAGTGCGCTGGATCGAATTTCGGTACGCCGTGGTAACCGATTGGATCTTTCTCAGCTGGCTCGTAGCCTTTGCCTTTCTTAGTCATGATATGCAGGAACTGAGGGCCTTTTAGGTCTCTCATGTTCTTCAGTGTTTTAATCAGCTCATTGACATCGTGACCATCAATTGGACCAATGTAATTGAAGCCTAACTCTTCGAACATGGTGCCAGGGACAACCATGCCTTTTAGATGCTCTTCTGTACGACGAACCAACTCTTTAATCGGCGGAACGCCTGATAGCACTTTCTTGCCACCCTCACGAATTGACGTGTAAAGACTGCCAGAAAGAACTTGAGCTAGGTGGTTATTTAGCGCACCTACGTTTTCAGAGATCGACATCTCGTTATCGTTCAGGATAACCAACATGTCATTGTGTATATCGCCCGCGTGGTTCATGGCTTCAAATGCCATGCCCGCAGTAATCGCGCCATCACCAATCACACTCACAACTTTACGGTTCTTGCCTTCTTTCTTCGCACTGATAGCCATACCAAGTGCAGCACTGATCGATGTTGAAGAGTGACCAACAGAAAGAGTGTCGTATTCGCTCTCTTCACGCCATGGGAATGGGTGCAGTCCATCTTTTTGGCGGATAGTCGATAAGCGGTCGCGACGACCTGTAAGAATTTTATGTGGATATGCTTGGTGGCCAACATCCCAAACCAACTGGTCAAAAGGTGTGTTGTACACGTAGTGCAGAGCCACTGTTAGCTCTACTGTACCTAAGCCTGACGCTAAGTGACCACTTGATTGGCTCACTGAGTTAAGAAGATAGGTACGTAATTCATCACAAAGCTGTGTAAGCGTCTCTTTCGGGAGGAGACGCAAATCCTCTGGCTTATCAGCTAAAGCAAGAGTTGGGTACTTTGATATATCAAGAGTCATAGGTAATGCGCGCTTATTGTCTTAGTTCTTGCGCTCGATGACGTATCGGGCGAACTCTTCGAGTAACTGGGTATTGTATGGGATTGCAGCCAAAGCTTGAAGCGCTTCCTGTAGCAGAGTTTGCGCTTTTTCTTGAGCGCCCTCTAAACCTAACAAAGAAGGATAGGTGCTTTTGTTCAATTCTTGGTCAGAACCCTGTGGTTTACCCAAAGTTTCAGTATCGCTAGTGATATCTAAAATATCATCTTTAACCTGGAATGCTAATCCAATGGCATCGGCGTACTTATCTAATTGAGGCATCACTTCCAACGCTTTTTCACCAGCAGCAAGTGCACCTAAACGAATCGCACACTTCATTAGAGCACCCGTTTTATTGCGGTGAACTTCTTCCAGTTCTGCTAGTGTGACAGAGCGGTTTTCAGCTTCAATATCAAGTGCTTGTCCAATACACATACCTTGCGCACCAGAGGCTTCGGCTAGGCGTTGAATCATTCGAACGCGATTGCTTTCACCGTCAGCACTTAATGTACCTTCCGCAAGTATAGTAAACGCGAGAGTTTGTAGAGCATCGCCAGTTAAAATTGCCGTTGCTTCATCGTATTTGATGTGACAAGTCTGATGGCCACGACGCAGTTCATCGTCGTCCATTGCTGGAAGGTCGTCGTGAATCAGAGAGTAGGCATGAATACATTCGATTGCAGATGCTGGAGTGTCGAGTTCTTCAGCGGTGCAGCCGAGCATTTCCCCTGTAATGTAGACAAGAAATGGACGTGCGCGTTTGCCGCCTAAAAGTAACCCATAACGCATCGCGTTGATTAGGTTCTGATTTTGGTGTGGCAGGCGATCAAGCCAAAGGTTCAGTTGCTCGTTATTACGTGCTTGATAAGACAATAAAGTCTCGATCATAGGGGATCTCATACAATTCGTTATTCTGGTTGTGGGTTAAAGTCACTAAGTTCTGCGTTTTCATCATTTTGCAGTAGGATGCTAACACGCTGTTCAGCATCGTTTAGTTTGCTTTGACCGGCACGAGCGAGGGAGATGCCTCGTTCGAACTTTTTAAGCGCATCATCTAAAGCTAGATCACCGTTTTCTAGTTGATCAACCAAGCCATCAAGCTCTTCGATTGCTGCTTCAAAGCTCATATTTTCAGGTTTCTTAGTAGCCATAATAAATCTGCGTTTGGAAAGATGAACGAACGTTACCCTAGGCCGCTGAGATGGTCAAATGTAACCAAGAAATTTTGCTAGAAAGTTCGTTTTTAAGGGGCTTCAACTCACTTTGGTCGAATAACCTTAGCTTTATCGAGTTTATGCGCTACGTATAAGTCCAAAGTAAGCCAATAGTTGTGATTCAAAAACGAAAAGTGTGATACTTAGGCCAAGAATTTACTAAAAGATCTTATAGTCTTGCCGATACAAAGATTATCGTCGACATAGAGCTACAAAAAAGCATGAGGAGTGCTCAGTGGATTTAGCAACCCTAATAGGTTTGATTGGTGGATTTGCCTTTGTAATCATGGCAATGATCCTAGGTGGAAGCCTCGGGATGTTCTATGACACGACATCCATTTTGATCGTAGTTGGTGGTTCAACCTTTGTTGTTCTAATGAAGTTCACCATGGGACAGTTCTTTGGTGCGACTAAAATCGCAGGCAAAGCCTTTATGTTTAAGGCCGACGAGCCTGAAGATCTGATCGCAAAAGTTGTTGAGATGGCGGACGCAGCTCGTAAAGGTGGCTTCTTAGCTCTGGAAGAGATGGAAATCAGCAACAGCTTCATGCAAAAGGGCATCGACTTATTAGTGGATGGCCATGATGGTGATGTGGTGCGTGCTGCACTGCAAAAAGACATTGCATTAACTACAGAACGTCACGAACAGGGCGCGAAAGTGTTCTCTGCATTTGGTGATGTAGCACCCGCGATGGGTATGATTGGTACCTTGGTTGGTTTGGTTGCGATGCTTTCGAACATGGATGATCCAAAAGCGATCGGTCCTGCGATGGCGGTAGCACTTTTGACAACCCTATACGGTGCGATTCTTTCTAATATGGTGTTCTTCCCAATTGCAGACAAGCTTGCACTGCGTCGTGACCAAGAGACACTGAACCGTCGCCTAGTTATGGACGGTGTATTGGCTATTCAAGATGGTCAAAACCCACGAGTTATTGATGGTTACCTCAAGAGCTACCTAAACGAAGGTAAGCGCACGATTGATGGTGAACCTGCGTAAGAGGAGTTGAAGATGGATGAAGATAATCCATGTAAATGTCCTCCTCCGGGGTTACCTCAATGGATGGGGACATTTGCTGACTTGATGTCACTGCTGATGTGTTTCTTCGTACTGCTACTCTCATTCTCAGAGATGGACGTACTGAAGTTCAAACAGATCGCTGGCTCGATGAAATTCGCGTTTGGTGTACAAAACCGCTTGGAAGTGAAAGATATTCCTAAAGGCACCAGCATCATTGCACAAGAGTTTCGCCCTGGTCGCCCAGAGCCGACACCGATTGATGTGATCATGCAGCAGACTATTGATATTACGCAGCAAACGCTTGAGTTTCATGAAGGTGAATCTGATCGAGCGGGCGGTACGATGCGTGACCAAGGTAAGATGACCGGAGGAAAGTCGCCAGAGGTATCGACTCACGACAATCAAAACTCTGAGTCAGACCAACAGCAACAACAAGCTGAAGCTCAATCGCAAGAGATGGAAACCTTGATGGAAAGCATCAAGAAAGCGTTGGAACGAGAGATCGACCAAGGCGCGATTGAGGTGGAAAACCTTGGCCAGCAGATTGTAATTCGAATCCGTGAAAAAGGTGCATTCCCATCAGGTTCTGCTTTCTTACAACCTAAGTTCCGCCCATTGGTAAGACAAGTGGCTGAGTTAGTGAAAGATGTTCCGGGTATTGTTCGAATTTCTGGGCACACCGATAACCAACGTCTTGATTCTGAGCTGTATCGCTCTAATTGGGATTTGTCATCACAGCGAGCGGTGTCTGTTGCTCAAGAGATGGAAAAGGTTCGTGGATTCTCTCATCAACGCTTGAGAGTACGTGGCATGGCCGATACAGAGCCTGTAGAGCCGAATGATACTGAATGGCAACGTAGCCTTAACCGCCGTGTTGAAATCAGCATCATGCAGGGTGAGCCGCTTTATAGTGACGAAGTGCCTGTTATCAATGAATAGCTTTTAATAAATAGCTGATAGATACACACGGTAGTATTCAGATAGCATCAAAAGCCCAACCTTATATAAGGTTGGGCTTTTTGTTGGAGTGACGTGCAGTTGGTTTGTCTCTAAGGCTACGACAGCGGCTAAGCATGCTATTTTTAATAAGGTGTGTATTTATTACTGGTGCCAAAGCAAGCACTCTTTTCCTTGTCTTACTTTCTCATGTATAATTCGCGCCCTTAGATTTAGATATGATCTATTCTTGCTTCAAGTGCTGTGTAAATTCTCTTAATTTACTTAGCGATGAGCGTTTTCAAAATTTGAACATTAATGTTGTGAAAGTACTATGAAATTTATTGTTAAGCCCCATCCGGAAATTTTTGTAAAAAGTGAATCGGTGCGTAAGCGCTTCACAAGGATTCTAGAGTGCAACATTCGTAACGTTATTCAGCGTCGCTGTGAAAGTGTTGCGGTATTCAACCGTCGCGACCATATCGAAGTGACGTCTGAGAGTGACCAGTACTACACAGAAGTGTTAGAGGCTTTGACTCACACTCCAGGTATTCACCACTCTCTTGAAGTTCAACAGTCTGAGTTCAAAGACTTACACGATATTTACGAGCAAGTACTAGAACGCAGCCGTGCTGAAATTGAAGGCAAGACTTTCTCTGTACGTGCTAAGCGTCGTGGTAAGCATGACTTTACTTCTATTGAACTTGAACGCTACGTAGGCGGCGGTCTAAACCAAGCGGTTGAGTCGGCTCGCGTTAAGCTGAAAGATCCAGAAGTAACGGTTAAAGTTGAAGTCGCGAACGACAAACTGAACCAAGTTCTAGCTCGTCACAAAGGCCTAGGTGGTTTCCCTCTAGGTACGCAAGAAGATCTGCTAAGTTTGATCTCTGGCGGTTTTGACTCTGGTGTTTCAAGCTACCTGCACATCAAACGTGGTTCTAAAGTTCACTACTGTTTCTTCAACCTTGGTGGCCCTGCGCACGAGATTGGCGTAAAACAAGTGGCTCACTACCTATGGAATAAATACGGCTCATCTGCAAAGGTGAAGTTCATCTCTGTCGATTTTGAACCTGTGGTTGCTGAAATCCTTGAGAACGTAGAAGACGGCCAAATGGGTGTTGTTCTTAAGCGTATGTTCATGCGTGCTGGTGGTATGGTTGCTGAACGTTTCGGTATTGAAGCTCTGGTAACGGGTGAAGCACTCGGTCAGGTTTCTAGCCAAACACTAACGAACCTTCGTCACATCGATAACGTGACCGATACTTTGATTCTTCGCCCGCTTATCAACTGGGACAAAGAAGACATCATCGATCTATCTCGTACCATCGGTACTGAAGACTTCGCTAAAGTAATGCCTGAGTACTGTGGTGTTATCTCTAGGAAGCCAACAGTGAAAGCGAAGAAAGGCAAACTAGAAGCAGAAGAAGCTAAGTTTAACTTTGAAGTGCTGGATCAAGTGATCGAGAACGCTCGTGTTATGGATATCCGTGACATCGAGAAAGAGAGCCAAGAGCAAGCACCTGAAGTTGAACAGGTTCAAGCTGTGGCTGAGCACGCTATCGTTCTTGATATCCGTAGCCCAGAAGAAGAAGACGAAAGCCCGCTAGAGATTGAGGGTGTTGAAATTAAACACATCCCATTCTTCAAGCTTTCTACTCAGTTTGGCGATCTAGACCAAGCGAAAGAGTACTTGCTGTACTGTGACCGTGGTGTAATGAGCCGTCTACAGGCACTTTACCTACAAGAGCAAGGCTTCCATAACGTTAAGGTTTACCGCCCATAGTGGTGTATTGACCAACCGTTAAGCATTTTGCAAAGCCGCTTACTGAAAAGTAAGCGGCTTTTTTATTTTCTATTTTTAATGGTTTACAGTAGTCAGACAGAGGCGTGCATTCGAGCGTACTATCTTTATATTCAACTTGGATGTTGTGATTTATAGAAATAGTTGTCTTTAAAGAGACTTATAATTGACCGAAGAAGTGTGAGTATCTTGAAGTATTCTGTTACTTTTTAGTGCAACTCAATGGTGCTATTTGTATGTGTTCAGTTGATTATTTGAGTGGGTGTCTGATTCTGTGATTAGCGATGAAAAATAATAAAGATTAATTAGCACAGCTATTGATAAACTTGTTGTTACATTTCTTTGGGCATAAAAAAACACCGCCCATAAGGCGGTGTAAACAAATTTGACAGACAGGTCAAAATAAATACAGGAAGTACATGCCTCGTTTCAGTATAAACTGCAACAAAACATTTGGTAGAACTCTACCCAACTCGAAAAGAACGAGTTTGCAAACACAACATCGCAGGAGCTAAACCAATTGATTCTAGAGAGAATCAAGCCGTTCAGGCTAGCTGCTGCGGGATGAAATATAGAATTTCTCTGGCCGCTAGGCAATGGACAAATTATAATGTTTCAGATAAAAAAAACTAATGCTTATTTAGAGAGTAACTATGTCTCGTCGATTACCCCCATTAAACTCGTTAAGAGTGTTTGAAGCTGCTGCTCGACACTTGAGTTTTACGCGTGCCGCAGAAGAGTTGTTTGTTACTCAAGCTGCGGTCAGTCATCAGATTAAAGCGCTTGAAGAGTTCTTATCTTTGAAGCTGTTTCGCCGAAGAAACCGCTCTTTGTTGCTGACTGAAGAAGGTCAAAGCTACTTCTTAGACATCAAAGATATTTTCACATCATTGGCAGAAGCGACGGATAAAGTGCTTGAGCGAAGTGAAAAGGGCGCATTGACCATCAGCTTACCGCCGAGCTTTGCTATTCAATGGTTGGTACCAAGGCTTGCTGACTTTAATCAGCAAGAACCTGATATTGATGTAAGGATCAAAGCGGTAGATATGGATGAAGGTTCGCTGACCGATGATGTCGACGTGGCTATTTACTATGGTCGAGGTAATTGGTCAGGGCTTAGAGCAGATAAGCTTTATCAAGAATACTTGATCCCTCTGTGCTCACCTTCCGTGCTGTTGGGCGCTAAGCCATTAGAATCTCTCAGCGATTTGGCATGCCATACTCTATTGCATGATACCTCTCGAAAGGATTGGAAACAGTTCGCTAAACAAAATGGTATCGATGGGGTTAATGTTAATCACGGTCCTATCTTTAGTCACTCAACTATGGTGTTGCAGGCGGCCGCTCACGGGCAGGGTATTGCTCTGGGTAACAACGTGTTGGCACAACCTGAAATCGAAGCGGGTCGTTTGATAGCACCTTTTGATGAAGTGTTGGTGAGTAAGAACGCCTTCTATGTGGTTTGTCATGAGAAACAAGCCGACATGGGCCGTATCGCGACCTTCCGTGATTGGATGCTAGCAAAAGCGCAAAGTGAACAAGAGGATTTGCTGGATGAATAACATCATCATTGATGGAGAAGACAATCCCATCACCTTTATCTTCGCTCACGGCGCGGGTGCAGGCATGGATCATGAATTCATGCAGTCGGTAGCAAAAGGATTGGCCTTTAAAGGGATACGAGTGATTCGTTTTAATTTCCCTTACATGGTCAAGCGTGCTGAAGATGGGAAGCGTCGTCCACCTGACAGAGCCCCTAAGCTACTTGAAGCCTACCAAGAGGTTATTGAGCAAGTTGATGCCGATAAGCTTGTGATTGGTGGTAAGTCGATGGGAGGGCGCATGGCGAGCCATTTGTCTGAAGTTGATAAAGTGGCAGCAATGGCGTGTTTAGGTTTTCCGTTCCATCCACCAGGTAAACCAGAGAAGTACAAAGGTGAGCATCTGGCTGAGCTAGCAAAGCCGTGCCTCATTTTACAAGGTGAGCGTGATACCTTTGGTAAGCGTGAAGAGTTTGCCGACTTCGACTTATCTGATTCTATTCGAGTCGAGTTTATTCCCGATGGAGACCATAGCTTCAAGCCTCGTAAGAGTTCTGGTCACACAGAGCAGCAGAATATTACCGTAACCGTTGAGAAGTTGTCAGCGTTTATCAAAGAGGTGCTCAATGAAAAGTAAGTACCTACTTACCTTTGCCGGCATCTCTGGCGCGATTGCTGTAATGCTTGGCGCCTTCGCCGCTCACGGTTTGAAAGCTATCTTGCCTGAATATCTACTAGGCGTGTTTGAAACAGGTGTTCAGTACCAGTTTATCCATACTCTGGCGATATTGGCGTGTGGCGCTCTGCTACAGATGAAACTTGGCGCTAAATCACAAAAATATTTTTTCATTGCGGCAATTTGCTTTATCATCGGCATCCTTTGTTTTAGTGGCAGCCTGTATGCGCTGGCACTGACAGGAATAAAATGGTTTGGCCCTATCACTCCGTTTGGTGGTCTACTATTTATCATTGGTTGGGGAGTCTTCTCCTTCGCTGCTTTGAATATAAAAGAGGTAACTCAGTGAAACACGTACTACTTTATTGTCGCTCTGGTTTTGAAAAAGAATGTGCTGGCGAAATTCAAGACAAGGCAACACAACTGGAAGTGTTTGGTTTTCCTCGCTTAAAGAACAATACAGGCTTTGTATTGTTTGAATGTTACCAAGCAGGTGAAGCGGACAAGTTGATCAAAGAGATCGATTTCCAATCACTGATCTTTGCTCGTCAAATGCTAGCAGTGGCTGTTGAAATCAAAGACCTGCCAACCGATGACCGTATCTCGCCAATTCTTGAGGCGCTTTCTGAGAAAGAAGGCTTCCCTCGTTGTGGTGATATCCGTATTGAAACGCCAGACACCAACGAAGCAAAAGAGCTTTTGAAGTTCTGCCGTAAGTTTACTGTGCCGATGCGTCAAGCTATGCGTGGTAAAGGCTTGATGACCGCGAAAGATAACACTAAGAAGCCTGTGCTTCATTTATGTTTCATCGCACCAGGTCACTGTTTTGTTGGTTACTCTTACCCAACCAATAACTCACAGTTCTTTATGGGTATCCCTCGTCTGAAATTCCCATCAGATGCACCAAGCCGCTCTACATTGAAACTAGAGGAAGCGTTCCACGTATTCATCCCTCGTGATGAGTGGGACGAGCGTCTGGCTCCAGGTATGTGGGGTGTTGATTTAGGTGCATGTCCAGGTGGCTGGACTTACCAATTGGTTAAGCGCTCGATGTTCGTTCACTGTGTTGATAACGGCATGATGGCAGACAGCCTAATGGAAACGGGTCAAATTAAGCACCACATGGTGGATGGCTTTAAGTTCGAACCAGACCGTAAGAACGTCACTTGGATTATTTGTGACATGGTTGAGAAACCAGCTCGCGTTGCACACCTTATGGGTGAGTGGATCATCAAAGGCTGGGCGAAAGAAGCGTTGTTCAACCTTAAACTGCCAATGAAAGGCCGTTACGATGAAGTACTGCAAGATATCGAGAACCTAAAAGTGTTCCTTATTGAGAATAAAGTGAAGTTCAAGATGCAGGCTAAGCACCTTTACCACGATCGCGAAGAGATCACGGTTCACATTCAGGCACTCTCAAACATCTCACCGCACTAATATTAGCGTTGATGATTCAGTGATAAAAATGCTCCTTTAAGGAGCATTTTTTATATCAATACCGTCGACTCACAGGACTTAAGCGTTCGCTTCGTAACGAATGTCTTGCAGATTGAATCCAAGGTCAATATCAGTTTTGAGAGCCGATACTTGCTTACACACACGAGCTGATTCGATGTGTTCGTCGAACTTCTTACGATACTTTTTCGGTAGATCTTCCGCTTGGTATGCTGCTTCAATATCTGGGTAAGTAGTTAATATCTCTTTGGCTGCTTTTGGCCCGACACCCGGAATTCCCGGTACTTGACTAGAGCTTACGCCTGTTAACCCCCAGTAATCGGCGAGTTGTTCAGGTTTAACGCCAAACTCAGCTTCGATAAAGGGTTTGTCTAACCAACGGTGCTGGAAGTAATCACGGATCTGCAGAGTGGGTGATAGCAGCTGGCAATACCCTTTGTCTGTCGAGATTATGGTGACGGTTTCTCCGTGGTCAGCCACTTTCTTTGCCAGTGTTGCGACTAGATCATCGGCTTCATCGCCATCAGATAACAGTGAATCAATGCCTAACTCCCACCAAGCTTGTTGGATAGCATCAAGACCTTTCATTAATGGCTCTGGCATCGGCTTTCGGTTCTGCTTATAAGCGGGAAGTACTTTTGCGCGCCAACCGCGATCTTGTAAATGGTGATCAAATACCGCGATGATGTGGGTAGGTTTTGATTCCGTCAGAATCTTATTGAGAGTGCGAGTTGTCGTGGTGATGGTTCTTGCTATATCGGTTGGATCCGGCTGAACAGAGTGCACGCGTCGGATGAGGTTCAAGGCATCGATAATAACAAGATGGATAGACATAAGTTTCCACTAAATTGGCAATAAAAAAGGGGCTGCTAGCCCCTTATAGTAACGTATCAGTTGGTGAGTTGAAACGTTGGTGATGTAAACGTCATAACCGGATTAACTTTTGTCTGCCAATTGGTTATCAGTTGTTAGTCATCACTTGTTTAGTTATCAATGAACGAGTGTGCCTAATCGTTCGGTGCTATTTTATAGCAAGGCACGTAGTCGGTACCGCCCGGTAGCTTCATTCTATGCTGTTCAACAAAGTCATTCAGCAGTTGGTCCATTTTGGTCATGAGCTCTTTGTCACCATCGATAATGAATGGGCCGTGCTTCTCTATCTCCAAAATCCCCTCAGCTTTGACGTTACCAGCCACAATGCCTGAGAACGCTTTACGTAGATTCGCCGCAAGGCTCTCTGTTTTCTGATCCATATGAAGATCAAGCGCCGCCATAGACTCGTGTGTAGGGTCGAATGGCAGTTGGAACTCTGGTTCAATATGCAGTGACCAGTTGTAGCTGTAGGCATCGCCGGTCTCTTTACGGTGGGAGCGCACATCTGGCATCGCCTGCTTCATGATTTTCGCAGCGCGTGCTGGGTCATCAATCACAATTTCATAATGCTTCTGTGCATCAGGCCCTAGAGTTTCACCGATGAACTTATCGATTGAGCGGAAGTAGGCTTCACTCTCTTTCGAGCCGGTTAAGACAATCGGCATTGGTTGCTCGGCGTTGTTCGGGTGCATCATGATCCCTAAGATGTACAGCAACTCTTCGGCTGTGCCGGGGCCTCCTGGGAAAATAATGATGCCATGTGCCATACGAACAAACGCCTCAAGACGCTTCTCGATGTCTGGCATGATTACTAGCTCATTCACGATAGGGTTTGGTGGCTCTGCCGCAATGATTGAAGGTTCGGTCAGCCCCAGATAACGATGATCGGTGTAACGCTGCTTAGCGTGACCAATCGCAGCACCTTTCATTGGGCCTTCCATCGCACCCGGACCACAACCGGTACAGATGTTCAGTTCACGAAGGCCTAATTCATTCCCCACTTCACGAGTGTATTGGTATTCACTGGCATTGATAGAGTGGCCACCCCAACATACGATGAGGTTAGGTTCGATACCCGGAGTCAGCGCACCTGCATTTCTCAAAATACCAAACACAAGGTTAGTAATGTGAGTGGCATTAGTTAAATTGAGCCTCTGGTTATCTGCGAGGTGCATGTTGACGTAAACAATGTCACGCAGCACTGAAAACAGGTGTTCTTGAATACCTTTGATGATTTCACCATCGACAAAGGCATGCTCTGGTGGGTTACTCAGTTCGAGCTTGATACCACGTTCTCGTCGTACCACCTCAACATCAAATGATAGATATTTGTCGAGCAACTCTTTGGAGTTGTCGGTGTGGCTACCCGAGTTTAGTACCGCTAATGTACAGTTACGATACAGTTGGTACAGATCACTAGACGCGGTTTTCTTAAGACGCTCAACCTCAAGTTGAGAGAGTAAATCCATGCTACCGGCAGGGCTGATATGAGTGATCATAGTGCCTCCTTTTTGAAAAGAGCAGGGGACGTTGAAGTGACCCTCTGGCTCGAGAGTGAGAAGCAAACGTTGAAAGTGTTTGGTTAAAGATAGGAGAGAGTTAACCAGACGAAACGGATACGACAGCGTTGCTTGCCAAGAATGCTTGTTAAGCGAATGTTAATCATTAGCTTAGCAAACATTTAGAGAAATGGTATGTGATAAGTATTTGAAAAAATGAAATAAATTAAATCTACAGTTGGCTTAGTGCCAAACAAGCTGGTTGTTACCACGTTGTTTTGCTTTATTTAGCGTTGTATTGAGTCGCTCTAACACTTCTTCAGGTGTGTCTGACTCTTTAAACGAAGTACTTGCCGCGCATAAAGTAATCGTGATCTGTTGGTCGCGGAACTTAAAAGGTAAGCGGCTTACTTGAGTTTGAATATTCTGAATCACCTGATGGCAGTATTCATCGGTTTGTTCTGGTAGCAATAACACAAACTCTTCACCTGAAAAACGAGCCACAGTATCCGTAGTGCCTGCTTCTTTGGTGATGGTTCTTGCGATGATCTTAAGTGCTTTGTCGCCCGCGGTATAACCAAAGCTATCGTTGATCGCTTTGAAGTTGTCGATGTCTAGCAGCACTACGCGCAGTGAGTGTTGCGCGCGGATCCAGCGGCGATACTCAAGCTCTAAGCGATCAGTAAAAGCAGTACGGTTGTAAACCTTAGTCAGAGGGTCAAGCAGCATGCGCTGAGCCTGATCTTCCAAACGCTTACGGTAATCTTGAGTGACCTCATAGAGTGAGTCTAACTGAGTCTTTCCATAACTCATTCTCTCTATAAGAGCTTGTTCTTTTTGCTCAGCGTGGTTCAGCCTTTCCGAAAGAGAGGCGATCTCACTAAGTAGTGGATTAATCGACAGCTTTAAACTATCAATATTCTTTGCTTTATCTACCGAGCTTTGGCTTCTAGTGACAAGTTCGCTTAACTCAGAGTTAAGGCCTTGGCGGTGCTCAAAGTAGCTTTGACTTTGGTCGGCATTTTGATCTGCCGTTTTGATGCTGGACGCTAGAGAAGAATTAAGCTGATCGATGAATTGTTCAGATTTCTTACGTTCTAAGTTAGTGCCTTCAATAACCAGTTTGAGGATCTGAAGTGTCAGCTCAAGAAGGTTTTGTGTGGAAACACCAAGCAGTAGCTTCGCTCGAATATCGGTCAGCAGATCACCGGATTCACCCTCGAAGTCGAGTTCAGTGATCAGATGTTGTAATTCGTTTGATAGGTCGGAAAGGAGCTCTTGTTCCGGAGAGTATGCAGCGTCAGCAAAATGCGTGCGTGAGTTGTTCGCCATAATCTTTATGGCACGCTCATAAATACCGAGAAGTTTCATGGCATGGTCAACTTTCTGACTGCCATTGCATTCGGAGAAGCTAAGTAAGTTTCGTAGGTCGCGTTTTAGCTGTGCTGGAAGGCCAGTTATGCGCTGTAGCGTTTCCCCACTGTGCTTAATGCTATCGTCCAGATACCCGTTCTGTTTATCCATAGCCAACGTTTTCTGCTTAAGCATCCTTTCTAATACTGCCAACTTTGGGATCATCGAGCTAATGTCTTTTTGCTTTTCTAGCTCTTCCCTAAGGGCAATGAGGTTTTCATCTAAATGGCTGTTACTGCCAACACATGCATCACTTAAAGATGTGACGATACGCTTTAGAACTTTTTGTTCTCTAATAAATTTGAACGAGGTGTCTCTTTGCGTCAAACGTACCTGCTCCAACTGAGATTTCAGCTGGTGGAGTTGCGCCTGAATGTCTTTTTCAAGAATGCCCATAGATGTATAAATTAGCGCCGCGTAGATCGATCTCGATCATTTTGATGAAATTCCGTTACATCGATAATAACAAAACTAAAAATAAGGTCACGACTTGCCGCTCTTAACCGCTCGCAAATCAGTCATCTTTTAGCATTTTTTTGATGTTGTCCTCATTCTGGTACGACGATTGTATTTTTATTAACCCTTGATTAATCGCATGTTTACACGCTTCTCTTATGTTACCAGTTGCAAGGCTTGCTGCTGGCGCATTATCGATAGCTTTTAGATAGACCCATTGGCTACTGCGCTCTTTGAGACTGATCTCACGAGCTAGATTGGTCGACATTAATAATACGTCGAGCAGCTCTTGATCGTTAATGGCGGTGTAAGCACGTGGTAAAAACGGATAGTCAGCGATACCCATACGGATCGTTCGGTTGATATTGCGTTCGGTTTCGAAGTCATTCACCCAAGATTGAATCTTTCTAAACATGGCCTCAGGCGATGAATCACGGTCCGCGTTTGGCTCGATATAAAGAAGGTTCGCATCCGAGAAGTGATAGACACGAGCTGGACCTTCAAGCTTAGATTTTAGGAACTCACCGAACGCATCTTCGAGCTCTAGACCGGCTTTGTAACCGTTCTGCGTGTACATATTGCGTAGGAACGGCAAGTCGATCATCACGAAGCGCAAACGGTCGTTCAGTGGTTCATGAATCAATTCGCCAAGCTGCCATTGTTCAAAGGTTTGGCTGGTTTGTTCCAGTGAATTTGAGAGCTTGGCATTGAGCATTCTAAGGTTTGGAAGTTTTGAACGTGAGTGCGTAAAGAGATCGGTGCGCAGCGAGTCCACTTCTTTGGCCAAGGTTTGAATTATGTAGCCTCTGCGCAGCACAAAGAAGAACAAGACAATGCTGAACAGGAATAGGGCGAACGATATCTTTTGGAACTTACGATGTTCCAGTTTGTATTTCTCTAACTCTTGCGCTTGGCCTGCGTAGTGCAGGGTTTGTTCTGCAAACTCTTTCTGTTGGCGGAACGCATCTTCGCCAACACGGTTAAGTTTTTGCTGCTCTAAAGAGACAAGACTGTTGTACTGTTTAAGATTTGCCAACGCTTGTTGTGGGCGACCTGCTTGTTCATAACCCAAAGAGAGTAAGTGGTATGAGCGTTGTGAAAGGCGCATATTCTCTACCTGGCGTGAGATCTCAAGTGCACGTGTTGCATGCTTGATCACGTCTTCGCTCTCTTGCAGGTGATAAGCCAACCCTGCCGATAATAGTGCAGCACGACCTTCCAACTTTGGAATGTCGGTATATTCCAGTAGCTCGAGAGCACGGGTTAGATACTGCTCTGCTAGAGGGTAGTTATAAAGGCGCAAGTAAGTTGCCGATAGGCTTAGGCGTATATCGATGACTTGGTGGATATCTCGGTCTGTACTTTCGTGATCAAGAACGTTGAAGAAATGCACCAAGGCAAGGTTATATTTTCCTTGATAGAAGTACACATCCCCCATCTTCTTAAGTACTTGGGCCAAGACTGGCGAATTTTCAAAGTTGTCATAAAAATCGGCAGCCTGAGAAAGGTGTTCTAGTGCTTTATCTAACACTTGGCGCTCAAAGAAAAGCTGCGCAAGTAGACGGTTTACCTTAGCCAAGCGTGCGCTCAGGTTGCCTTCTACTGATTTCCAGTAGCCATACAACAGCTCAGATAGCGCGTGATTGTACTCTTTATGGTTTAGATAAAACTCACCGACCGCGATGTGGTAGTCGATGGTAACTTTTTCAGAGTAACGTTGATCGAGATAGGTTTTCGCCTCTTGGTAAAACTTTTCTGCTTCGTCGACTTTGTTGTCGTAAGAGGCAATATCAGCTTTCAACATGATCAAGCGATAGCTGATGCCTTCCGTTAAGCGTAAGGTTTTATTCACCGACTCTAGGTTTGCTTCAATGCTCGCGAGCTCCGCTTTTGCTTTGGCTGACTTTTTATCACTAAGCCAAAGTAGGCGAACTTTTAAGATCTCAAGATCCAGTTTTAGGTAATCAAGGTTATATGTTTTCGCTAGCTCAGAGGCTTTGTCGATGTGCTGAATCGCAATGCGAATATTGCCTAGGTTGTACTCTGCTTTGGCTAAAATTTTATACGCATCGATACTGCTGTTTGGTGTTCGAATCGAAGAGTCGGTCTCTTCGCGAGAAATAGCAGAAGGGCTTTTCTCGCGTTGGTCTGAAAGGATACGAAGCGTTAGGTAGCTGTTGGCCATTTGTTTTGCTTGGCTCGGCTCGATCTCAACCAAATTATTGGCTTCATTGAGGAGCGCCGACGAGTAGACCGACGCATTGACCGATGTACTGAAGCTTAAAATAAATAGACTAACAACGTATAACCAACGCATTTCAATATCCCTTTAAAGGTTTGGTAGGCTCAAATAAGTGTGGGTGCTTCTCGCCTGATTATTGACGAGCCATACGCTTATTGTGGCTTGGTCTATCTTGCTCTGTTGAACGGTATGGATTGATATCCAGACCACCACGACGAGTGTAACGTGCAAATACGGTTAGCTTCGATGGCGCACAGTATTTCATGATGTCAGTGAAGATACGCTCTACACATTGTTCGTGGAATTCGTTGTGCTCACGGAAAGAAACTAAATAGCGTAGCAGGGCTTCACGGTCAATTTGCTTACCAGAATATGCGATCTCAACGCTGCCCCAATCTGGTTGATTGGTGATCAAACAGTTCGACTTCAATAGATGGCTATGCAGAGTTTCTTCAACATCTTGTTCGCCAGCAGCGCCTTCAAGCAGTGATGCTTCAAAGTCGTAGCTAGTGATTTGGATGTCTTGGTTGTCGAGACAATCACCTTCCATCGTCACGATAGGTTGGTTGGTGTAGTCGGTTACTGAGTTGACATTCACAATCACAGTTTCGCCTGCACATGCCGACAAATCTTGGGTCAGGCGCTCAGTAACTTGATCCCAGTTTTCAAATTGAGTCTGGTTGTAGCTGTTCAGGTACAACTTGAAAGATTTTGATTCAATTAAATTTGGGCTGGTTGCAGGGATGAAAACTTCACCTACAGCCACTTGTGGTAGGCCGTTTGTGTTTAGCCACGAAAGCTCGTACATCGTCCAAATATCATGACCAACAAAAGGTAGATCGCCGTTTAGCGCAAGATCATCGCGATTAAGGCTACGAGGTACTGGTTGCAATAAACTTGCATCGTATTGGTTAGAGTACTCAGTTTTTTGGCCAAGGGTTAAGCCCGCTAGTTCTTTTGCGTCAGAATATTTGCTCATACTTTCGTTTCAAATTCGATTAGAATGGGGTCGATTTTACTGAATCCCCATTACCCTGTCATTAAGTCATCGCTTAATCGGTAAGGAAAGGGCTCGGATTCTATTTATTATTTTGTGTTTAGGAGATTTTCATGACTCAACGTGCTCAAGACGCACTACTTTCTTTTAGTCAGCGATACGTTGACGCGTGGCAGCAGCAACACCAAAGCTTACCTCGTAATGAGGAGTTGGTGGATATCGTATCGCCATGCGTAGAAGAAAAGAGTGGCGATGCCGTGTTGTGGAAACACTACCCACGTGAGCAATTTGCGGATTTTACCAACGTTGAAACCGGCATTGAGTTGACTCTACATGAAGACATCAAGACTTTCTACGGCGCACAATTCAGCGCAGATATGAACGCGACTTTTGATGGTAACGAATTGACCCTGTTACAGATTTGGAGTGATGAAGACTTCGAATGCCTACAAGAAAATATTTTGGGCCACCTAGTGACTCAGCGTCGTTTGAAGCTAAAACCAACAGTTTTCATTGCTGCGACCGATGCTGAGCTAGACGTTATCTCTATCTGTAACCTAACCGGTAACGTAATCTTAGAGCGCTTAGGCACCAAAAATTGTGATGTATTAGCCGAGACATTGGCAGAGTTTTTAGAAAAGCTACAACCAGCGGTATAAATAGATGTACGTACTAGAACTTCAATTTGAGTGTTTTGATAACACAACGGTAAGCGCTGTCGACAAGGCTGTTAATGGCTTAATGGATGCACTTCGTTATAACGGACAAGTGTTAGGTCGTGAGTTCCCAATCGTGATGGGCGACGGAGAGTTCTTCGTTCGAGTTGTGTGCCCGGAGCAGGACAGCTTGCACCCGCGTAATCACTCTGATTTTGTAAAAGTGTGTTTTGATCGCTTGTCTAACGCGAGCCTTCTTGCGCCTAAAATGCGTTTACTGGGGCGAGATCTTAACTCAGAAGAAGTAGCTGAAGATGAAGCGCCGAGCTGGCAAGTGTTGTACACGACGTTCGTGCATACCTGTTCACCGCTGCGCAGTGGTGACAGCTTGTTGCCTATTCCTTTATATCGCAATCCTCCGACATTTAATGGCGACCATAAAGCCGTACTGAAGTGGCAGACAGAATGGCAAGCCTGTGATGAAGTTCAAATGGGCGGTGGTTGTCGTGCTGAACACGCAACTCTAACCGAGATCAGTGATACCAAAAGCGTATTGTTCAAACGCGGCTGGGGTTTAAGAGGGCGCATTGAGTACCTCACTAAGATCCCAACGTATTACTACTTATACCGTGTGGGCGGCATTAGCCTAAAAGCTGAAAAAGAGCGTAAATGCCCCCAATGTGGTGGTGAATGGCTGTTAGATGCGCCGATCCATGACATTTTCTATTTCAAGTGTGACGATTGCCGTCTGGTATCAAACATCTCTTGGGATCACCTGAAGTAAGCGACGGTGTTTGGTGGGCACTGTATGCTTACGAATTAACTACAAGCGATCAAAAAGGGGCTGACGTTATGTCGGCCCCTTTGGGTATCTATACAGTGCTGCAGTTTAGTTGATTACCAACCTTTAACTACGCCACCTTGGAATATGTCAGAAGCTGCGTTGTACACTTCTTCAGTTTGGTAAGCTTTAACGAAGTTTTGTACGTTTTCAGCATTTAGGTTGTCTTCACGAGCAACGATTAGGTTTACGTAAGGAGAATCTTTGTCTTCAACGAATACGCCATCTTTTTGTGGAGTCAGGTTGATAGAGCTCGCGTAAGTTGTGTTGATGATAGATAGAGCAACATCATCAAGAGAACGTGGCAGTTGAGCTGCGTCTAGTTCAACAATCGTTAGGTTCTTAGGGTTACCAGTGATGTCACGAACTGTTGCTAGAAGACCAGCACCTTCACGAAGCTCAAGAAGACCTTGTTGCTCAAGAAGTAGTAGAGAACGACCTAGGTTTGTTGGGTCGTTTGGTACCGCAATACGAGCACCGTCTTGGATTTCGTCTACAGATTTTACTTCTTTAGAGTAACCCGCAATTGGGTAAACAAACGTGTTACCAGCGATAGTCAGTTTGTAACCACGGTCAGCCACTTGCTGATCTAGATACGGTGCGTGTTGGAATGCGTTGATGTCGATAGAGCCGTCATCCAGTGCCGCGTTTGGTGTTACGTAATCTGTGAAAGTAACCAGTTCAACATCTAGACCATACTTCTCTTTCGCTACTTTAGCTGCAACTTCAGCAACCTGCGCTTCAGCACCTGCCATTACGCCAACTTTTACTTTAGACGTATCGACTTCTTTGTCACCACAACCTGCTAGTACTAGCGCTGATGCCGCTGCTGCGATAGTAAGTAAACCTTTAAGGCTAAATTTCATAATAATCTCCTTTTAATAAATCTATTTAATTGGGTTCAGACGACTCTTGTCTTAGATAGTTTGCGTTTTAACGCTGGGTCTTTATCTGTGGTCAACGCGGCGAACTAATGAATCACCGATTGATTGAATAATTTGTACCAGCACAATCAACATCACTACCGTTACAGCCATGATAGTCACATCGTAACGGTGGAATCCGTAACGAATCGCGACATCACCTAGGCCACCACCACCTACAGTACCGGCCATTGCTGAGTAGCTCACCAGAGTTACCAGCGTAATCGTTACTGAGTTGATGATAGTCGGCAGTGCTTCTGGAAGCAGAACCTTATTGATGATTTGTGTTGGTGTTGCGCCCATTGATTGAGCCGCTTCTACTAGACCTGTTGGTACTTCAAGTAGCGCACTCTCGATAAGTCGAGCCACGAATGGGATAGCGCCAATGGTGAGTGGAACAATCGCTGCGGTTGTTCCGATGAAGGTACCAATCAGCATCTTAGTTAATGGGATAATCGCAACCATCAAAACTAAGAAAGGCACTGAACGACCCACGTTCACAATTGCACCTAGAATCTTGTTTACTTTGGTGTTCTCTAGCAGGCCACCTTTTTTAGTCGTGTGTAGAATCACGCCTAATGGAATACCGACAGCGAAGCCTACTATGCCAGCGACCGCAACCATATAAAGTGTTTCGCCTGTTGCGCCTAATAGAAGGTTACCGTTAAGGCTGATCCAGTCAGCAATCTCGTTGAAACTAAAGGACATAACCAAGCACCTCTACTTTTACATTGTTGTCGCGTAGGAATTGGATAGCAGCATTATCATCTGCTTCATTACCGAACAGTTCAGCAACCATCATGCCGAACTTAACGCCGCCGGCGTAATCAAGGTCAGAGCTTAGGATACTGACATCGATATTGAATTTGCGTGCAATCTGCGTCATCAGCGGAGCATCAACCGTTGCACCAGTGAACTCAAGACGCACTAGCGGGTAGCTGCTGTTGACGCGAGTCTCTTGCAAACGTGCTTGGTAATCTTCAGGAATCGTCAGATCCAAAGTTGAGCGAATAAACTGATGCGCTAGCTCTGTCTTAGGGTGAGCAAAGATGTCACCAACTGTGCCTTTCTCTACCAATTCACCGCCGCCAATGATCGCGACTTCATGACAAATGCTTTTAACCACATCCATCTCGTGCGTAATAAGCAGGATAGTGATGTTTAGCTTGCGGTTGATTTCACGCAGCAGCTCAAGAATTGATTGAGTGGTTGCAGGATCAAGAGCACTGGTTGCTTCATCGCATAGCAGTACTTTTGGGTCAGAGGCCAGTGCGCGAGCAATCGCAACACGCTGCTTTTGACCGCCACTTAGGTTTGCTGGGTAGGTATCACGCTTATCCGCCAAGCCAACCAGTTCAAGTAACTCGCTGACTTTCGCTTCAATAATCGCTTTATCTTTACCAGCAAGTTCTAGAGGCAGTGCTACATTGTTAAATACAGTACGAGAAGAAAGCAGGTTGAAGTGCTGAAATATCATGCCGATGTTACGGCGCGCTTCGCTAAGTTCTGATTTGCTGAGTTTTGTTAGGTCGATACCGTCAACAATCACTTCACCAGAGGTCGGAGCTTCCAACATATTTACACAACGGATTAGGGTACTTTTGCCTGCACCAGAAGAGCCGATGACTCCAAAGATTTGACCTTGAGGAATGTGGAGGTTGATATCAATTAAGGCATTGATTTCTTTAGTGCCTTGATAAAAAACCTTGTTGACTTGATTCACTTTAATCATAGAGAAACCCGTGCAGGTAGAACAGAATAATATGTCGATAGCTCGCTCGATTTACAGACGATGCTATGGTGTTCTATGATCTAAGTCAATAGATATTTTTACGTCTAGACGGCTAAACGTCGATTGTATGGATAAGCTGTAAACAAATCGTTAACGAACGCAAAACTAAATAGATAGTGATGAAGCAAATAAAGCGTGTAATAATTAATGATTAATAGAGAGTTGATAGAGAACAAAATTTTGTCTAAACCTGCTGTTTTTTTAGATCGTGATGGTGTGATTAACGTTGATCACGGCTACGTACATGATGAGCATGACTTTGAATACATCGATGGTGTGTTTGAAGCAGCGAAAGCGTTTAAAGATATGGGTTATTTATTGGTGCTAGTGACCAACCAATCTGGTATTGCTCGCGGCATGTTTAGTGAAGACCGTTTTCTTTCTTTAACGCAGTGGATGGATTGGAACTTTGTCGACAATGGCGTTGAGCTTGATGGCATCTATTACTGCCCTCACCACGCTGAACACGGTATTGGTGACTACAAGCAAGACTGTGATTGCCGTAAACCAAAGCCAGGCATGTTCATTTCTGCTCGTGACTTTCTGAAGATTGATATGGCTAACTCCGTCATGATCGGCGATAAAGCTGAAGACATGATGGCTGCGGAAGCGGCAGGTGTTGGTACTAAAGTCTTGGTAAGAACCGGTAAACCAATCACTGAAAAAGGTGAAGCGTTGGCTAGCGTGGTACTTGATAGCATTAAAGATGTACCTGCTTTCTTAAAAGGCTAAACGTTTTATTTATCATTAAGGTATTGACCTATCATTAGGTAAATACATTAGGTTTTTCGAACCTGTGAATACGTTAAGTGTCGTTGACTATATAAAGATGAGGAACGAAGTATGAAAGCTATGTTGGTAGCATCTCTATGTACGGTAGCATTGGTTGGGTGCTCTAAATCAGCAGCCCCTGAGACTGATGGCGCAACATCGGATAATCAGTTCGTGACTTATCAATGTGAGTCTGACGTTTCGTTTGATGTGTCTTACCTTGATAATGAAAAAGCGGTATTACGCTTGCCTGATAATGAGTACCAGTTGACTCAAGTACCTGCCGGATCAGGAACCAAATACATTCTAGACGATGGTACCTCAGAGATGATTAACAGCATCACTTTGCGCACGAAAGGTGACAATGCACGTCTAGAACTTGGTCGTGTAGTCTATCGAAATTGCCAAAAGTAAGTCATAGTAAGAACTGCTAGTATTTACAAACAGTTAAGTGAGGGAATCTACCCTCACTTTTTCTTCTCTTCCCTTTAACGTTAGACTTTTTATGAGCAAAAAACTCACTATTCTTGATATTGCAAAACTGTCCGGTGTTGGTAAGTCAACCGTATCTCGCGTTCTGACCAATGATCCAAAAGTGAAACCTGAAACCCGTGAAAGGGTCGAAAGAGTAATTCAAGAATCTGGGTACACGCCTTCAAAGTCTGCGCAGTCTATGCGCGGTGGCAGCCAAAAAGTCATCGGCGTGATCATCTCTCGCTTAGATTCCCCCTCTGAAAACAAAGCCGTCAGCACTATGCTGACTGAGTTGTATCGAGCGGATTACGACGTGGTGATCATGGAAAGCCAACTCGACAGAGACAAAGCCAATGAGCACCTACAGGTTCTAAAACGTCGTAACGTTGATGGGATTATTGTATTTGGCTTTACTGACTGCGACATTCCTGCAATTGAAGCTTGGGAACACAAAGCTGTAGTTATTGCTCTGGATACCGAAAACGTAACGTCGATCAACTATGATAACCAACAGGTGATCAATAGTGCGTTAGCGCACCTGTCGGATCAGGGGATCTCAGATGTCGGTTTTATTGGTGTTGATCCTAGCGACAAATCAACGGGTGAACTGCGTCTCAAGGCTTACCTCGATTGGTGTGAAAGCACTGGAGTGATTGCGAATTATCGTACTGGACAGCTGCATCATGAAAGCGCTTATCAGCTGGTGGATGAGGTTTTAACTCCCACGACTCAAGCGATTGTCTGTGCCAGTGACACGTTAGCTCTCGGTGTCATCAAACGTCTGCAAGAACGACAACGTGAAGATGTGGTCGTAACAGGCGTTGGTGGCAATGATCTTCTCTCTTTCTTGTTTCCTCGCGTATTTAGCATTGATCCAGGCTACCAAGCTGCAGGTAAGTTAGCGGCTAATCTATTGATCTCTCAGCTTTTAGGCAATTCAGAGATCTCTCATCACACCCAATCTCCTATTCTATAATCCACTCAATTAAGCGAAATTGAACCGCTTAGATTAAAATTAGAGTGTGATCTCTTTCAATTAATGGGACTGTTCCCATTTTAATTTATCATTCATGCGGGCATTATAATAACCGCAATTGGGAATGTTCCCATGAATCTAAATCTGAGTGGTTATAGCTAGATGGTTTAGATGAGTAATTGAATGAAACCAGGGTGGGGTAGTATGAGTAAGATAGCGAAGCAAGACGTTGCGCGTCTTATCGAGTTAGTCGGTGGTAAAGAAAACATTGCAAGTGTCAGCCACTGTCTGACTCGACTGCGTTTTGTATTGAACGATACAGAGCAGGCAAACAAAGCTGAACTCGAAAAACTGAAGCTAGTAAAAGGCTGTTTTACTAACGCAGGCCAATTCCAAGTTGTGATTGGCACTGAAGTTGATGAAGTGTACGCACTTCTGATTGAGCAGACAGGTAAAGAGGCATCATCAAAAGATGAGGCGAAGCTGGCTGCTCGTCAAAATATGAACTTCCTTGAGCGTGGTATCTCCCATTTAGCCGAAATTTTCGTACCACTGCTGCCTGCCATTATTACTGGTGGTTTGATTCTTGGTTTCCGTAATGTGATTGGCGACATTCGCATGTTCGACGGCAAAACCTTAGTTGAAATCAGTCAATTCTGGGCAACCGTTCACTCTTTCTTATGGTTGATCGGCGAAGCTATTTTCTTCTTCCTGCCAGTTGGTGTGTGTTGGGCAACGGTTAAGAAGCTCGGTGGAACCCCTATTTTGGGTATTACGCTTGGTGTGACCTTGGTGTCACCGCAATTAATGAATGCTTACATGATAGGTAAAGCGGTACCGGAAGTGTGGGACTTTGGCTTTTTTGTGATTGAGAAAGTCGGTTATCAGGCTCAGGTGATCCCTGCGATGTTAGCGGGTGTGGCTTTGGCGTTCATTGAAACTAATCTTAAGCGTATCGTCCCTGCTTACTTGTACCTAGTTGTAGTGCCATTCGTATCGATTATTTTGTCTGTGATTCTAGCGCACGCTTTCATCGGTCCATTCGGTCGTATGTTGGGTGATGGCGTAGCATTCGCAGCTAAAGCGGCAATGACAGGCGACTTTGCGATTCTTGGTTCGGTGGTATTTGGCTTCCTTTACGCACCTTTGGTTATCACGGGTATTCACCACACCACCAACGCGGTGGATCTGCAACTGATGCAAGATTTAGGTGGCACACCAATCTGGCCTTTGATTGCTTTATCAAATATCGCACAAGCATCTGCAGTCGTTGGCATCATTATTTTGAGTAAGCGTGAAGGCGAGCGAGACATCTCAGTTCCTGCGGCAATTTCAGCCTACTTAGGTGTAACAGAGCCTGCGATGTACGGCATTAACCTTAAATACAAATTCCCAATGCTGAGTGCAATGATTGGTAGTGCTGTTGCAGCCGCAATCTGTGGTAGCGCAGGTGTAATGGCGAATGGTATCGGTGTCGGTGGCTTGCCGGGCATCTTATCGATTCAACCGCAATATTGGTCTGTTTACTTAATTGCGATGCTGGTGGCGATTGTACTACCCGTCACGTTAACCCTGTTCTTCTATAAACGAGCACAGATGAAAGGCGAACTAGAAACCGCCAACGCGTAATGCATTAAATAAGCGATGACTCCAAAGTGAGCCATCGCTTTTTCTCTTAGTTATAGCTTTTTCTTTTAGTTATAACGGCTATTCGACCATGATTTACATGGTGATTTTAATTTTTATTTTCTGGTAAGTGAGTGTTAGAAATGGCGATGACTGAACATGATGAAAGCTGGTGGAAAACCGCAACCATCTATCAAATCTACCCGAAGAGCTTCTGTGACAGTGGCAGTAAAGGTACTGGCGATATCAAAGGGATCATTTCGAAGCTGGATTACCTCAAACATTTGAGTGTCGATGCGATTTGGCTCACCCCGGTTTACGCATCACCAATGATCGACAATGGTTATGATATTTCAGACTATTACGCGATTAATCCTCAATTCGGCACTATGCAAGATTTCGACTTACTGCTGTCTGAAGCGCACCAACGTGGTATCCGTATCGTTATGGATATCGTGGTAAACCACACTTCGACAGAGCATGCATGGTTCCAATCTGCTTTGGGTGACAAAAACAGCCCGTACCGCGATTACTATATCTGGAAAGATCCAGTAGATGGTCAAGCACCAACTAACTGGCAGTCTAAGTTTGGTGGCAATGCATGGGAATTGGATGAGGCGACGGGGCAATACTTCTTACACTTATTCGCCAAAGAGCAGGCTGACCTGAACTGGGAGAATCCGGTTGTACGTGAAGAAGTGAAAGACGTCATCAGCTTCTGGGCAGAGAAGGGGGTTGATGGTTTCCGCTTGGATGTGATCAACCTGATTTCGAAACAGCAAGATTTCCCTAATGATGATATTGGTGATGGCCGTCGTTTTTACACTGATGGCCCACGAGTGCATGAATACCTGAAAGAGATCAGCGAAGCGGTATTCCAAAAATACGGTAGCGTGACAGTAGGCGAGATGTCTTCAACGACACTTGAGCATTGCCAGCAATACTCAAACATTGATAACAGCGAGCTATCGATGGTGTTTAACTTCCATCACCTTAAGGTTGATTACATCAATGGTGAGAAGTGGACTAATGCTCCGTTTGATTTCTTACAGCTAAAATCGATCTTTAACCATTGGCAAACCGGCTTGAACGGAAAAGGTTGGGGCGCACTATTCTGGTGTAACCACGACCAACCGCGAGTGGTGAGCCGTTTAGGTGATGATCAGCAATATCGTGTTGAGTCGGCCAAGATGCTGGCTGCGTCTGTGCACATGATGCAAGGCACGCCTTATATCTATCAAGGTGAAGAGATAGGTATGACCAACCCTGGCTATACCGACATCAGCCAGTATCGTGACGTTGAGAGTACCAATATGTACGACATCATGGTGAACCGTGATGGTGTAGCTCATCAAGATATGATGGCGATTTTGGCGCAGAAGTCTCGTGATAACTCCCGTACACCAATGCAATGGAACAGTGAGCCTTACGCTGGATTCTCACATGCTCAGCCGTGGCTAGATGTAGCAAATAATTACCCTGAGATTAACGCTGAGCAAGCACTTGAAGATAAAGACTCTGTTTTCTATTTCTACAAGAGTTTGATTGAGTTACGTAAACAAATGCCTGTGATTACGCATGGTCGTTATCAAGACTTGCTGCCTGAGCATCCATCGGTATTTGCGTATTCTCGCGAGACTGATAGTCAGACTTTGATTTGTATTAACAACTATTACGGTGAAGCATGTCAGGTTGAGTTACCTAATGAATTTGAACTGGATAAAGCGCAATTGTTATTGGGGAATTACTCTGATGAGCAGCCGCCAGTTTCTGTAAACACGGTAGCCTTACGACCGTATGAAACAAGAATTCTCTTGATAGAGCAATAATACTCGTTCCCCTATGCGAGTATAAGCTTTGAGCCTGAACTCTATGTGTCAGACTCAAAGCTTTCCTTCCTATTTTTCAATGGAAGGTTTCGGTTGTTAGCCTTTATTGACCGTAAATGAATCGAGAACCCATGTCATTTCGCTCAGTTGGGTGCCATTCTTTTCGTCCCAGTCCATCATTTTCACAACGCCAAAGTTTGGGTTAAACCATGTCTCGGTATTACTTTGAAATTCAGCTGAATCATACCCATCACAAACAACGTTGTAAGTGTTTTCAACTTTCAGGTACGCCGTTTCAATTTTCTTGTCTTGAACCGTTACCGTTGAGCGCTGACCATTTTCGGAAACTTGTTGCTGCCAATGGAAGTCACATTGTGTGTCTGACGGTCCTAAATCATCGATCTCGCCTTCGTAGAAATCATCAAGCAAGGCTTCTAGTTGGCCAGTAGTAACCTCAAACGAAAGCCCGACAGAACTGCTGCTGTGACTAATGTTGGGGCTTTTTTCTTTTACTGTACTGCCTGAGGATTTGAATACCGGGTTGGTCACTAAAAAGTCGACAGTCTCACTATTACTCAATTCTATATTGGAATCAACTGAGTTAACAAAGCCATCACTGCCTTTGTAAAACAAGCCACTATCCGTTTCACCTTGTACCGTCATATCAGCGGCGTAGAAGTCGTTGATGCCGCTGTTAACCATACTCTCTAACGTTGTTTTTAGCTTCTCTAGTTCTGCTACACCTTCAGTCTCATTAGAGATCGCTAACTTATCTAATTCCAACTGAATATTGGCCAACATTTGCTGTGAACTGATATCTCGGTATGCAATATCCAGTGCTATGTTTTCACCGCCATCTTCAGATATTAGGTAAGACAACAATGTGATGTTCTTTGGTGCAAACTGAGAGTTGTTGATCGGGTAGTCGAACTGAGTTGCACCAGTTGAGCTTGATGAAGAAGAGCCACCTCCGCCGCCACAACCATAAAGAGCAAAGATAGAGGTCGCTAGCAGCGTCATTGTTTTTTTCATGTTGAGCATTCCTAATATAGTTGGCCTTGAGCGGCCTGATGTTTTTAGGAATGCTATTATTGGGGGAGTTAATAGGGCAAAAAATGAAGATACATAAGATCTTAATTTATATTTAAGCTTTTGTTTTTAAATGTTTTATATTTTTCATTCGGAAAGTTGATGACCGACATTCGTGCAGTAGTTAAGCATTAGGTTTTCCCATTGCTTGATGATCAGTGGCTCCTTGATGCTCAATTTTAGATTTTTCCAAGGCTGGAGACAGGTCGATTTCGACTCAGGTTTGGATAAGCGATCAAACAACTCTTTTGAAGGAACCACTCGCAATAACGCGACTAAGGATTCCATATAGTTGAGGCGAAATTTATCCATGTCCTCCTGCTGGTAAGCAATATGGGAAATCATCATATAGACCAGTGCATTCTCGATGGTCGAATTACCCGCCGTGTTGGTTAGAAACTCTTTCGCAGTTTGCAGGTCTCTCAGCTTGAAATGGATAATCCCAAGCCACAGCTTTAGCTCGTCAGGAATCAATTTAAAACGCGTTTGAACAAGGTTAGTGAAGTTAATAAGACGCTGGTGGTCGGTCTCAAACAGAGCCAGTTGTCGCGCAAGCAAGGTTGAGGTCATTACATTGAGTTGTGCGCTATTAAGATCCTGAGCTTGCCCATCAAGCAAGCGACCAAACTCTTTGTCACTGACAGACCATTCTGGTGATAGTGGAGCAGGTAAAGCGAAGTAGTTCGCTAACTCTCTATTTATCTCCATTAAGTCTTCACTGAGGTTATCCATTTCTATTGAGTAGACACCACGAAAAGCCAGCTTTCCTGAACTTGGATAAATAAGGCTGACCTTAGCCGCAAGACGTGTATCGACTTCCTGATCTTTCAATTGAATATTGAGCAGGTAATCACTGGTGCGCATGTTTTTTGCACCTGGAAAGAAAGGAGTGCTGTCTATTGGGTCAACGAAGTAACTCGGTGCATCTTGATTCGCTAAATCGGTATAAGCGTATTCAATTTGTTGTTGAAGCAGCAGCGCTTTAACCGCCTTGCGATGTGTCCTCGCATTATCTCCAATGGCATCGATGCGGTTTAGCAGTAGCTCGACCTTAGGAATCAATCGTTGGTCGCGTTGGGCTTCCGAGGCTCGAGTCGAAAATTGCCAAAGCATATAACCCATTATCGTAGTGCTAACCAGCAAAACCAAAGACATCACAACGAGCCAAGGGTTAACTGAATTGGAGATAACTCCTTTTTTATTAGTTGGATACTCTATGTCGATATCATTCGGTGCGGTTTCAGGGGAAGCCGATGTAAAGCTAACCGAACTTGGATTAAGGAAATAACCCTTGCGTGGGTAAGTCACCAGTATTTTAGTTGCGTCGATATCAGGCAGATGTTTTTGAAGCACTGAACGCAGCGTACTGATTCTATTTGTAAGAACATTCTTGGAGATGAAGTTACTTTGCCATACCGATTCAATGATGTGCTCAGCCGAGAGCGGTTGACCAACGCTGGTAAGAAATAGCTCTAAGAGCTCGATAGAACGAGGTTCTAAATCAATGACCTGCTCATCGCAGCTTAAGACTCGTGTATTAGGGTTGAATTCCAAGCCTTCAATAAAAATAGAGGCTTGTTGGTCTTTGGCGTTTGAGAGGTAATCTTGCATAGAAAAGGAGACGGTTTATAAAACCTAAATTCTAGCTGTTTTTGTTATTAAAAACAGCTAGTAATTCATACGGTGATTGGTATTAAGACGCGTAATTCACTGAGTAGCGAGTCGGTTTGTGATTCATTGCCAATACGATATTCAGTACTGCAGTGCCTAATACAGATACGGCGATCACCCAAGGCGATACAAAGAAGAAGGATGCAAACAGAATACACGCATCAATACCCATCTGAGTTTTGCCTACCGAGATGCCGTAGCGGTCTTGGATATACAAACACAACACGTTGAAGCCACCCAAACTTGAGCGATGACGGAACAGAATTAGCATACCTAAGCCCATTAACAAGCCGCCGGCAACCGCACAGTAGATCTCGTTATGAACTTCTAGCGAGATAACTAAGTATAAATGGTCGGCAAACACAGACACTAAAGCACCAGAAATTGCACTGCTAATAGCAAAGCTTCGACCGAATCGTTTCCATGCTAATAAGTAGAATGGACAATTAGCAATAAAGTACAAAATACCAAAGGTTACAGGCAAGAATTGACTCAAAAGCAGAGCCAAGCCTGTAGTACCACCGGTAAGTAGATTTGCTGACTGTAAAAAGAAGACGCCTAACGCCACTAAAAACGTGCCAGTGAGAATTGCTACCCAATCTTCTTTACGTGAGTGTTTTTCCATCGTTTTTATAATTACCTAACCAATAAAGGCGTGCATAGTAGAGAAAAACCTTAGCTTTCGGTAGCTTGAGGTGCAAAATTAAGGTAAACCTATGTAATCTGCGTTTTACAGGGTGTAAAGCGTAAAATTGACAGTAAGCATCATCTTTGGTTCGATAAGCTCAATAACCATGATGAATCTTATTTGTGATTATGAAAAAACTGCATGATAAAATTGCAATTAGCTCTTTATGACCTAGATCAAATTATGTAGAATGCGTCACATCAAAACGGTGACGGAAACGTTTGCTTTCGGTCGTTGTGTGGTTTTTTTGAAACTTTCAGTACAATCTGAGTCAGGAGATACAGATGCTTAAGCGTGACATGAACATTGCTGATTACGATGCGGATCTATTCGCAGCTATCCAAGAAGAAACTCTTCGTCAGGAAGAGCACATCGAACTTATCGCTTCAGAAAACTACACAAGCCCACGTGTAATGGAAGCTCAAGGTTCTCAACTTACAAACAAATACGCTGAAGGCTACCCAGGTAAGCGTTACTACGGTGGTTGTGAGTACGTAGATAAAGTTGAAACTCTAGCAATCGAACGTGCATGTGAATTGTTTGGCGCTCAATACGCAAACGTACAACCTCACTCAGGTTCTCAAGCAAACAACGCTGTATACATGGCATTACTGAATGCTGGCGACACTGTTCTAGGTATGAGCCTAGCGCACGGTGGTCACCTGACTCACGGTTCTCCAGTAAACTTCTCAGGCAAGCTTTACAACATCATTCCTTACGGTATCGATGAAGCAGGTCAAATCGATTACGAAGAGATGGAAGCACTAGCTGTTGAGCACAAACCTAAGATGATCATCGGTGGTTTCTCTGCTTACTCTCAAATCTGTGATTGGAAGCGCATGCGTGAAATCGCTGACAAAGTAGGTGCTTACCTGTTTGTAGATATGGCTCACGTAGCAGGTCTAATCGCTGCAGGCGTTTACCCGAACCCAGTTCCACACGCTCACGTAGTAACTACAACGACGCACAAAACGCTTGCTGGTCCTCGTGGTGGTCTTATCCTTTCTAACGAAGGCGAAGATCTTTACAAGAAACTGAACTCAGCAGTATTCCCAGGCGGCCAAGGTGGCCCTCTAATGCACGTTATCGCTGGTAAAGCTGTAGCGTTCAAAGAAGCTCTAGAGCCAGAGTTCAAAGAATACCAAGCACGCGTTGTTGCTAACGCAAAAGCAATGGTTGCTGAATTCCTAGCTCGTGGTTACAACATCGTTTCAGGTTCTACAGAGAACCACCTGTTCCTAGTTGACCTAATCGACAAAGACATCACAGGTAAAGAAGCAGATGCAGCACTAGGTGCAGCGAACATCACTGTGAACAAGAACTCAGTACCTAACGACCCACGTAGCCCGTTCGTTACTTCAGGTATCCGTATCGGTTCTCCTTCTATCACTCGTCGCGGTTTCTCAGAAGCAGACGCGAAAGAGCTAGCAGGTTGGATCTGTGACATCCTTGATAACATGGGTGATGAGTCTGTTATCGAAGCGACTAAAGCTAAAGTATTAGAAATCTGTAAGCGTCTACCAGTTTACGCTTAATTTTTCTTTGTAGAGTGAACGAATTTCTGTGTCGCACATACTCATTTGCTAGCGCAAACTCCGCGTGAGCTCCTTGAACTTCGTTCATCTACTTTGAAAAATGATGTTAAAGGTCCCTTTTGGGGCCTTTTTTGTATTTGTCGGTATGAGAGTTGCGTTATCTGAGAGTAATTGAAAGGCGGGTACTAAAAAGGGCTGATGTTTGCACATCAACCCTTTATGGTTTGCTAGAGTTGGTTTTACTTTCTGATGCTTAGTAGGGTGCCAGACTTACACTTGAATGAGTAGTAATGGCGGCTCTCATTGAATTTACCTAAGCCTTCACCATCACAGTAGTCGATATTGATATCACGCATCACTTCTAGCGTGTCTTCGCTGTTTAAAGCGAATTTAGAGCCATCAGAGCAGACAATACGAACTCTTTCATCATGGCTTACTGAGTAAATATCGACTTCGGTGTTACACAGCTCAAAAGAGGCTTCACGAAAGTTGTCTTGCTGTGTATTTGAAGCGCAACCTGCGGTCAGTGTTGCTGCAAAAACGGCTAAAAGTCCGAGTCTTTTCATTGTTAATCCTTCGCTATCATCAGGTTGGTTGATGAGTTTTATATGCTATTTGAGGTAGCCTATACAACAATACGCTTTGGTTCAAGGCGCGTTCGTTGACTCTAAGATATAAAAGTATAGATGCAGACCGAGAAATTATAACTGGCTAACTGCATGTTTATTCGATATGTATCACCAATAAAAAAGACCAACACTGAGGTTGGCCTTTCAAAATTAAGCTTGTTCTAAACCACTACCGAAACTGTTTGGCCTCTGGAAGGAACTCAAAACCAGCAGAAGCAAGTTTAGCGATCAATGCTGCTTTGTCGATCTCGTAGAAGTTAACCACTCGATCCAAATCACCGCCGAAGTCGTCACGTAGTTTCATGTTGACGATACTCATCAACATCACAGGATCCATCTTTTCAAAATTAGCGAGGTTCATATTAGTCCTCGAAATCTGAGATCAGTAGGTTAGCAGCGGCAAATGCTGCACGCTCACGCGCTTCTTTAGGAAGAGATTCATCTGCAGCAAGGTCGTTCAATGTTTTTACCGCGCAGGTGATCGCTTTAGGGATGTAGCCTTGGTCGCCACTGCCAATTTGAGAATACAGTTCACGCACCAAATCACAACAATCGTATACTTTCATTTTTATACCTAACCAAATGATAACTGATCTCAATATACACATAGAGATAAGCAAAAACAAAGTGGATCTGATTAAGTTCAGAGTTAGTTTGTCCTTGCTCAATATCTCATTCTGTTGATGCTCAACGTATCACTTGTTAGCTTGCCAATTAGTCGGATATTGACCGCTTAACCAGAGATTTGCTGTTCAAGTTGATAAGTCACTTCATCAGCAAGGTTGAGTTGTTTAGCTAACTCTTTGAGGTAAGCCTTCTCCATGAAGTTTTGCTCATCCGCTACAATCAAAGACGCTAAATAGATCTCACTCGCTTGTTGAGGAGAGGTCGCAAGCTGAGCTATTTCACTTGGATCGAGCGGTTTGTGCAACTCTTCTGATACCAATTTAGTCAGTTGATAATCGGCACCCATGTTTTCGACGGCTTGTTCAATCTTAGCCATCTCTTCTTCATCGACATGACCATCGGCTTTGGACGCTGCAATCATGGATCTGAGAATCAGTACGCTATGGTTAGAGTCGTTCTCATCAAATTGAGCCTGTTCGGCATTCGGTGTTTGGCCTTGTTTAGACTGATAGTCGTTGTAGACCTTATAGGCGAGTGCGCCAAGAGCCGCCGCGCCACCAATACCAGCGGCTTTCTTACCCATTTTCTTGGTTTTCTTAGAGCCCATTAACGCCCCTAACAGTCCGCCGCCAACTGCGCCTGCACCAAAGGCTCCGAGCGTGCTCTTGTTGATACTCTTGCCATTGCTGCTACTACCTTGAGAGAGGCTGCTTAAACTTGATGACCCTTGAGAGAGTTTCTGAGTGCCTTGTTTAACAAGATCTGATTTAAGCGCTTGGTTCAGTAAGCTTTTGATATCCATGATACCTCCAGTGGTGAGCATGTCCGAAAAGTTGATGACACCAATATACGGATTTGAAGATGAACAGGGGATTAACTTACGTTATTTACTCAACTGATAAATAGAAGGGAGTTTGAAGGGAAACGACAGGGACAAAAAAGGCCTCCTAAATGGACTGTCTCTTGATCACAAGTT
>NZ_MCZZ01000112.1 GCF_002875705.1 Vibrio sp. 10N.261.45.E2
TTAACGGAATTGGTATAATTTGAGTTTATTGATGAAAGGTGTCTCGTTTTTAGTAACAAGGTGTTGTTGGCTTGAAAACACTTGTTCCACCCCTTCTACTTCAAAGAAGCGACTCAACAGGGCTGCTAAGTGAAGACTACTGTTTTTGTGCTATATGGTTGGAATAGTAATAGCTTACTTTAACTGCTAGTTCTGTGTGATTTAAAGTGAGTTTCTGTGTACTGGTAAATATCTTATTTTGAGGCGCTTTCGATTTGCTATTGAGCTTAAAGGCGTTACTTGTCTCGATTATTACTCTCAAATCTCTTCTAAGAGCTAGTTTATAAGAATCGGAGTAACAACGTACAAACACAGTTAAAATCGTTCTCCGTATATTTGGGAGACTCTATTGTGCAATACCATAGCAACTTTCACACGCTTGATTTGCTAGCTTTAGACGAGTCATGGAGCGATGAATTTGGTTTACAGGTATTGTATAGAAATTATCTAGAGGCAAATAGCAGATACAAAAAAGCCGATGCTAGACATCGGCTTAGTTTGAGTCGCTTTGAATTAAGCGGGTTGAACTAGAGCGAGCGCTTTACGAGAAACCTCATGAGCTGCTTTCGTTAGGTTTTGTTTCTCTAGTGCGTCAGATAGGTATCCGTAATCTGATACATTTGAACGAAGTGCTAGCGCTTTCTCGAAGTGGCTTTGTGCTTCTGCCCACTTTTGCTCTCTCAGGTAGAATTGAGCCAATGCACTGTGTGCTTCTGCATTACCACTATCTTTACTGATAGCTCGTTCTAGCATAACCACTACAGGGTGGTGATCGGCTAGATTTAGCTCTGGAAGCAACATGTAGAGCTCATTTGAACCACTCTTTGCAATGTTCTCTTTGATCACTGTGAATGCTTCTGAGTCCGCTTTACGAGCGATGAGTTGTTTCACAAAGCAGGATACAAGATGTGAACTTTGTTTTTGCTTTCTTGGAAGCTTGTTCCAGTGACTAATTAAGCCCTCGCTACCTTGTTGCTGAGCGACATCATGAAGCAAACCACATTGTGCTTTCTGTTCTAATTCAACTTGCTCATCAGCCGTAAGAAGTTTGTTTTTAGCTAGCTTAGGCGTTAATTCTAATAATGGCTGCCACAGTTTAAGCTGCATGTAGGTGGCTTTTAACAAGCCAAGTACAGCAGTATTATTAGGGTATGTACCTTTTAAAGTAGAAAGTGTATCGAACGCAGCTTCGTAGTTTGACTCACTGATCTGTTGTTTTGCTTTAGTTAGCTCAACAGCCAGTAGAGAGTCGTCCTGTTGGCTAGCAAGCTCGATGTACTTATCACGCTCGCGTGTATTACCCTGTTCGTGAGCCGCTTGAGAAGCGACTAAATAACAAAGTAGAGGCATGTCGTGATGGTTCGCCCAACGAGTTACCTTCTTTTCAGCACCTTTCCAGTCACCTTCAAGTAGTTTGATGATGCCTTCATTGGTATAACGACGAGAGCGTTTCAGTTTACGAACACTGAACCAGTTCCAAGTTGTTGAGCTTGCGTACATAAGCTTTTTAAATAGGTACTCTAATCCGAATAGAGCCGCTAGAAGAGCAATGACAAAAATAACCAGTGTTGTCACGCTCATCTCAATGGTCTTATTCGCAATTGAGATCAGAACATAGCCTTGTTGACCAGAGAACTGAGTCCCAACAATTAACCCTGCACCTAGAACGAGAAAAAGAAAAATCCAACGAATCATTATTTTTCCTCCGTGGTCATAACGGTGACTTCACGACGTAGGCGCTCACGTATCACATCTGATAACTCATTTTGAGACTCAAGCTTTACAGGGTATTTCACAGAGATGTTCTGTTCACTTAGCTGTTTAATTGCTTTCTCAAATTCAATCACTGAGTTGTTATCTTGGTTTAGATACGCTTTCGACCACTCGCTAGCGGTATTAAGAGCTGCGCTATAGAGTTCACCTTGTTCTTTGTAGACGGCGCGAATCGCGGTTTCTAATTTACCTTTGATGTTTTCACGCAGGTAGAAGTGCTGTTCTGGTGATAGTAGAGGGATAACTTCGCCATCACGACTGCGGAATGTGATGAAGTTTTCTGAGAAGTCTTTCATCGACGTCATCAGGTTGTTCTGCCAATCATTAATATCTTGCGATACTGCTTTTTTCTCAACAACCGTAGCTTCCGGAAGAATCGCATTGGCAAGCGGCAGTGTATCAACTTGCTGTTGTAGGCTTGTGATACGCAGAACTAAGCCGTCACGGTCGATCAGAGGAATAGTACGAAGCTTGGTAATGTCATTGGTCATTGATTGACGCAGTGACACTAAGCTAGGGTCATTCAGTGCTGCGATACGTTGATCGGCACTTTCCATTAACTTGGTGGCGCTAACGGCATCATGCTCTAGGAACAATTTACGTCCTGCTAGTTTCACAAGGTAATCGGCTTCGGCAAGTAACCAGTCATTCGGTCGGCGACCTTTAACGTCAGCCACTGCTAACTGCAGGCTTTGAATGCTCTTCTGCTGTTGAGATTGCACGACCTGAGTTTTCTCCACCGCGTGTGAGGCTTCTTGGATAGTCTCTTGCTTGATGGTTTGTAGGTCTTTATTTACCGCAGATTGGGTATTTTGCAGTTGCGCTTGAAGAGCGGCGATTTGAGCCGAGTACTCAGCGCTCTTTTGCTGCATTTGAAATGCGATACCGCCGCTGAAAATAATCGAAATAGCGATCGCAATAGCGCCTAGTTTGACACCGCGCTTACCTTGCTTTTCTGCTTTCTCAATTTGCTCTTTATGTTCAGCTTGAGGCTGCTCGTTTTTAGCAGCATCTGACGTGGAAGCATCAAGCTTCTGTTCAGGCTGTTTTGTCTCTGTAGATTCAGCTTTTTCGTTTTCAACAACTACTGGCTGAGTGTCTTGTTTCTTCTCAGGTTCAATATGCTCATTATTTTTTTTGCTTGTCATGCTTATTTCCTGTTTCTAGCTAGGGCCGGAGAGCAGCCAGTAATATTTGGTTCGTAGCACTGTGAGTATTGGTCACGTTCGAGAAACCGAGTTGTTGTGCTCGTTCTACTATGCGCTGGCTTGGGACAAATAGATGTCTCGTTGAAAGCCAAGCCAAATACTCATCAGGGGTAATTGAGCAGAGATACTCCAATTGTTCCTGACTAGTGATGACAACTTTGGACGTTTTTTTGTTTATCCATGCTTGATAGGTATTGTGGTCGCTAATGGGAATATATTCTCTACGGTAGGTCTCACAATAAGAGACTTGTGCACCTCGATTGAGTAGAGAATCCCGAATGAGCTCACGCCCACCATTACCACGTAGTATCAAAATGGACTTATTTTCTACGCCATTAAGTTCAGTAAGTTTAAGAAGATGTTCACTATCACTAACTTGAGGGTAGTTTACTTTTTGTTTACTGACTTTGCTTAAAACGTGCGCAGTTTTTTGACCAACGCCAAGATAAAGCGGCGAAGTGGGCCAAATGGATGAGGTTTTCGAAAGGATGCTTTGGGCTGCAGTTACGGCATGATGACTAACTGCAATAATGATATCGCTGTTATTAAGCTGGGTGCTTAAATCCGTAGAGTTTGGATTGTCAACGATACGAATAAGCGGATGATGGATTGCTTGAATTCCTTCATCCGCTAGTTGTTGGCAAAGCGATTGTCCCTCTGAACCGGGACGAGTTACCAACACTGTCATGATTATTCTTGGTCAGCGTAGAGCTTGGTTAAGATTTCTCTTGCGCCATTATCCAGCAATTGATTTGCCAGAGTCACGCCAAGCGCTTCTGCATCCTTACGAGGACCAGAGATCTCACCACGGACCATTTTAGAACCATCTGGCTCACCAACAAGAGCACGCAACCAGATGTTGTCGCCGTCTAATAGTGAGTAGCTTCCGATAGGAACCTGACAACCACCTTCCAAAGTTAGGTTCATTGCACGCTCGCAAAGCACGCGATCGGCTGTGTCTTTATGGTTTAGTGGTTCAAGAAGCTTAATCAGACGCTCATCATCAAGACGACATTCAATACCAACAGCGCCTTGGCCTACAGCCGGTAGCGACTGTTCTGGTTCGATGAAACTACGAATACGTTCTTCTAGCTCTAGACGCTTAAGGCCAGCTGCCGCTAGGACGATAGCATCGTATTGGCCGTCATCGAGTTTACCTAGACGAGTGCCCACGTTGCCACGCAGTTCTTTGATGATTAAATCAGGGCGGTATTCCAGCAGCTGACATTGACGGCGTAGGCTGCATGTACCTACGACAGCACCTTGTGGGAGTTCGTCAATGTTGTTGTAAGTGTTTGATACGAATGCGTCACGCGGATCTTCACGCTCACAAATCGTCACTAGACCTAGACCTTCAGGGAAGTCGACAGGTACATCTTTCATTGAGTGAACTGCTAGGTCAGCACGACCTTCTAGCATTGCCACTTCAAGTTCTTTAACGAACAGTCCTTTGCCACCCACTTTTGCAAGCGGAGTGTCTAGGATGATGTCACCTTTGGTCACCATAGTTACCAACTCAACCTCTAAACCAGGGTGAGCAGCTTGCAGTGCATCCCTTACAAAATATGCCTGCCAAAGGGCAAGAGGACTTTTTCTGGTCGCGATACGGATTGGTGCTGAATTTGTCATGGTGTTTCCGATATAGGTTCTGTAATGGTCTAATCCTACCATTGTGAGACGGAAATTCTTACTGTTTGATCATTCCATGCTTTGATAGCTGAGAGATTTTCATGAGTTCACCAAAATAGTGTGATTGGTATCTCATTTGAAACATGGGCTATTATTAGAAATAGTCAATAAAGAGGACACTACGGCGCCGTGAGTTTAACTTTCTGTCATCAAGGAATTGACCAGTATGACGGGTACCTTTGCTTTACCATTAGGGGTAAAAGTGTTAAATTGATCACGTTTTGCTGCTGCTTTCGTTCAGTAACTAAACAGAACTGCACTTAACCTCAAACCAAGGACTTACCTTGCAGGCTTACACTCAAACTTTGATTCAACGATTAGACAATCTAAATCAGCAGCGCATTGCTCGTGCGTTGGCGTTGATGAATGTGCAAGGCCAGCGAGTTTTCAACCTTATTCCCGCACTGCTTCACTTCAATCACCCGATGATGCCTGGTTATTATGACCAACAAGTTCCTTTTGGAATTCGTAGCTTCACGCTTAATGAATTCCAAAAGCAATTTGTCTCTGATACTGAATTGACGTTGGGTGGCAAACTTACCGAGGCTGATGAACCAGCAATCCTTGGTTTGTACACCATGGGTAGTACTTCGTCGATTGGTCAAAGCACTTCAAGTGATCTTGATATTTGGGTGTGTGTTTCCCCAGATATGGATGGCGCATCTCGTGATAGCCTTACCAACAAATGTTTGCTGATTACCGATTGGGCTGAAACCTTAGGCGTTGAAGCGAATTTCTTCTTAATGGATGAAGAGCGTTTCCGTTCGAATCATTCAGAAGAGATGACAGGCGACAATTGTGGTTCTTCACAGCACTTATTACTGCTTGATGAGTTCTATCGCTCTGCGGTTCGTTTGGCTGGTCAACGTTTGTTGTGGCAAATCATTCCGCCAGAAATGGAAGAGTGTTACGACGAGTATGTTCACGGCTTGTGTCAGGATGGCTATCTTGATTGTTCGCAGTGGATCGATTTTGGCAAGCTAAATCGTATTCCCGCTGAAGAGTACTTTGGTTCAAACCTATGGCAGCTCTATAAGAGTATCGACTCACCGTATAAATCGGTGTTAAAGGCGATCTTGCTAGAAGCCTATTCATGGGAATACCCAAACACCCAACTGCTGAGTATTGATACTAAGCGTCGCTTCTTCGCGGACGAACCTGATCTGTATGGCATGGATAGTTACTATCTGATGCTTGAAAAGGTAACGCGCTACCTTGAACGCATTAACGACCACACTCGATTGGACTTGGTGAGACGTTGTTTTTATCTCAAGACCCACGAGAAGTTGTCACGAGATGCGGGCATTGGTTCTGTTGCATGGCGCCGTGAAGCCTTGACTGAGATGACTAAGTCTTGGAATTGGGGACAGGAAACTATTGCTGAGCTCGATAACCGCCGCAACTGGAAGGTTGAGCAGGTTAAAGTTGTGCACCATGCACTGCTTGATGCCCTAATGCTGAGTTATCGAAACCTGATTCAATTTGCGCGTCGTAACGACATCACTTCGGCAATCAGCCCGCAAGATATCAGTATCTTGGCACGCAAGCTTTACGCTGCGTTTGAGGTATTGCCGGGCAAAGTCACGCTACTGAACCCACAAATCTCTCCAGATCTACATGAACCAGACTTGAGCTTCATCGAAGTTCGTCAGGGTCAGTCGAATAAGGCTGGGTGGTACTTGTATAAGCAGCCATTGGTTGCACATCGTATTCTTGGCCAGCCTTCTCTTGAGCACCATGAGTACTTGAGTAAGCTGGTTGCTTGGTCATTCTTTAATGGTTTGATTACTGAGTCGACGCGTTTGCACTCTGTGGTACGTGATGCTCATATTGATATTGATAAGTTCTATCAAATGGTGAGCGACCTACGTAATACGTTTTCTTTGCGTAAGCGTCGCCCGAGTATGCAAGCACTGGCGAGCCCGTGTGAGATTAGCCAGCTGGCGATGTTCATCAACTTTGAAAATGACCCGACTTCCGAGTTAAGTGGTCGAGAGTTAAAAGTTGATCTCAAAAATGCGGATATCTTCAGTTTTGGTGAAGAAGGTAAGAGCTTAGTCGGCAGTGTCGATCTGGTTTACCGCAACTCTTGGCACGAAGTGCGTACACTTCATTTCCAAGGTGATACGGCAATGCTGGATGCGCTTAAGACAGTACTTGGAAAAATGCACCAAGATGCGTTGCCGCCAGAGTCGGTAGATGTGTTCTGTTACAGCAAAAACCTGCGTGGTGTGATGCGTAACATGGTGTATCAACTGCTTGCTGAGTGTATCGACTTACGATTGAAACCGATTGAACCAGAGAAACGTCGCCGTTTTAAAGCGATTCGCTTAGCTAATAAGATGTTTGGTCTGTTCTTCGAACGTCGCGGCGTATCGGTACAGATGCTAGAAAACTCGGTCGATTTCTACCGTAGTATCTCAACGAATAAGTTGAAGGGTTCACCTTTGCTGATGCTCGACAAAGAGCAAGAGTACCAACTACCAGAAGTAGTGGATGGTTTTGCAAGTGAGGGCTTAATTCAGTTTTTCTTCGAAGATACCGACAAAGGCTTCAATATTTATGTATTGGACGAGTCGAATCAGGTTGAGGTGTATCACCAGTACAGCGGTGAGAAAGATGAGATGATCGCGAGTGTGAATACCTTCTACACGTCGGTAAAAGATGAGTCGAAGGTATCGTCTAAGTTGATTAACTTTAACTTACCTCAGTACTACCAAATCGTTCACCCAGAAGAGGGCAATTCTTACGTTGTGCCTTACCGTAACGATGCCACTTTAGCTTCTCGGAGCTCAAAGATAGTCAACATTTAACGGGTTTAAACTGATTGATATTAAAAAAGGAGTGATTGATTCACTCCTTTTTTGTTTTTCTTATCAGTGATTAGACCCAGTCGATCTCTTCACCAGCGTGCTTCACGCATTCTTCTTTAACCATCTCAAACAGTTCCATGCCCGTCTTAGAACATATCCATTTGTCGTCGATCAGCTTGAAGTGAAAGCCACCAGATTTAGACGCTAACCAGATTTCTTTCATTGGTTCTTGGCGGTTGATGATGATTTGGCTGCGGTTCTCAAACTCCAGCGTCATCACGTTACCAGTCACTTCGTAATCAATATCTGCCTCTGATTCATCGATAGCTTCTTCGATGTTTTGCATCTGTATATCGACCAGCTGATGAAATTCAGTCTCGTTCATCCTTTCTATCCTATTGCTTTTCCTGAGTGTGGTGCGATTATAGGGGGCATTGAGTTAATAATCACGATATGCAAAATGAAAAAATTAATTACTGCTCTATTTATGTTGTCCGTTATTGGACTTTCTGGTTGTGGTCAAACGGGTCCTTTGTACGATCCTGATGAAGTTCAACAGACTGAACAATCACAATAAGTGAAAACACGCAGAAATCGTTATTTATAAGGGATAAGAACTTTGGATTACTTCAACTATCAGGAAGATGGCCAGCTTTGGGCTGAGGACGTCGCACTTTCACAACTCGCAGAGCAATATGGTACACCACTGTATGTATATTCTCGTGCAACACTAGAGCGTCACTGGAACGCGTTTGATTCATCGGTTGGTGAGCATCCGCACTTGGTGTGTTATGCCGTTAAAGCTAACTCGAACCTTGGTGTATTGAATACTCTGGCTCGTTTGGGCTCAGGTTTCGACATCGTTTCTGGTGGTGAACTAGAGCGTGTGGTTGCTGCAGGTGGCGATCCAGCAAAAGTTGTATTCTCTGGTGTCGGTAAAACCGCTGCTGAAATGAAGCGCGCGCTTGAGTTAAACATTAAATGTTTCAACGTAGAGTCTGAGCCAGAACTTGAGCGACTCAATAAAGTCGCTGGTGAGCTTGGTGTTCAAGCGCCGATTTCACTGCGTATCAACCCAGACGTTGATGCTAATACTCACCCTTATATTTCTACTGGTCTGCGTGACAACAAGTTTGGTATTGCCTTCGACCGTGCTCCAGCTGTTTATGCGTTTGCGAAAACACTCGATAACTTGTCTATCCATGGTATTGATTGCCACATCGGTTCTCAGTTAACGGATATCGAACCTTTCATTGATGCGACTGACCGTTTGCTTGCTCTGATTGACCAACTACGTGCTGATGGTATTAACATTAAGCATCTTGATGTTGGCGGTGGTTTGGGCGTGGTTTATCGTGATGAATTGCCACCACAGCCTTCAGATTATGCGAAAGCGCTATTGGCTCGCCTAGACAATCATTCTGATCTAGAGCTGATTTTCGAGCCTGGACGAGCGATTGCTGCTAACGCTGGTGTATTATTAACGAAAGTCGAGTTCCTCAAGCCAACAGAGCACAAGAACTTTGCCATCATCGATGCAGCAATGAACGACCTAATGCGCCCAGCACTTTACCAAGCTTGGCAGGATATTGTTCCTGTTAGCCCTCGTCAGGGTGAAGCGGTGACTTACGACTTAGTTGGCCCTATCTGTGAGACAGGTGACTTCTTAGGTAAAGATCGTGACCTTGTTCTTGAAGAAGGTGATCTGCTAGCGGTTCGCTCTGCAGGTGCTTATGGCTTCGCGATGTCATCTAACTACAACACTCGTTCGCGTGCGGCTGAAGTGATGGTGGATGGCGATAAAACCCATTTGGTTCGTCAGCGTGAAGAGCTTACGAGTCTGTGGGAACTTGAAAACATTCTTCCGGAGTAATTTTAAGCGTTATGCACTTCCACTTTTCTAAAATGCATGGTTTGGGCAATGATTTCATGGTCGTGGACTGCATTACTCAAAATATTTTCTTTTCTCCAGATTTGATCCGTCGTTTGGCGGATCGTCACACTGGTGTGGGCTTTGATCAGCTTCTTGTGGTTGAGGCTCCCTATGATCCAGAAACTGATTTCCATTACCGTATATTTAATGCGGATGGCAGTGAAGTAGAGCAGTGTGGCAATGGCGCTCGTTGTTTTGCACGATTCGTTCGCATGAAAGGCTTAACGAATAAGTACAGCATCAACGTCAGCACCAAGAAAGGAAAAATGGTTCTCAAGATCGAAGAGAATGACCTGATCACCGTGAACATGGGTATTCCTGAGTTCGAGCCTGGCAAGATTCCATTCAAGGCGAAACAACCTGAGAAGACGTATATCCTAAGAACGGATGTACACACCTTGTTCTGTGGTGCAGTAAGCATGGGTAACCCACATGTGGTTACCGTGGTTGATGATGTCGACACGGCTGATGTGGATACCCTAGGCCCTCTACTTGAATCACACGAACGCTTCCCTGAGCGTGTTAATGCAGGCTTTATGCAGGTCGTTAACCGTGAAGAAGTTCGTTTACGTGTTTACGAACGCGGAGCGGGTGAAACCCAGGCATGTGGCAGCGGTGCGTGTGGCGCAGTTGCTGTTGGTATCACTCAAGGCTTATTGGCTGAGAATGTGAAGGTTCGTCTACCTGGCGGTGATTTACACATTAGCTGGCAAGGACCGGGTAAACCTCTGTTTATGACTGGCCCTGCAACGCATGTGTTTGATGGTCAACTGTCTTGCTAATTACGATTTACAACCAATAGATTCATAAAAATAAAGGATAGGTTTTGTCTTACGTTGAAGCCGACGCACTCACCGCAGAAGTGGTCGCGGAATATTTACGTGATAACCCAGATTTTTTCCAAGACCGAAAAGATTTGGTGGATCGCCTTGCCATCAATAATGTTGAGCAGGGTGTTGTATCTCTGGTTGAGATTCAGCTTAAACGCCAGCGTCATCGAATCGAAGAGCTTGAAGAAGAGATCACTGGCTTGATGTCATTGGCAGCCAACAACGATAAAACCTTCTATGAATTTATGGATCTGCAAGCGCAAGTACTGAAATGCAGCGACTTTATGCAGGTGATAAAAGCCGTTGAGCAAAAAGCGTTAGATCTCGGGCTTAAGGCTCATATTCGAATTCTTTCGCAATCGGGTTTTTATCAGCTGAGTGCTGAGGGTTACTCTAAGTTTTCGCTTAACCATTTCAATGGCAAAGATGCTTATCTTGGGCGCTTGAGAAAAGCCGACAGACACGATTTGTTTGGTGATTATCCAGTTCCAGAGCTAGGCTCTTATGTAGTACTACCGCTTGCTAAGCAGTCTCCATTGGGTTTGCTCGCCTTTTCTAGTGAAGATGGCGGACACTTCCAACCCCATATGGACACGCTCTTTTTACGCCATTTAGCACTTGTTGTCGCTCATTTGGCGGACACCTTACCTTGGCAGATAAACAATGAGCCTAGAGCCCAAAATACCTCTTCCCAATAGCCTTCAAAAGCCACTTTCTCGCTTCTATGAATACCTTCGAAGCGAGAAGGGACTCAGCCTACACACCCAACGTAATTACAAACAACAACTTGAAACCATGGCCGGTCATTTGGTCACGCTAGGGCTGAAAGACTGGGGACAAGTCGATGCTGCTTGGGTACGACAACTTGCTAGTAAAGGCATGCGTGAAGGAATGAAGGCGAGTAGCATAGCAACGCGCTTATCTTCACTACGCAGCTTCTTTGATTTCCTTGTGTTGCGTGGCGAAATGGCCGCCAATCCAGCGAAAGGTGTATCGGCTCCTCGCAAGCAACGCCCTTTGCCTAAAAACCTCGATGTGGATGAAGTTGGTCAACTGCTTGATGTGAATGAGGATGATCCATTGTCGATTCGTGACCGAGCGATGATGGAAGTAATGTACGGTGCGGGGTTACGATTGGCTGAACTGGTCGGCATTAATCTTAAAGATGTGTTGGGTCGACAAGGAGAAATCCGAGTGATAGGTAAAGGCGACAAAGAACGCAAAGCGCCTTTTTCTGGCTTAGCGAAAGAGTGGGTCGATAAATGGCTCAAAGTCCGTGGTGAATTGGCTTCACCGGGTGAAACCGCGCTGTTTGTCTCTAAGCTTGGGACTCGTATCTCCCACCGTAGCGTGCAAAAGCGTATGGAAGAGTGGGGTAAGAAACAGGCAGTCGCTAGTCATATTAGCCCTCACAAACTGCGTCACTCCTTCGCAACACATGTGCTGGAATCGAGCCAAAACCTTCGTGCTGTTCAGGAGTTACTTGGGCATGAAAACATCTCGACCACACAAGTGTATACCCACTTAGACTTCCAACACTTAGCACAAGCTTATGATCAGGCTCATCCGAGAGCGCGTAAGAAGAACAAAGACTAGATTTAAGGGTTTATTATGCAAATTTATCGAGGGTTAAAGCCCATCAAAGCCATGACCTTTGATTTGGATGACACCCTGTACGACAATTGGCCTGTGATCATGAAAGTTGAGAAAGAGATGGCACAGTGGCTTTATCAAAAGCACCCTGTTTCGGCTTCTTTATCAATCCAAGAGTGGCAGGATATTAAGCAACAAGTCGTATCTGAAAACCCAGCTTTGAAGCATGATGTCACTGCGTGGCGTGAAACTCAGATTAAGGCCGGTTTGCTACAACTGGGTTACTCTCAGCAACAAGCCGAACAAGCCGCTCTTGAAGGTATTGAGCATGCTCTGTGGTTGCGTAATCAAGTCAATGTACCTCAAGAAACGCATCGAGTGATGACTGAGCTTAGCCAGCGTATTCCTCTCGTTGCGATTACCAATGGCAATGTCGACCCACACAAAATTGGCTTAGGAGAGTACTTTCAATTAATTCTCAAAGCCGGCCCTGACGGCAGGGCAAAACCCTATCCAGATATGTTTGAAAAAGCTCAGCAATACCTAGATTGTGACGCTGAGAATATTCTTCATGTTGGTGACCACCTCAAAACAGATGTCTATGGAGCCAAGGTAAATGGCTTCCAAGCCTGCTGGTTTAATGACATTGGTTCCAATTTATACCTCTCTTCGAAGGCGAGTTTGCTTCCTGATGTTGAAATAGAACAGCTCAGCGATCTTATGCGACTAATTTAATGGGCAGATAAGCTTATTGGGTCGCATTTATTAGAGTGAATTGTTACATTGGTCGCCTATTAAAGCCTGGCTAGGCTAGGATAATTGGCGGCTACTTTTTATCGATTCATTTCAGTCATAGCAGTGGTTGCGGGTTATTACTTCACTCGATTTGAACAAGGGTTGGCATGCAAACATTTACATTTCTCGCAAATACTGAGGCGCTATTTAGATCTCAATTTGAGCAGCGAGAATGGTGTGACAGCAAACAGTACCTGATTCAAATTTTCTCGGCCCAATCTTCAGATCTTGCTCGTCAGATCGCGAGTGTCGCCCTTAATCATTTACACAATGCGACGCTAATCGGTCAGAGTGCTCGTCATGTTATCTGTGATAATTGCCTTGAAAGTGCATGCACCTTAGTCATTATCAGTGAGTTCAACGAAACCCATCTAACCTCGGCGGTTCAGCCTTTTACAGGCAACCCAAATCAAGATAGCCAAGACTTAGCTTTTCAATTGCGCCTGACGGAAGACACAAAAACGGTCATCAGTTTATGCGATCAGGTTGAAGGGCGTGATTACCCTATTTATAGCGCTTTTGAGAGTTTGCCTTACGCTTTGCCTATTGCTGGTGGACTGTGCCATGAGAATGAATATGGCCGCTGGGTTATGCATAACGAACAGACTTACCAGCATGCCTGTGTTGCGGTGGCTTTGACTAACCCAAGATTGAAGGTTTGGTCGGACGCGTACTCTGAATGGAACCCGATTGGGATGAAATTACGAGTAACACATGCAATCGGGAATCGTTTATACGCATTGAATGACAAGCCGGCTATCGATGTGTTCAAGCATTATCTTGCGGATGGCAAAGAGCTCCCTTTTAGTCAATTGATGAGCTTCCCCTTGTATCGGGAACTTGGCAGAAAGAAGGGGATTTCAACGCCTCTACGTATTAATGATGATGGCAGTATCGAGTTTGATAGTCCCTGGCATATCGGTGAAGAGGCACAGTTTTGTTATAACCATCCCTCTTTGACTGCTGAAAAGGTGCGTCACGGCGCTGAAATGCTTGCCATGCACCAACCTGAATCGGTGATCATCTATAACTGCGTATCTCGACTTGAGTTTATCGATAGTAAGCTTGAGCTCAAACCATTTGAAGGGATTGTGAACACGTGCGGTGTTTATTGTATGGGGGAGCTATACCGAAATGAAGACCGCCAAGAGATACTGCACCATAGCCTGACTTATATCGCTATGCGCGAGTCTGACGAGATAAAAGAGTTTCGTTGTGAAGACTTTCAGTGTGGCTCAACCGTGTCGCCATTGCTTAACCTTGTCAGAAATGCAGTCGCTGATCTCGACAGTATGAATACTCAGATGGAGAAAAAGCTCCATCAACAAGCGCGTCGCTTAACCGAGAGCTATCGTATTGACTCACGTACTGGCTTGCCGAACCGCATTGTATTAAAAGAACGCCTCAATACAATTCTGTTTAGTGAACACTTACTCACGTTAAAGCTCACGAATTTCCATCAAGTTAACGAGAAATACGGCTATCAAGTCGGTGATCAATTACTGCTTGATCTGTCCAATCACTTTATCGAGCGATTGCAGCTTCGTGTCGTGAAAGAGCCTCGCGTGAAGGTAGAACTATTCAGTATTGGTGTCGGAGAGTGGGCGATTATTTTTAATGCCAGTGTTAGTAGCGCGAAGATAAAAGAAGGTTTCGTCGAGTTCGCTGATGACATCGAACACATTAATTTTGAGCCGTATGGCTTAGCTGATATTGATTACCTGTCCGTTTCTCTGTGTGGCGGCTTTGCCAGTCGCTGTGATTTCTCAACCGATAGCGGTGACGAGATTTTATTAAAAGCGATCGAAGCTCGACGCTACGGAGTTCGAAACAACACCCACATCACCAATGCCAAAGACATTCAGGTGAGTGAAGAGGATCGCAAAGAGCAACTCGGTTGGTTGAGCTGTGTGAGTCGTGCGATTTTAGATCAGAACATCATCACCTACTCACAGCCGATTGTGGAATCGGGTACGCACGAAGTGACTGGCCAAGAGTGCTTGGTCAGAATCATGGAGTCGGACGGTACCATTGTGCCACCAGGAAAGTTCTTACCTATCATTGCCGATACGCACCTTTATACGCGCCTTAGTCGACACATGATTAAGAGCACTATCGGCTATATGGCAGATAAGCAGAGTTCGTTTTCTATCAACTTATCCCCACAAGATTTGTTGAGTGATAAGACGCTTGAGGTTCTTGAGACTGCGATCAGTGGTATGGACGATCCTACTCGACTTGGGCTTGAGGTTTTAGAGTCTGAGCAGATTAAAGATTATGGTCGCATGATTGAAGTATGTGACCACTTCCGTGCGCTCGGGGCGAGAATCATTGTTGATGACTTTGGTTCAGGTTATTCCAACATCGATGAAATCATCAAGCTTGAGCCGCAGATCATTAAGCTCGACGGCAGCTTGATTCGTAATATCGACAAAGACCAAAAACAAAGAAATATTGCCTCTCAGTTGGTTCGCTTATGCCAAGTGTTCAATGCCAAAACGGTCGCGGAATTTGTCCATAACCAACAAGTTTGTGAGATAGCTGAGCAAATGGGAGTCGACTATCTGCAGGGTTACTACTTCGGTGAGCCTAAGCGCCTGTTTTAGTTGTTAAAGCTTTCAATATTGTATACCGACTGACGATACACGTACTGCGCCGCCAATAATGACTGCTTTTTGGCGTAATGGATGATGTCTAACTAAGGTCACATTATTCATAAGACGATCGTAAGTATTCCGTGCAAGCCTTATCTATAATAAGCACAATAACAAATCATTAACGTAACGATTAATGTGAATATGCAGTCGACTTCTCTCTTGATACAAGACATTGAGCAAACCCAACGTGAATTGGAAAAGATAGATTTTCATCAACATGAGAGCCTACTGATTCAGGTGTTTTCGTCTTTCGAGAAAGGTTCTGTTTTGGCTGCCTGCCAAGTGATTCAATCAACTTTCCCCAATGCCAAACTGATTGGTTGCAGTGCCAACCACTACATCAGCCAAGGCGTCATCTTGCACCAAGGTCTTTATCTGATTGTTACCCGCTTTGACGCGACCTCTTACTCTTGTGGTGTTGTCGAATATAGCGATCAACCATTACTTGATAGCCAAGCGATGTGGCAACAACTTGAATGCAATGCCAACACTCAGAGCATCATCTGCTTCGCAGATCGCTTGCAGATAAATGATCGAGATCTATTTTCAGCGTTTGAGCAGTCGAGAGATTCATTGCCGTTTGTGGCGGTGCATCGACAATCACAGATAATGGACGCTGGGTGATGCTAGACGGCATTTGCTATGAGAATGCCTATGTGATGTTAGCTCTGCACAGTGTTGAGTTGTCAATCACCAAGGGTTACTACACGGAATGGAACCCTATTGGCCGGACTTTTCGAGTGACGGGTGCTCAGGATAACCGTTTACTGGAATTGGACGGTATTCCTGTTCGCGAACTCTATAATCGTTACCTCGCTGATGGCCTTGAAGTGCCTTTTGAACAACTGCATAACTTTCCCTTGATGGTCGGTGACCCGAAAGAGCAAAACATTCACTTACCGCTCAAGGTAATAGAAAGTGGAGAGATTGAATTCAGTGGCCAGTTCCAAGTAGGCGATGAGGTTCGGTTTTGTTACGACCACCCATCATTGACCTTAGAGCAAATCCGACTGGGTGTTCAGCAGATCGCCTCTCATAAACCTGAACAGTTCTTTATTTACAACTGTACCTCTCGCATCGACTTTATTGATGACAACCAAGAGGTTGAGGTTTTCCAGACATTGGCTGACTGCTATGGCGTGTACTGCATGGGAGAGCTCTATCAAGAGAATGACCAACAACGAATCTTGCACCATAGCCTCACTTACCTCGCGTTAAGAGAAGGCGAGGGCAAGGCGATATTGCCATTAGAGACACAACCCGCAACCAACATATCCCCTCTGTTTTCATTAATCCGAAATGCATTGCTTGATGTCGATGGTATGAACAACAGCATGGCGAGTAAGATTCAACAACAAGCTACTGCATTGACGGCCAGCTACCGGATTGACCAACGTACCGGTTTGCCTAATCGAAGTGTATTGCGTGAGAAGCTGTCGAAGATGAGCGGTGATAGCCACTTGCTAGCGTTGAAGGTGACGACCTTTGGTCAGATCAATGAGAAGTACGGTTATCGAGTCGGTGATAAGCTTCTGCATGACTTGAGTGAATACTTCCAAAAGGCGTTATGGCAGTTCTTTGATGAGGGATGTCAGCTCTACAGTATCGGTATTGGCGAGTGGGCGGTGGTATTTGATAGTTGGGCCAGTCAAGAACATATTCATCAGCGATTCTCTGAATTTGCCGATCAAACCGAGCATGTGAATTTCGAGCCTACGGGTTTACCTGATATTGATTATCTGTCGGTGTCGATCAGTGCGGGTATTGCCAGTCGTCAAGATTTTCCTACAACCTCTATTGATGATCTGCTGTTGAAGGCGATTGATGCGAGGCGCAGTGCCGTTAGCCAGAACAAACATCTAGTGAGCGCCAAGACGCTCATTCAATTGGAGAAGCATCGCCAAGAACAACTTGGTTGGCTATCGTGTGTGAGTCGTGCGGTACTTAATCAGAATATCGTGGCGTGTTCTCAACCGATTGTCTCGGCACACACCCATCAGGTAGAGAGCTACGAGTGCTTGGTTAGAATTGAAGAGGACGGTCAGCTGATCGCTCCAGGTAAGTTCTTACCGATTATTGAGGGGACGCATCTCTATACACGCCTGAGTCGTCAGATGATAACGCGCACCTTTGATTTTATGAGTCAGCGAACGGACTCATTTTCAATTAATTTAGCACCACAAGATTTCAACAACGAGAAAACCATTCTTCATCTTGAGCAAGCGATCAAGCAAATCAGTCACCCACAACGCATCGGTTTAGAGGTATTAGAAACCGAACAAATTCAGGACTACGGTCGTTTGATTGAGGTGTGTAACCATTTCCGAGACCTTGGCGTGAATATTATTGTCGATGACTTTGGTTCAGGCTATTCGAACATTGATGAGATATTGAAGCTCGAGCCACAGGTGATCAAGCTTGATGGCAGCTTGATTCGCAATATCGATAAAGACAAAAAGTAGCGCAAGATAGCTCAGCAATTGGTGAGTTTATGTCAGATTCTGAATGCTAAGACGGTGGCTGAGTTTGTTCATAACGAGCAGGTGTGTCGCATTGCTGAAGGTATGGGGGTCGATTACCTGCAAGGATATTACTTTGGTCAGCCTCAGCGCTTGTTTTGACGGAGCGAGCGTTTCACGTGAAACACTTATTGGTTTAAGAACTCAATTGCGATGTAGAAAGGGTGAGCTTATGGCTCACCCTTTTGTTTTTAGTGTTTAAGGATACTTCCTGACTTTATCTGAGGGCATGCCCACTTTTGTCTGCTTGAAAAACTTTCAGATAATGTTGGTAATAATCATCAACGAGTTTGGCAGGTTCGTTTTCACCTAAAGATTTGAGTAACTCAATGCCCACTTCGCAGGTACACAAGTGACCGCTGTCTTGATTGCGGCGCAAGGTGTATGAAGATTCGCTGGTGATGTCGAGGTGAACTTGTGGAATGGTTTGTAGCCATGAGCTCTTGTTAAGCATCTTCTTCGCTTCTTGCCATGTGCCATCCAAGATGATGAATAGCGGTTTACGGTTCAGGGCTTGAGTCATCACAGCTTGCTGACACTCAATGCTTTTATCACTTGGGAATAAAAGAAACGGTTGTCGTGTTTCATCTTCAAGCAGTGCCATTAACTCAGCTGGTGGCGTTTTTCGTTGCCATACCAAGGAATGACATTGCTCAAGGGATTGCTGCAGTAGCTTTCCGGTATTGGTATCGCGCGCCAGTTCATTCTCGTGAGTCAACAGTACAAGATCGATCTGGCTTTCGGTACTCGGTATCAGGTGACAAATACATTGGTGAGTGAAGCTACAACCAGGGCAGGCTTGTTGGTTACTCATGTTTACAGCTTCACTCCACTTTGTGTAGGTGAGATACCATCAGCAAACAGAACTACGTCGCTGATGTCAGCGTTATTTGCAACAGGAGCGACGCTTGGATTGAGTGGGTAGCTAACACCAGAGTATGACAGTGTGTGTTTCGCAGGTGTTGCACCACCGCCACTGACATTGAAGATTAGATCTTGCCAGCCGTGGTTTTGCGATTTACCCAAGCGTATGTCTCCTTTAACCAGTGTCACTCGACTATTGAAACGCCAGTTATCTTGATGGTTTTCGAAAATCAGCAGTGTGCAGCCACCAGAACCACACCAATCGAGTTGGGCAAACAGCTCTTCTTTACCGTCACCGTTGAGGTCGTAGGTTAACCAGCGGTATTTGGTATCGTCAGGTGAGCTGTTGTTGATCTTAAAACATTCGCGGATCGCTTGGTCGACTTTTGGATCAAGCTGATCACTGGAGTTCACCTGCTTTGCGTTTAGATCAACGTTAGTGGTGGTGTTTACTTGCGTTTGGGCACTTTTGGCTTCAAACAGAACCAGACCACCATTGGCGATCGGATAGACAACGTTGCCTACTTTCTCTTTTTCAGCGACCAGCTTGCCGTTATCAAGCGTGAAGATGCGCTCGGAGATCAAATACTGTTGTTGGTGGCGAGTCATAACCACTTGTACCTGATTTTGGTTCAGTTGTTGCCAGAAGCCTTGCTCAACAATAGAAGGGTCTCCATTGCTGTATGAATAAGTCGTGATAGCACTGTGGTCATCGTTGAGTTCAAGGTTGATAGAGAACCCTGAATTTTGTGTTGAGCTAGCGAAGTAGAGCCCGCTCCAGTCCAGCGTAGGATCTTGGTTCGAGACCGTCGCACAACCATTATAGTTACTGTCATTGAGGTTAAGCTTGGCATGCCACCCGTAGATAGAGTCGCTCATACCGTCGCTACAGCTCTCTTTGGTAAGGTTGAGTTTGCCTTGTGCTGTTTTACCTTCTAATTGGTAATCACGACTGCTTGGCGTGGTGCGGCTTGATTCAATATCGAGAATCTGTGGCTGTTCGCCCATCTTAGTGTATTTCAGCTGGTCTTTATCGAAGGTTGCGGACCAGAAGGGTTCATTACCGAATACTCGTGTTGAACGCAGTGGTCGGTCGCAGCGTTCTGGGTTCTCTGCCGTTAGGATATTGACTTGGTCAACCACGAAGCGTGCTGTGAAGTCTGCGTTGTAACCCGTTTGGCTTGGTACGGTTAGGTGTCCAATCAGCTCGCCATATAAGGCTTGATAAGGTCTGGCAGCGAGCCCTTGTGCTTCGAGTGCTAGCTCTGGAGACATATCTAACCAGTATTGTTGTTGGCTACCACAAGGGGTGAAGGTACGGCTTTCATGGCCTACCACAACTTGACCACGCATGATGAAGGTTTGTGGTTGAACGCTCAGCGGCTCATCCAAGGTTGCTGGCGGGAGTTCAGGTTGTTGCGGTGTATTTGGTGCGGTGACACAGCCTTGTAGAGCGAACGCGACGAGCCACGTCACTGGGTTTTTCATTACCTTCATGTTATATCTTCCTCGGAGCAACCGTTAATTGGATTTATTATGGCATATTGGTTATTTAAAACAGAACCCGACACCTTTTCTATTCAGACTCTGAGAGTGCAAAAAACCTCTTGTTGGGAGGGGGTGCGCAACTATCAGGCTCGAAACATGATGCGTGATGATGTCAAGCTTGGCGATCTGGTGATGATATACCATTCATCATGTAAAAAAGTTGGCGTAGCAGGGATCGCAAAAGTAACCAGAGAAGCCTATCCAGACCATTTTCAGTTCGACCCAGAAAGTGATTACTACGACCCTAAGTCCTCACTCGATAATCCACGCTGGATTATGGTTGATGTCGAGTTTGTGCGAGTCACTGAACGCTTGATTCCCTTAGCGACGCTTAAAGCTATGCCTGAACTATCAGAGATGCCATTGGTGAAGCGCGGTAATCGCTTATCCATCATGCCGGTTACTGAACAGGAGTGGCAGGCAATTTTGAGCAAAGAAGTGCTAGGTTCTCGATAGCGTTAGAGAGAGCTTTTTGCGTAAGGTTCAAAAAAGGCAGCCAGTTGGCTACCTTTCTATTTATTCAGATTTCTTCGGCGAGACGAGATTAGAGAAGGTGCTTCTCTAGGTAGTGAGCAACGGCGTCGTCTGCGTTGCTGCCAATCACTTCATTGTCTGGCAGAGCTTTCATCACTTTCTCATGTGATGTACCCATGATTAGACCTTTACCGGCCATTGCCAGCATCTCAGCATCATTCATGCCGTCACCAAAGGCAACACAGTTATCCAGTGTCAGATTCAGTGATTTCGCAACAGCGTCTAAGGCGTGACCTTTAGAAACTTCAGCGGCCATCACTTCTAAACACCAAGGTGTAGAGAAGGCGATGTTCAGTTTGTCGCCAAAAGCACCTCTTAGCTTTTGTTCAAACGTAACCAGATATTCGTGATCTTGCTCTGGGTGTGTGAAGAAGACCTTCGCGATGCTTTCGCTTGGTGCGTTTTCAGCTTCAAAGCGCTTGTAGCTAAAGCCAGATTCACTGTGGAATTGAGCCAGCATTTCATCTTCACGATCGAGTAGCCAATCTTCATTCTGGTACATGTGGATAAAGATATTTGGATCTTGGCGTACAATATCAATAACCGGTTGAACGAGTTCCTGAGGCACGTTCTGGCTATACATCAACTGATCGTTCTGGTCATGCACGCGAGCACCGTTCGAAGTGATCATGTACGCCGGAATACCTGCGATCTGACGAATACCTGCCACATCAACGTGATGGCGACCCGTAGCGAAGATAAAGGTATAACCTTGGTCGTGTAATTTCTTAAGCGTTAGCTTGGTAAAGTCGCTTAGCTGATGGTTGGGAGCCAAAAGCGTACCATCTAAATCAGAAGCGACAATTTCCACGGAATCTTTTAGTGCAGGAATACTCATTTAACCCTCATTGCAAAATGCTTAACCAATATTGACGCTAGCCAGCGCTAGAATCGTTTTAACTACAATATCTCTAGGTAGAAATTGTATGCCAAATTCATGCAAGAAAAGAGGGTAAAGGTCACTTACTTCTCTTCCTCTTTAGCGTCTATCTGCTTGGTAGGTTGATTAGTGCGTTAGCTTGTTCGCGTATTAGCTTATTCGCGTATTCGTTTATCTGCGTATTAGCTTTAGGCAAAAAACTGATTGATCGCATCTAGTGTTTGGTTGCGGTACTCATCTTGCTCAAATAACACCTCATGCCTAGAACCCTCAATTAACTTAAACTGGCAATCAGAGTTGGTTTTCTTCAGCTTAGAGATGAACTTTACTTGAGCACTATTACTGACAATCTTCTCTTCTCCTGCCTGAATCAAAAGTAGAGGAATCTTGATTTGACGAGTTTGTTGAATCGCTTGTTTAGCTGCCATCAACCCTTGCCATACCCAGCGCGTGCTTGGTCCACCTACCTGCAAAGACGGTGACTCGTCATATAAACGACGGAACCACTGATAACGAACTTTGCTATGGCTCAATAAGTTGTTTTCAAAAGGCTTCGAGTAATACGCTTGCTGCCCCGGAGCGTAAGTCGGCTTAGCATGAAAGGCGGTGAGCACTTGTCCAACGATCATCGCGATAGGTTTCAAGTACCACTCGGTGTTAATACCAAACATCGGAGCGCACAGAGTCACCTTATCAAATGGGTGGTCTGGATGAGTTTGTAGGTAGCGAGTGGCTATGGTGCTGCCCATTGAATGCGCAAGCAGGTAGCGATTGGAATACTTACTGAGATCAAAGCTGGCAATGACGTCAGACATGTCAGATGCATAATCATCAAACTCATGAATGTGACCAATGTCAGAGTCTGCTACCATACGTTCAGACTGGCCTTGACCTTGGTGGTCAAATGAATAAACGTCATAGCCTTGTTGATAGAAATCATAAAAGAGTTCTTGGTATTTTTGGCAGCACTCGATACGGCCATTTGAAATCACAATCGCCTTGGTGTGTGCTTCTGAAGTCAGGCTACACCAGTACAGCTTCTTTTTACCGGATGTTGTTACATACCCATCTTTTCGTTGTTGCCAAAGGGTGGGGATCGGGTGTTTAATCGCTTGCTCGAATTGAGGTTCTTGTGTGTACGAAATCGGGGCGCCGCTGTGGTTTTCCATGGGAAATTACCTGAACTGATGCGTGTGAGAGCTTTATTGCTACTAATGTTGTTAGATTAAAGAACTAGTAAGGAAATGCAAATGGATACTCATGTTTGGCTTGCTTATGTCGTCACGGCGATATTGTTTAGTTTGGCTCCGGGCTCAGGTACCGTTAACTCAATCAGCAATGGGCTAAGTTATGGCACCAAGAAGTCACTTGCGTCGATCGCAGGCTTACAGTTGGGTCTTGCATTCCACATCATGCTGGTGGGCGCGGGTATTGGTGCACTAGTGGCTAAATCGGCGTTGGCGTTCACCATCATCAAATGGGTGGGCGTGGTTTACCTTCTTTGGTTGGGTATTCAAAAGTGGCGTGACAACTCTAGCTTAGTTGCTTCACAAGAAAATTCGACGTTATCGAGTGGCAAGTTGCTAAGAAATGCGGTACTGATTAACCTTACTAACCCAAAATCGATCGTGTTTTTGGTGGCTCTTTTTCCTCAATTTATCGATCCAACACAGCCGCAAGCACCGCAGTTATTAGTGCTAGGTGTTACAACGGTATTCATTGATAGTGTTGTTATGTTGGGCTACACCTCATTAGCTTCACAAATGGGACGTTTTATTCGTTCAGATCGCATAATGGGTAAGATAAATAAAATCTTTGGTGGTATGTTCATGGGCTGCGGCGCATTGCTGGCTGCCGCTAAAGCCTAGTGACAGCAATAGAGTTATAGTTAAACCAATTAGAGTTATCAAGAAATGACCGCTACCTACGTTGCTCGACAACCTATCTTAAACCGCAAGAAGAACACGCTTGGTTATGAGTTGCTGTTTCGTGACGGAGAAAGGAATGCCTATCCAGCGCATATAGAGTCTAATCGAGCAACGTATCGTCTGATTGTTGAGAACTTCTTGTCGGTTGGGCTTAACCCGTCGATCCCATCTTCACGTTGCTTCATTAATTTCCCGTACCAAAGCTTGATTCGTCGATTGCCTTTGAGCTTGCCGAAAGACAAGGTTGTGGTTGAGATCCTTGAAACCTGCCAACCGACCGATGAATTATTGGAAGCGGTTAAAGAGCTCTATCAAGCGGGCTACATGATTGCGCTAGATGATTTTACTTCGACGCCTGAATGGGAACGTTTCCTCAAATACACGCATATTGTTAAGCTCGATATCATGCAGATGGGCTTGGATGAGGCGTGTGATTTAGTAAAAGCTCATCAAGGGAAGAAGTTTAGTTTTCTTGCAGAGCGCGTCGAAACCGAACAAGAGTTCCAACAAGCCAAAGAGGCCGGCTTCAAGTTCTTCCAAGGCTATTTCTTTAGCAAGCCGGAAATCATCAAGACCAAGTACATCAGCCCAGAGCAAGTGATTGCCATGGAGTTGTTCCAAGAAGTGTGCAAGCCAGATGTTGATTTCCAACGTGTCGAGAGCATCGTCGCAAAAGATGTCGCCTTGTCTTATAAGCTGCTGCGCTTTGTGAACACCATGTCGCCTCGTCTAGAAGTGACCATCTCTTCGTTTCGTCAGGCCTTGGTGTATCTGGGACAAGAGAAACTAAAAATGTTTGTCTCGCTGGCGGTGGCTTCTTACGTCTCTGATAAAAAACCGAAAGAGTTGTACGGTTTGTCTTTGCAGCGTGCTCAGTTTTGCCAGCGTATGTCTCGTTATCAGGCATTTGAAGGGCATACCGAGCAAGCCTTTATGATTGGCTTGTTCTCGTTGCTGGATGCATTGCTCGACCTGTCGTTAGAGAATTTAGTTGAGCAACTGCCTTTGTGTAAAAGTATCAAGGTGGCTCTGCTACGTAGAGAAGGGCCATACGGTACCCTGCTCGCGCTTGAAGAGAGTTTTGAACATGCCGATTGGCAACAGATTGACGAGCATTGTGCCGATTTAGGGCTAAGCGTAGATCAGGTCAAAACGGAGCTTACCGAAGCTCGCCGTTGGAGCCATACCGTGACTAACAAGCTCTGATGTTTCTTCGTTAAACTTTTATGAAAATGGAAACGCACGGCTTGACGTGCGTTTTTTTATAACTAATATATACGCATATCCATATATGAGTATGTAGTTATGCTTCCTCACCAATTTTTTAAATTACTGTCTGATGAAACGCGAGTGCGTTGCTTAATGATGATTGTGCGCCAAGAGTGCCTTTCTGTTGGTGAGTTGACTCAGGCATTACAAGAAAGTCAGCCAAAGGTTTCAAGGCACCTTGCACAGTTGCGTTCAAACGGCATTTTGACTGACGTTCGCCAAGGGCAGTGGGTGTTTTACCGCCTGTCACAAGATTTACCGGGTTGGATGCTAAAGTTGATTGATGACCTTATTGCATCGAACTGTTTGAAAACTGAATACCAGCAAGACATTGAACGCCTAGAAGCGATGACTTCACGTCCTCAATGTTGCGTTTAGATTTTAATTTAAATTTCACCACTAGCTGAGAGAAGAGATAATGGCAGTTAAAGTAGGTATTAATGGTTTTGGCCGTATCGGCCGTCTAGCACTTCGCGCGGCATTCGACTGGGCAGAGCTAGAGTTTGTTCAAATTAACGATGTTGCTGGTGATACAGCGACACTGGCTCACCTTTTAGAGTTCGATTCGGTTCAAGGTCGCTTCCATCATGAAGTGGCCGTTGAAGGCGATGAGATGATCATCAACGGTCAACGTATTAAAACCACACAAGAGCGCGACATTGATGCGATCGATTGGTCTGGTTGTGATGTGGTTATCGAAGCGACCGGTGTTCACCGTAAGGCATCTTTCCTAAACAAATACCTAGAGCAAGGCGTGAAGCGTGTTGTGGTATCAGCACCAGTAAAAGAAGACGGCATCGCAAACATCGTTGTTGGTGTGAATGACAATATCTTCGATCCTGCTGTACACAAAATCGTGACCGCAGCGTCTTGTACAACGAACTGTCTCGCGCCAGTGGTTAAAGTGATCAACGAGAAGCTCGGTATCGAAAGTGCCGCTTTCACCACAATTCATGATCTAACCAACACGCAAACTATCCTAGATGCGCCCCATAAAGATTTACGCCGTGCGCGCGCATGTGGAATGAGTCTAATTCCAACCACAACGGGCAGCGCTAAAGCGATTGTTGAGATATTCCCTGAGCTTGAAAACCGTATCAACGGCCACGCAGTTCGCGTACCGCTAGCGAATGCGTCTCTGACAGACATCATCTTCGAAGTGAAACAAGACACGACGGCAGAAGAAGTTAACGCGATGCTGAAAGAAGCCTCTGAGAATGAATTGAAAGGCATTCTGGGCTTCGAAGAGCGCCCATTGGTTTCTATCGATTACAAAGGCGACCAACGTTCAACTATCGTAGACGCACTATCAACCATGTTAGTCGGTAAGCGTATGGTTAAGATCTACGCTTGGTACGATAATGAGATGGGTTACGCGACACGTACCGCTGAGTTGGTTCGTACCGTTGGCCTTGCATAAGCCTGCGTACTTAAGAAATAGTAGAGTCTGGAGAAGACACAATGACACATCCAACATGGCAACTAGACCTTGAACAAGGCGCACTAATTCTAACTCCATGCCCAGGTACTAAAGATGCTGATCTAGATGCATCTCTAGCACAACTGAAAGAGCAGGGTGTTGAAGCTATCGTGACTGCGCTTGATGATGCAGAGCTTGCAAGCAAAGACGTGGTAGCACTTGGCGAGAAAATCCGTGCATTAGGCATGCAGTGGTTCCAAATTGAAATCGAAGACGATTGTGCACCGGGTACTGAGTTTGCTGCGAAGTGGCAAGCGGCTAGCCCTGAACTACATAACATCGTCGATAACGGCGGTAAGGTAGCGATGCACTGCATGGGCGGCTCTGGCCGTACTGGTTTGTTTGCCGCTCACCTATTGTTAGAAAAAGGCTGGGACCTCGATAAGATCGTTCAAGAGGTTCAAGCACTGCGTCCAGGCGCGTTTACCAAGTCAGTTCAAGTTGACTACATTCAAGGTGTTGCTGCTCAGTAGCACTCATCTAGCAGCGATTAGAGCTTTTGGAACACTATGATCCAAAAGCTCAATTTGCTCTTCTTAATTCGCTTTTCTTTGTTTTTATCGGTGTGATGTTATGTTCGCAAATCTAAGCAAAAGCGTTCGCCAATACATGTTGGTGACCTTCAACTACTGGAGCTTCACCATTACTGATGGTGCACTTCGCATGCTGGTGGTCCTGTATTTCTACGACCTTGGCTACAGTTCGTTAGAAATCGCCTCACTGTTTCTTTTCTATGAATTTTTTGGTGTGGTGACAAACTTAATCGGTGGTTGGTTGGGCGCGCGTCTTGGCCTCAATAAGACCATGAACATCGGCTTAGGGATGCAAGTCGTTGCCTTAGGTATGCTCGCATTGCCATCGGTTATTCTGACTATTCCTTGGGTCATGGCCGCGCAGGCACTGTCTGGTATCGCTAAAGACCTCAATAAGATGAGTGCCAAGAGTTCAATTAAGACTCTGGTTCCTGATGAACAACAGGGTGCGCTTTATAAGTGGATTGCGATTCTGACCGGATCTAAGAATGCGCTTAAAGGTGCTGGCTTCTTTATTGGTGGCTTATTGCTTTCAACCATTGGCTTCCAATACGCTGTGCTTGCGATGGCTGCGGTGCTGGCATTGGTCTTCGTTGGCAGTGTGTTGAGCTTAGAAGCGGACATGGGTAAAGCGAAAACCAAGCCTAAGTTCAAACAGATCTTCTCTAAGTCTGAATCCATTAATATCCTATCTGCAGCGCGTATGTTCCTGTTTGGTGCTCGTGATGTTTGGTTTGTGATTGCTTTGCCGATTTACTTAGGCAGTGTGTTTGGTTGGGATCACTCATGGGTTGGCGGTTTCTTGGCAGCTTGGACAATTGCTTATGGCTTTGTACAGGGCATAGCGCCGAAGATTACGGGTAAAGCCCAAGGAAAGGTGCCAGATGGACATGCCGCGCTGTTATGGGCAGGTGCGCTGGCTATCGTAACTGCTGTGATCGCTTATGCAGTACAGGTTGGTTGGCAACCAGAGCTCGTAATCATCGGTGGTTTGATGGTGTTTGGTGCCATCTTTGCCGTGAATTCATCACTTCACTCCTATTTGATTGTGAGTTATGCGAAAGGTGATGGTGTGTCTCTTGATGTCGGTTTCTACTACATGGCAAACGCGATGGGCCGTTTGATTGGCACGATATTGTCGGGCTTGGTATTCCAAATGGCAGGTTTGTCTGCGTGCTTGTGGGTTTCCTTCGCATTTTTAGCGATAACGACGGTGATCTCTCTGCGTTTACCTAAAGTGCCTCAAATCTCAGCGGCGTAAGTTTCAGCTGCATGAGTTTCATTCGTAGAGCTAAAGTCGCATAACCTTGAGTCACATGAGCTAAATTCGCGATAAGCATCTCCTTTAACACTAAGCTGACTTGGTATTTATTCCGGTCAGCTTTTTTATTGCTATAGTAGAATGATTGAATATTAATCAGGCATTTACATGAAGCAGCGAATTCTCTTTTTTGATTTAGCACGATGTGTCGCGGCCGTAGCGGTTATCGCGATTCATGTTTTGGCGCCTTATCGCAATGAATTGGGTACCATTCCTTTTGGTGAGTGGCTGACTGCCATTACGGTGAACGGTTTCAGCCGCTGGGCAGTACCTGTGTTCATCTTGATTACCGGTGCACTGATGCTCAGTGACCAGCGCCCGTTTGACGCCAAATACTACCTTAAGCGACGCCTAGGTAAGGTACTGATCCCTTTCATTGTTTGGTCGCTTTTCTATACCTACCTGTCGGGTTGGTCGGCAATGGGCTTTGATGCTGACGTCAGTTGGGACGTGCTGCTCAATAGCTATCATCATTACACCTATTACCATCTTGGTTTCTTCTACTACTTCATCCCGCTCTACTTTGTGATTCCTTTTTTGCAGATCATGGTGAGAAAGTACGGTGATAGATCTATCTATGCCTTTACGGCGGTATGGTTGTTCACAACCTTATTGTTCTTACTCAGAATCGATGGCCCCTGGAGCCACGAATTGTGGTTGTACACTGGATATTTACCATTGGGGTACTTGCTGTACAAGATTGTGCCACTTAATAAGATGACTGTTAGTTTGAGTGTATTACTTGGTGGATTAGCGTTACTGACTACGGTTTACATGGTTGTAGATGCAAGCTTGGCAGCAGAAGAGTACACGGTAGGGCGTTGGTTATCTTACAAGACGTTGAATACGGTATTAGCGGCGAGCATGGTGTTCATGGTATGCCGTTACTTTGGTGAAGGTTTATCTGATAAGGGTAACCAAGTGGTTGGCTTTATCAGTAAACACAGCTTAGGTATTTACCTGTTGCACCCGATTTTCTTGTGGCCAATGAAAGAGTTCGGTTGGTACCAAGGACATCCTGCTTGGGTTATTCCATTCTGGATCGTGATCAGTGGAGCTGGTGCGCTATGGATGAGCTGGTTGATGTCTAAGTCGGAGAAAACACGTTGGCTATTGCCTTAGCATTGAGTGCTAAGGCTTGCTGATGAATTGCTTAGGGGAGGCAGTTGAAGTGGCTGACGTTTAGCGCTTCAACGCAAAGTGTAAGAACTTATCGCCTTGGTAGGTCAAGGTGCCTTTGTCGCCAGGGTTCAGCGCGTGGAAGTAGTGAATACCGACTTGGAACTCTCGCTTCGGGCCAACCACACCACGTTGAACGTAAATCCAATACTCTTGGTCTTCTTGGCCCGGTTCTGCGTCAGGAAGGTCGATGGATTGTTTGTCTAACACCGTGACATTCACTTTCTTCTCTGGCGCATTTTCACCTTGCGAGTGTTTTCGATAGAAACCAATAAATACCCAAGCCGCTAGAGCAGCGAGTGCAAAAATGGCAAAAAAGAGTGAATTAGGCATATAACCTCCATGTAGTCGTGATGGTTATTCTAGTCTTTCAAGCAATAGGGATATGTGTTTAAAGCCGCTATTCGTGAACTGTTGTAAGCCAAGCTGATTATTTTTCGGCAGATATCACATTTAATGGCCAGTTTGGGATAACGCATTGTTATTTATTGTCTCTTTCTCTCGTAAATAACAGTGATTTTGTATAAGAATAAGGAAATGCTCGACTAGAATTATAGTGTGGAGTGGGAGGGCCAAGATGACCGATATTGAAAAAGTGGTGACACGAACTCGCAATATAGAGAAATTATTGAGGCTTCAATATCATGCCGAAGGCGAAGGATTGCATGAGCTTGTAACAAGCTGTGAAGAAAGGCTACCGCACGATATGGTGAGCAAGTTGCGTTATATCGCAACGTGTCGTAACAAGGTAGTCAATGAACATGAGGCTAAGTTGGAAGACCAACATAAGTTCATCATGATGTGTAACGACTGTGAGAAGGAGCTGACTCCACGTAGTGGTCGTTTTATCTGGCGAGTTGCAATCTTACTGATGATGGCAATGACTTTAGCTGCCGCAGGTTTCTATTATGCGAACTGGGATGTGCTAACACTGCATCTGTTTTCGAAGTGAAAAAATTGAACAAAAAAAGGGACGCTCATGGCGTCCCTTTTTTATCTGTAACTTGCTTAGTACATCATCGGTAGTGTCATTAGACCTACAACTACCGCGATCATTACAAGTCCTTGTCTTTGCGAAGATGAAATCATAACACTACTCCTAAATTTGGTTGTCTCTCGCTATGTTTTAAAGAATAACACTACTTATGGCTTTAGATCAAGAATTACTTTCGAAAGCTTTAAAAGTAGTAGAAAACTATGAGTTTTTGGCTTGTTTGACTGTATTTAATTGTGTTTTATGGTGTGTTCTTATTTTGTTCATTGTGATTTATGTTTGTTCTAATTTGATTTAAGTTATTGTTTTGTAATGGTTGTTTTGTGTAATTTATATTGTTAAAGGTTGTTAAACTGTATTAATGAGGGTTGGTGGTGGCTAGGTTTGTTTTGGTTGGTTTTTTGAGTTTTAAGCTTGGTTTTTGTGGCGATTTTTACCGGGGGCTTGAAATAACCTGACAAAATTGGGTTTTAAAAAAGAAAACTGGCTACTTTACAAGTCTAGGGTTGGTTGGTTTTTTTATTTTCCTATTAAACTTAATTTTGTTTATTTAACTTGTTGTTATTGTTTGCTTTAAATGTTTTTGTTTTAATTTTTTAAGTGCGGTTTTTGGCGGGATATGGCCGGTTTTGGTGGGGCTGACAGGTTAGAATTGACAAAAATTCAAGTATGGTGACTCTAATGCCAGTTTGAATGGGTTTTATGATGATTCGCGCTAGTTTTAAACGAATGGCCATTGTCACGGTAGTAATTGTTACTACTTCAATCTAAAGAGACTCTTTTTAGTGGAAGCGTAATCAAGATCCAACTTTGAGGCGCTGAGGCTTTACATCAACACTCGTGTGCCTAGACTGGCGACGATTTAAAGCAATAGGGCAAATGGTATGTGGAGTTGGTTGGCGGTTTCCTTGTCTGGTATCGGAGCAATAGCAGGAACGAAACATGGACATATCGGTCAGGCCTTATCGTATAAGGTTTTTACCTTTGTATTATTAGCGACCATTGCTTTAACTCAATCTGTCGTTGCTGATTTTACCAATTGGGTCGTTGCCGGGTTGGCGGTTTCTGCGATCGCAGATGTTTTGTATACTGTTACTCAAAAACGTCCTCTGCATTTTGTTTGCTTCTTGTTGGCTCAGCTCTGTTACAGCAAAGCATTTTGGTTACAGTTATCAGGAGAAATGGTCTGGTGGTTGTTCGCGCTGCTGTTGGCGGCTTGTATCGTTGCTTTCTTCTTATTACTGCCTCGCTTAGATAAACTCGTCTTTCCTGTGGTGATCATGGGTATTGTGCTTATTCAGCTTGCATGGGCTTCTGGTGAGCTCTGGTTGCTTGATCCTCAACTGTCGCATGCGGTGGGCTTTGCTGGTTGTGCCGTGTTGCTGCTTTCGGCATTAGCATACGCGCTGAATTTCTATCGTAGCCCAATTAAGGGTGCCTACTTTTGGGTGACGGGTAGTTACTTTTTGGCTCACGCTCTCATTGTTGCTTCCCTTACCATTTAGGGTAGAGCTAGCTTAACTCTGAGCTACATCAAGGCAGCTCAGATGAAAGTAGGTACTCTACGTCTACTTCATTAAACATGAGATAGAGTTATGACTACTGAAATTCATGCACACAACGTTTTAAACCTACTGAGTGAAAAGCCACTGACTCGAGAAGAGCTGACACAAGAACTCGCTCAGATGTATGGCGCCGAAGCTCGTTTCCATACTTGTAAGCTAAATGGTCTCGATCTGGATGGCTTGCTGAAGTTTTTCTTGAAGATGGAAAAGGTCGAGCTTGTCGATGACAAGCTGTGCACGAATCGCGAACGTGTGTGTAACCACTAATCTCGAGTAACAACTGGTTTTTAGAGCCTTTGGCTTTTATAGATAAGAAGAGTGGATGTGATGTTTTCGACTCCACTCTTTAAATTTCCCTTTCTAATAGCTCTCGTAAAATTCCCTACTAATTACATAAGTTAATCCTTTTATTACTGCGTTCGAAAATCAATGTTGAGGCTGCTATACTCCGCGCACTTACGCTTTTCGAGACAAACTTATGGAAATTTTATCTGCAGCCACCATGCTGTTTCTTATTATGGACCCGCTTGGCAACCTGCCAATCGTGCTCTCTATCCTTAAGCATATTGATCCGAAGCGTCGTCGTATTGTTCTGGTTCGTGAGCTGATGTTCGCATTGGTGATCTTGCTGCTGTTCTTGTTTGCGGGCCAAAGCATCATGAACTTCCTGCACGTACAGCCTGAAACCTTAAGTATCTCTGGCGGTATTATTCTGTTCATCATCGCGATTAAGATGATTTTCCCAAGTGCAGGCAGTATTACTGGCCTAGCGGCAGGTGAAGAACCGTTTATCGTGCCGATGGCAATCCCTATGATTGCTGGTCCTTCAGTGATCGCGGCATTGATTCTGTTGTCGACACAGCACCCTGACAACATGTTAGAGCTTTCAGCCGCGGTGATGCTGGCTTGGGGCGCTACCTTCTTTATTTTGATGTTCAATGGCTTCTTCCTGCGAGTGCTAGGCGAGAGAGGCCTTAAAGCTATTGAACGCTTGATGGGCTTGTTGCTGGTTATGCTGTCGACACAAATGTTCTTAGATGGTGTGAAGGGCTACATGGCTTAGCATCGCTATTACCGTGCTATAAAAAACGCCGCTCAAATGAGCGGCGTTTTTGTATTTACTGTTTCTGTCATGATGTTTTCTGTAGCTAAGCGTTTTACATCTGGGCTTAAGCTTGATTACATCATGTGTTTGCGTCGGATATCGAGTAGGGCAAAGACTCCGAAAATCAATATTGACCACTTCTCCCAACGAGACATTTCGATCTTGTCGCCGAAAGCACCGATAAAAATCAGCATCTGCAGGCCGTGCATGAAGAACAAGAATGCGGTCATGATATAAAGCGCAATCGCAGAATTACCCGGGAACGGGTAGAAAATATTAACGATTAAGATAAACCAAACAAAGGCGATGGCTACTTTTGCTAATGGAAGCAAGAACTTCATTCAATAACTCCTATTCTTCAGTGATTCGATTGAACAGTCGGTAGCTTGACTGTCCGGTGGTCTTATCGCGATGCAATTCCCAGTTCTCTGGCATAGCTTTGAGTTTCAGTTCTTTCTCTGTCTCGACGTAAATGATGGCATCGTCTGCAAGCCAGCCATTACTCTCAAGCAGTTGTACTGTTTCTGCAAGCAAGCCTTTACGAAATGGTGGATCAAGGAAAACCAAATCGTAGGGAGTGCCTGGCTTCTTAAGGAAAGAGATAGCATCAGTATTCACGACATTAATGTTGTCTGCCTTGAGCTCTTTCGCGTTATCAGAAAGCTGTTTAGCCGCTTTTTGATTCATTTCGAGCAGTGTCACCATTTTTGCTTGGCGAGAAGCTGCTTCAAAACCTAGACCACCAGAACCGGCAAATACATCCAAGCACGTCGAGTGTGGGATATCTTGAGCCACCCAGTTAAAGAGTGTCTCTTTTACTCGGTCAATGGTTGGGCGTAATCCTTCTAAATCATGAACAGGCAACTTTCTACCTCTCCATGAGCCACTAATAATTCGAACAAAGCCTCCAGATGGCTTTTTTTGTGATGTGTTTTGCTGGCGACGTCTTACCATAGATTTTTTGACCGCTAATAAAGTGATACTATACCGAGCCCAATTTAAGTGGGTTCGTGTATTAAATAAATTTGCAATGACAAAGTGTATCAAGCTAAAAGCAAACTTATCACTGCTTTGTCATTTTTCTTTACTATTCGTTTGTACAAGCTTGTATTGTATAACAATAGCAAAGAGTCGACGTGTATTAAGTCAATACAGCTAATTAGTAGATCTAGGAAACTCCTCTGATGACGGAAAAAAAGAAGCGCGGATTATTATCGTGGCTTGGTTTTGGTGAAGAAGAACAAAGCCCAAAAACTCAGAATGAAGCGAACGTAGAAAACGTTGAAGATCAAACTGAAGTTGAATCACAAGTTGAGGCTGAACAGGTTACGCCTGAAATTGAAGAAGCAAAGCTAACTGAATCCAAGTCAGTTGAACCTGAGCAAGCGCTTGAAGATACTCAACAAGAGCAGCAACCTGTCGCAGCAGAAGCAGAAGCAGAAGCAGAAGCAGAAGCAGAACAGGAAGAAGTGGTTGCTCCTCAAGCTAAGGTTGAAGAAGTACAAGAGAAACCGACAGAAAGCTTCTTTGCTCGCCTTAAGCGTAGTCTAAGCCGTACTAAAGCAAACATCGGTGCGGGTTTCTTTGGTCTGTTCAAAGGCAAGCAAATCGATGAAGATCTGTTTGAAGAGCTAGAAGAGCAACTTCTGATTGCTGACGTAGGTATGAATACCACCGTTAAGATCATTGAAAACCTGACAGAAAAAGCATCTCGCAATGACCTAAAAGACGGTGAAGCGCTTTATGGTCTGCTCAAAGAAGAGATGGCAGACATCTTAAGCCAAGTGGAACAGCCACTGGTTGTAGATACCACTAAAACACCTTACGTTATCTTAATGGTTGGTGTGAACGGTGTAGGTAAGACAACGACGATCGGTAAACTGGCAAAACAATTCCAAAATGAAGGTAAGAAAGTGATGCTAGCGGCGGGTGATACCTTCCGTGCTGCAGCCGTTGAACAGCTTCAAGTTTGGGGTCAGCGTAATGATGTGCCGGTTATCGCTCAGCACACAGGTGCGGACAGTGCGTCTGTTATCTACGATGCGATTGAAGCAGCGAAGGCGCGTGGCGTTGATGTTGTGATTGCCGACACTGCAGGTCGTTTGCAGAACAAGAGCAACCTGATGGAAGAGTTACGCAAGATTGTTCGCGTAATGAAGAAGATTGATGACTCTGCACCGCACGAAATCATGCTAACGCTTGATGCAGGTACAGGTCAGAATGCTATCAGCCAAGCGAAGCTGTTCAGTGAAGTGGCTCCAGTCACCGGTATTACACTGACTAAGCTAGATGGTACGGCGAAAGGTGGTGTAATTTTCTCAATTGCTGACCAGTTTCAGATTCCAATCCGCTACATTGGTGTCGGTGAAGGTATTGATGACCTGCGTCCATTTGAGTCTAAAGACTTCATTGAAGCTCTATTTAGCCGCGAAGAGTAACGCGAGTAGCAAAGTGGTTTATCCTTAATCTGCTACCGTTTTTAAATTTGATAGAGTGATCGTAAGAGGAATTTTCGGTGATCAAATTTCAGCAAGTGAGTAAAGCCTACCGAGGTGGAAGACAAGCGCTTCAAAAAGTGGACTTTCACCTGAAACGTGGAGAGATGGCTTTTTTGGGTGGGCACTCTGGAGCTGGTAAAAGTACCTTGCTGAAGTTGATCTGTGCAATAGAGCGTCCAACCGATGGGCGTGTCTGGTTCAACGATCACGATATCACTCGTATTCCAGCTAAAGACATTCCTTTCTTACGCCGTAATATTGGGATTGTCTTTCAAGACCATCGCCTGCTAATGGACCGTTCGATTTTCGACAACGTTGCTCTGCCGATGCGTATTGAATCTATTTCTGAAAATGAAATAAAACGCCGAGTCAGTGCGGCGTTAGACAAAACCGGTTTATTAGATAAAGCCCGTTGTTTGCCAAGCCAACTTTCTGGTGGAGAACAACAACGTGTGGGTATTGCCCGTGCCGTGGTTAACCGTCCAACTCTGCTTTTAGCGGATGAGCCGACGGGTAACCTAGATCCTGAATTATCTAACCGTGTATTGCGATTGTTTGAAGAGTTCAACCGCGCAGGTGTGACAATCATCCTCGCAACGCACGATATCGGGTTAGTGAACACTCGCCCTCAGTACCGCCATCTTGAATTAAACCAAGGATTTTTGAGTGAGGTTGAAGACTATGGCCGCGAATAAGCGAATCAAGAAACCTCAATCTAATCGAGCTGCAAACCGCGCTTCAAGCGACGGCTTCTTTGTTGTTCATTGGAAACAAGCTAAGTCGTCATTCTCGGAAATGTGGCAGCGCCCGTTAGGCAACTTGCTGACCCTTGCGGTGATCTCAATGGCATTGGCGATGCCAGCTTGTTTGTACCTATTGGGTAAAAATGTGGGTGAAGTGGCGCAAGATGTCATTAGCCCGTCACAAATAAGTGCTTATGTAGAGGATGGTATTCCTGAGCCACGAGTAATGGTGCTTAAGGATGAAATCGAAAGTTGGGACCAAGTTGAGCTGGTGGAGTATATCTCTCCGCAGCAAGGGCTTGAAGACCTCAGCCAGTATTCTGGTTTTGAGGATGCTCTAACTATCCTCGACGATTACTCACTGCCAGGTGTGTTGGTGATTACGCCAAGCGTACACAGCGATACCCTAATTAAAGAACTGGCAGGCACAGTTAAGAAACAAGACTTAATCACTGATGTTCGCTTAGACGAAGATTGGTTAGCTCGATTAGATGCGATCAAAGCATTAGCGGCTGTCATCGTGATTACCTTAACGGTATTGATGTTGGGCGCGGTATTTCTGATTATCGGCAATACACTACGATTTAATGTATTGGCACATAAAGAAGAGATTCAAACCATGAAGCTGATTGGTGCGACCGACAGCTATATTCTTCGACCATACCTTTATGCTGGAATGTGGTTTGGTGTTTTAGGCTCGATTAGCGCTTGGGTAATGACGGCATTGATTACCGTATTACTGAACAGCGCAGTGGATGACTTGGCTCAGCTATACGACAGCCATTTCCGTTTAATTGGCCTGAGTTGGGATGAATCTTTACTGCTTTTGATCGTCGGAACCTTGCTTGGTAGTGTGGCTGCGAAGCTTTCTGCACAGCGTCACCTAAAAGAAATTGAACCAGTTTAGGTGAATAGAGTCATATTTAGACGAAAAATAGGCACTTCTTAACCAGTTTTTGCCTTGTATAGACGAATTGATTATGCATAATTACTTCCCCCCTCCTTGAAACCTGTTCATTTTAGGTTCAAGATTGTCGGGTTTTAATAGATGTATTACTCCAGATCAGAGATTGATGAGGAACCGAATGGCAAACCAAGCGTATCAAATGGCTTTAGTCACACAAGATAGTTTAGATAGCTATATCCGCTCAGCGAACAGCTACCCAATGCTGACCCCTGAAGAGGAACGTGGACTTGCAGAGCGATTACATTACAAAGGTGAGATCGATGCGGCGAAAGGCTTGATCCTTTCCCACTTACGATTCGTGGTGCACGTTGCAAGAGGCTACTCTGGCTACGGGCTGCCAATGGCCGATCTCGTCCAAGAAGGTAACATCGGCTTGATGAAGGCTGTTAAGCGCTTCAATCCAGAAGTTGGTGTTCGTCTCGTTTCTTTTGCTGTTCACTGGATCAAAGCTGAAATCCATGAATACGTTCTGCGTAACTGGCGTATCGTTAAAATTGCGACCACTAAGGCGCAGCGCAAACTGTTCTTTAACCTTCGTAAGTCTAAAAAGCGTTTAGGTTGGTTTAATAACGGTGAAGTTGAGACGGTTGCTCGTGAACTGGGTGTTGAGCCTTCAGAAGTTCGTGAGATGGAATCTCGCTTAGCGGCACAAGATGCGACGTTTGAAGCGCCTATGGACGATGACGATGGCGGGTCTGCTTATACTGCTCCAGTTTACTACCTAGAAGACAAAGCATCAGACGTTGCTGAGACGGTTGAAGCGGCTAACTGGGAGTCACACACCAACAATCGCCTAGGGCTAGCACTAGCAAGCTTAGACGAGCGTAGCCAACACATTGTTCGCTCACGTTGGTTAGACGACAACAAGGCAACACTGCAAGACTTAGCGGATACCTACAGTATCTCTGCTGAGCGTGTTCGCCAATTAGAAAAGAATGCGATGAAGAAATTGAAACAAGCCGTTGGCGATTTCTAATAGCATCTAGTTTCTATTAGCTTCTACCTTCTAATAGTAGAGCTAGCAAATAGCTGAATTTTGAAAATTGAAAAGGCCGAGATCGAGAGATCTCGGCCTTTTTGTTTTCGATCGATTTCTCAACTTTTGCGATCGAAATTTGCAAAATGATTTTGTGGATAACTCTGTGAGAAGTTTATTCGTCAGCTGTCTAAAAGCAGGGTGTAGTAAGGCTTTAACGGGGTTTTTCGAGTGGGGATATGTTTTAGTTAACCCACAGTTAGATCAGGATCATTACTATATGTTGTGGATCTATTTTTCAAAAAGCACTTTATTCACGCAATTCACAGATTTATCCACAAATGGTGTAAAAGTGATCGCTGGTGGATAACCTTATTAAGTGGATGTAAATGTTAGCCTTGGGATAGGTTACAATGGCAGCAAAGTAAATCAGTATAAAAAGAGAAAGTTATGGACCAGTTTAAACATATCGATGTTAAAGGCGCTCAAGCCCTCATTGAACAAGGCGACGCTCGACTTGTTGATATACGTGACCCGCAGTCATTTGCGGTTGCCCACTCAAAAACAGCCTACCACCTGACTAACGATACTATGGTGTCGTTTATGGATGAGGTTGAGTTTGAACAGCCTATCTTGGTGATGTGCTACCACGGCATCAGTAGCCAAGGTGCGGCACAATATTTAGTGAACCAAGGCTTTGAAGAGGTATATAGTGTTGATGGTGGTTTCGAAGCTTGGCATCGTGCTGAACTTCCAGTGATCGCGGGTTAATCCCTTTTATCACCTCAACCGCTCTAAGCATCTCTCATAACATGAATAGGAAGTAACAATGATTAGATTGATGGTGTTAGACAACCCACGTCTTGCTCAAGCATTTATTGATTATATGGCCTCTCGTCAGATCCCTATTCAGATGTCTCCGGAGGGAGAGGGGCGTTTTGCTCTCTGGCTTCTTGATAGCCAATTTCAGGTTGAAACCGAAGCTGAGCTGAATCGTTTTCTGGCAGAGCCTAATCATAAGCGCTATCAAGCGGCATCTTGGGATATGGCAGAGACCAGAAAAAGCAACTTTCATTACCATACGCCAAGCTTCATGGGCATGATCAAAGCCAAAGCAGGCCCTGTGACACTAAGCCTGATGTTAGTGTGTGTGGTGATTTTTGCGCTGCAACAAATAGGTTTTGGCCAGGCTATTTTTAATGCCCTGCATTTTCCAGCGGTGGATGGTCAGCAATGGCAGCTGTGGCGTTGGTTGAGTCATGCCGTTCTACACTTCTCTGTTATGCACATCGCATTTAATATTTTGTGGTGGTGGCAGTTAGGTGGAGACATTGAGAAGAAGCTAGGAAGCCTCAAGCTACTTCAGATCTTTGCTGTATCTTCTGCGCTTTCAGGTGCTGGACAGTATTGGGTTGAAGGGGCTAACTTCGGTGGTTTGTCTGGTGTTGTGTATGCCTTGGTTGGTTACTTATGGGTTGTCGGTACAAAAGCGCCACAGCTTGGTTTAGGTATACCAAGACAGATTGTCGGCTTTATGTTGGTGTGGCTAGTGCTTGGGTACATGCAATCCTTCATGGCGATCGCTAACACCGCGCATTTAGCTGGCTTAGCCGCGGGTGTGATTATTGGCTTTATCGATGCGATGAAAGCGCCAAACTCGGCAAGAAGTTAACTCATGGTTTCTAGTGGGTAGCCAAATGATAGAGACAAAAAAGCGGCCAGTGAGCCGCTTTTTTAATGGGATTCGTTTTGCATCATTACTGATAAAGGTACTTGGTAAACAGTAAGTCAGCAATGAGGGTTTTACCTGTCTCTGGAAGCAAAATCTTGTTGAGGTGCTCAACTAAGGATTTTCTTAGGTCTTCACGGCCAGATAGAGACTTAATGGTTTCTTCGTTTTGTTTACCAAGCAATTCAATCACCGCATCACGAATCAGTGGTTGGTGGTGCTCAATCGCGGCCAAGTCGTTACTATTTGCCACCATGATATCGAGACGAACCTGAATGTAGCCCAGTTTTTTACCTTTAGTGTAAAAGTTGGTGGTCAGGTCTGGTTCTAGCGTGAAGTAGGCTAGTTTGGGTGCCGACTCCTCTTCAGCGAAACTTGATGCTGAAAAGAGTAGGGTAATCGCAAGAAATATTTGGGCTACATAACGTTTGTGCATATTTGTGACTTTTCTTTAGTTTATTCGCGATATTCGAAACGCATTAGTCTTGTTACAATGAGCGGTCTAAATCTAAATACGTTTACAATTCGAAGAACGCTTTAATTTTGTTCGAAAGTTGAAGCTTTATTGTACGTGTAAAGTCACCTATTGAATACTAGTATGAATCAGCCAATATCGCTGTATCTTAATTCGTTAATGAATGTAGATTGGCAAAGTACAGAAACATTTGATTTTCCTAATAAAACCACCAAAGAGTGGCTTATGGAGCAAGGTTCTCTTTCCCGCAAGTTGGGTAAGTGCTGTCAGCACCTGTCTGTTGAGTTGCTTCATAACCAAGTTGTAGAACGCTCAATGCTACAACAAGACGAGGAACGTCTTTTATCATCGTTTGATTGCTTATTGCGTAAAGTGATTTTGAAGGGCGATGATGAACCGTGGGTGCTAGGTCGAACCTTGATTCCCCGAGTCACATTAGAAGACCATCAGCACTCTGACCTTTCTCAACAAGGTAATGTCCCGCTTGGATTAACGGTTTTCAGTGCTGAGAATGTTGAGCGAGATGCGCTGCAAGTCGGTTGGGTTATCGCAGGCGATGAGCGATTACTCGCACGTCGTTCTCGATTATGGATGAACCATAAACCGATGCTTGTGGCAGAACTGTTTTTACCAACATCACCCATTTACTCTAAGGAGAGTGTGTAAATGCTTGCCACCAAAGTGAAGGCGTATTGGCAATTAACGCGAATGAATCGCCCGATTGGTACCCTGTTACTCCTTTGGCCAACCTTGTGGTCACTGATTATCGCCGCGCAAGGTATGCCTGACTTGGATGTGTTGGTTGTTTTCGTACTAGGTGTAGTCTTGATGCGCTCAGCTGGCTGTGTGATCAATGACTTTGCTGACCGTAAAGTCGATGGCCATGTTAAACGTACCAAGCAGCGTCCATTACCTTCAGGTTTGGTCTCCAGTAAGGAAGCAATTCTGCTCTTTTTAGTACTAGCCGTAGTGTCATTCTTGTTGGTACTCACCATGAATCCACTGACCATTAAGCTCTCATTTATTGGTGTAGCTCTGGCGTTCATTTATCCTTTCATGAAGCGTTTTACGCATCTTCCACAGTTGTTTCTCGGCTTAGCGTTTAGTTGGGCAATACCAATGGCTTGGGCGGCACAAACCAATGAACTGCCAAGTATTGTGTGGTTTATCTTCGTAATTAATGCGTTATGGACGATAGCCTATGACACACAATATGCGATGGTTGATCGAGATGATGACTTAAAGATTGGTATTAAGTCGACGGCTATTTTATTTGGTCGCTTCGATAAACTGATTGTGGGTTCTTTGCAACTTGTTACCCTAGCGATGCTGATTGCTTTAGGCATGCATTACCAATTAGGTGATACCTTCTATTGGGCACTGTTAGTCGCAGGTAGCTTATTTGTGTATCAACAACACTTGATGCGTCACCGTGATCGAGACCTTTGTTTTCAAGCCTTCCTCAACAACAACTATGTCGGAATGGCAGTGACTGTGGGTTTATTCATTACCTTCTGGTAAGCACCAAATTGTTGAGTTAACGATCGCTAAAGAAAAAGGCACCCATCGGGCTGTCTCTTGATCACAAGTCTGGTTAATCAAGAGACTTAGCGA
>NZ_MCZZ01000113.1 GCF_002875705.1 Vibrio sp. 10N.261.45.E2
ATTAACGGAATTGGTATTAGCTTCTTGGCGTTTATCTAATGGAGTAGATCTAATTAATACCTTACAGATCTCGTCCTTTACCTGAGTAGTCGAGAGCCGGATACTTAGGTTTTATTCTGTTTCAGCTCTTTTTTTCTAGGGTATCACGTGTTTTAGCTAGCTTAACTCGTCGTTACTCTCGCCTCTAAATCTAGAATGATTCACTCCTCTCTCGCTTTTCACCACTTTCACTTGATTTGAAATTACTGGTTTAGGTTGCTAACGGTCATTTACCCTCATATCTATATTTTTGTAGTTTTGGGTGCTATCAAAGCGAATATAGGCATTGAGCTTAGCTGCTTTAAAAGCTTGTTTAGTTAGTACTCTGCGAAATTTATGATTTGGGAATGCAGAGAAGTCATGATTGAATCTCATTGTCTCTTCTTGGCCAAAAGAAAATAGAGAACTGTGAGAGTTTTGAAGCAAGATAAGGCGGGTATGGTGACCTGAGACAAGGGAGATAAATGGATTAAAAAAGGCCGCTTAAGTAAGCGGCCTATGTTCATAAGTGGGGAGAGTTAATCTAACTCTTTCTCGGCTTGTTTTGCTTTCTCTATCATAGGAGTGATTGTTGAGCCTTGAACCAGAATAGAGAACACAACAACGGCATAGGTCATGACAAGGATGATTTCTTTAACATCAATTGCCTTGTCTTCAATTACCCAGATACCAGAAGGGATTGAAAGTGCCATCGCGAGAGCTAAGCCGCCACGTAAACCACCCCAAGTTAGAATCTTAATCGACCATGGATTGTAAGTTCTAAAGCGCTTAAACCCGATATAAGACAAGAACACACTTAGGTAGCGAGCACTTAATACGAGAGGAGCAGCGAATGCCATTAAAATCCAGTCCTCTTGGTGGAATTTGAACAGCAGCATCGACATGCCAATCAATAGGAATAATACGCCGTTTAGGAATTCATCTATCAATTCCCAGAAGTGATCTAGGTGATCTTCACTCTCTTTCGAGAATCCGATAAAGCGAGTCCAGTTACCGATCATGATACCTGATACCACCATCGCTAATGGCCCTGATACATGCAGAACTTCAGCAAACGCATAACCAGCGGTTGGGATGCCGATAGTTAATAGCAACTCCATTGAGTGGTCATCGGTGTTGCTGATTAGGTAGTGGAATGCGAGACCCAAAACAAAACCATAGACAATACCGCCAATCGCCTCTTGAACGAATAACATTGTCACACTGCCGACGGTTGGTGCTTCTGTACCAAATGCGATCGTAAATAGAGTTACGAAGATAACTAAACCAAAACCATCGTTAAATAGAGATTCTCCCTCGATTTGAGTAGAGATTCGTCTAGGCGCATCGAGTTTCTTTACGATGGCTAATACGGCGATTGGATCGGTTGGAGAGATGAGAGAGCCAAACAGTAGGCAGTAAATCAGATCAAATTGAATACCGATGAACTGACAGAACCCGTACAGCACAAAACCAATAAAGAATGTTGAAAACAGCGTTGCACCTAATGCGAGTACTGTTATTTCCCACTTTTGGTCTTTTAGATTCGGTAATTTAATCCCTAAACCACCGGCAAAGAGCAAGAACCCCAATATCCCTTTAAGTAAGAAATCTTCAAAGTTGATACTGGCAACGGTTTCTGAGGCGATGTCAGCCAGTTGGAACCAATTGTTTTGTCCTGCAATGATAATCAGTAGAGATAACATCATTGAGCCAGCTGTGATGGCGATGGTTGTCTGCATTTTACCGATTTTCGTATTCACGAAAGCAATAAGCATGGCTGCAGCGGACAAGAAGCATAAGGTGTAATAGACCGACATTGGGATTCCAATATGTAACAAAGTATGAATATGAATTTTCGTTGTCTCATGCTCAAATAGCAAACATTTTTTTGTCATGAGTCGGTAATCAATTTCCTTTTTTAGACGTCTAGACTCCTTTTTAATGTGTGATAGGATGGAGGGATAATTAAAGGAATGAGGTTGTACCGTGGGAAGTAATGTAAGGCAAAAGATTGACGCTCTGTTGAAGCAACGAATTTTACTGATTGATGGCGGCATGGGCACCATGATTCAGGATTATAAATTGGAAGAGCAAGACTATCGTGGTGAACGCTTTGCTGATTGGCACAGTGACTTAAAGGGCAATAATGATCTTTTAGTTCTTACGCAGCCTAAGCTTATCAAAGATATCCATTCAGAATACTTGGAAGCTGGGGCAGACATCCTCGAAACCAATACCTTTAACGCTACAAGCATCGCTATGGCTGACTATGATATGGAAAGCCTCAGTGAAGAAATTAACTTTGCTGCTGCCAAGCTTGCTCGTGAAGCGGCTGATGAATGGACTGCAAAGACCCCTGACAAGCCTCGCTTCGTAGCCGGTGTATTAGGCCCAACTAACCGAACGTGTTCTATATCACCTGATGTAAACGACCCTGGTTATCGGAATGTCAGCTTTGATGAGTTAGTTGAAGCCTATTCTGAATCGACTCGTGCGCTTATTAAAGGTGGTTCAGACTTAATTCTTATTGAAACTATCTTCGATACTCTAAATGCGAAAGCGTGTGCTTTTGCAGTTGAGTCGGTTTTTGAAGAAGTTGGTATCACATTACCGGTGATGATCTCAGGTACCATTACTGATGCATCAGGTCGTACGCTTTCTGGGCAAACGACAGAAGCATTTTACAACGCCCTTCGTCATGTAAAACCTATCTCATTTGGATTGAACTGCGCATTAGGCCCTGACGAATTGCGTGAGTATGTTGGTGAGATGTCTCGTATCTCAGAAAGCTATGTTTCTGCTCACCCTAATGCAGGTTTACCTAATGCATTTGGTGAATATGACCTTTCTCCTGAAGATATGGCTGAACATGTTAAGGAATGGGTTGAAAGTGGCTTTTTAAACCTGATTGGTGGTTGTTGTGGTACTACGCCAGAACATATTCGCCATATGGCAGAAGCGGTTGAAGGCGTAACCCCACGCCAATTGCCTGACTTACCTGTGTCGTGTCGTTTATCCGGTTTAGAACCACTGACCATCGCTAAAGAGTCTCTTTTTGTAAACGTGGGTGAGCGTACTAACGTTACTGGTTCTGCTCGTTTCAAACGCTTGATCAAAGAGGAGCTTTACGATGAAGCTTTGAGTGTGGCTCGAGAGCAAGTTGAGAACGGCGCTCAAATTATCGATATCAACATGGATGAAGGGATGCTAGACGCTGAGGCGTGTATGGTTAAATTCCTTAATCTATGTGCTTCTGAACCTGAGATCTCGAAAGTGCCAGTCATGGTCGACTCTTCAAAATGGGAAGTTATCGAAGCGGGTCTGAAATGTATTCAAGGCAAAGGCATCGTTAACTCTATCTCTTTAAAAGAAGGCAAAGAGAAGTTTGTTGAGCAAGCCAAGTTAGTGCGCCGTTATGGTGCTGCTGTCATCGTAATGGCATTCGATGAAGTCGGACAGGCGGATACTCGAGAGCGCAAAGTTGAGATCTGTACTAATGCCTACAACATTCTTGTTGATGAAGTCGGTTTCCCACCAGAAGACATTATTTTTGACCCGAACATTTTCGCGGTTGCGACTGGTATCGATGAACACAACAACTACGCGGTTGATTTCATTGAGGCGGTGGGAGACATCAAACGTGACCTCCCGCATGCGATGATCTCTGGCGGTGTGTCGAATGTTTCATTCTCATTCCGCGGCAATAATTACGTACGTGAGGCTATTCACGCGGTGTTCCTATATCACTGTTTTAAAAACGGTATGGATATGGGCATCGTAAACGCAGGTCAGCTAGAAATTTACGATAATGTTCCAGAAGATCTGCGTGATGCTGTTGAAGATGTCGTACTAAACCGTCGTGATGATTCGACAGAACGATTGCTGGATATGGCGACCGAATACCTAGAGCGCGCTGTTGGTAAGGTTGAAGATAAGTCGGCATTAGAGTGGCGTACTTGGCCTGTAGAGAAGCGTTTGGAGCATTCTTTGGTCAAAGGCATCACCGACTTTATTGTTGAAGATACCGAAGAAGCTCGCGTTAATGCCTCTCGCCCTATCGAAGTGATTGAAGGCCCTCTAATGGACGGCATGAACGTTGTTGGAGACTTGTTTGGTGAAGGTAAGATGTTCTTACCACAGGTTGTAAAGTCTGCACGTGTTATGAAGCAGGCGGTTGCCCACTTAGAGCCATTCATCAATGCATCCAAAGAAGTAGGTGCGAGTAACGGTAAGATTTTGTTAGCGACTGTTAAAGGTGACGTGCACGATATCGGCAAAAATATCGTTGGTGTCGTTTTACAATGTAATAACTACGAGATTATCGATTTAGGCGTGATGGTTTCGTGTGAGAAGATTCTCAAGGTAGCCAAAGAAGAGAATGTCGACATTATAGGTCTGTCTGGACTAATTACACCGTCTCTTGATGAAATGGTACATGTTGCCAAAGAGATGGAAAGACAGGGCTTCAAGTTGCCTCTTCTGATTGGTGGCGCAACCACATCTAAAGCTCACACTGCGGTTAAGATTGAACAGAATTACTCAGAGCCTGTTGTTTACGTGAATAATGCCTCGCGTGCTGTGGGTGTTTGTACTTCACTCCTTTCTGATGAGTTGAAGCCCGCTTTCGTTGAGAAGCTAGATATCGACTATGATCGCGTTCGAGATCAGCACAATCGTAAGAAGCCTCGTACTAAGCCTGTCACACTAGAGAAAGCTCGAGCCAATAAAGTCGCTATCGATTGGGATTCTTATACTCCACCGGCACCCGTTAAACCGGGAGTTCATATCTTTAATGATTTTGATGTGTCTACTTTGCGCCAATACATCGACTGGACGCCATTCTTTATGACATGGTCATTGGTTGGTAAGTACCCAGCTATTCTGGACCATGAAGAAGTAGGTGAGGAAGCAAAACGCTTATTCAAAGATGCCAATGATTTACTGGATCGCGTAGAGAAAGAGAAGCTACTTGAAGCTCGTGGTATGTGTGCCATGTTCCCTGCGAACAGTGTTGGTGATGATATTGAGGTGTATACCGATGAATCGCGAACTGAAGTGCTAAAGGTTCTACACAATCTTCGTCAACAAACAGAGAAACCAAAAGGCTTTAACTATTGTCTGTCTGATTACATTGCGCCGAAAGATAGTGGTAAAGCGGATTGGATTGGTGGTTTTGCTGTAACGGGTGGTATAGGTGAGCGTGAGCTGGCTGATGAATACAAAGCGAAAGGTGATGACTACAACGCAATAATGATTCAGGCGGTTGCTGACCGATTGGCTGAAGCGTTCGCGGAGTATCTGCATAAAGAAGTGAGAAAGGATATTTGGGGTTACTCGCCAGATGAGGATTTGTCTAACGACGATTTGATTCGAGAGAAATACCAAGGTATTCGTCCAGCCCCGGGTTACCCTGCTTGCCCAGAGCACACAGAGAAAGGCACGTTGTGGGAGTTGATGGACGTTGAAAAAGCGATCGACATGTCGCTAACCACGAGTTACGCAATGTGGCCAGGTGCATCTGTGTCTGGTATGTATTTCTCACATCCTGATGCTCGATATTTTGCGATTGCACAGATTCAACAGGACCAAGTGGATAGCTATGCCGACCGTAAAGGTTGGGATATGTTAGAAGCCGAGAAGTGGTTAGGTCCAAACATTAACTAATGATTGTTCCATAAGGTAAAAAGGAAAAGGGTTGCTCAAGAGCAACCCTTTTTGTATCTGTCGTTTGGTAGTTCTAAATTAATCGAGCAACCGTCTTTTTATTCAAACAGTTCTTGATGCAGTTTTTGAATTGCTAGTTTAGATACAGATTCATCTAACAAGAAGCACAGGTTGTGTGGGCTTGCTCCGCAACAAATCATGCGCAGGTTAAAGTCTTCAAGAGTGCCGAACACCTGCTTCGCATAGCCTTTGCTTTCACTCATGTTATTACCAATAAGGGCAACAAGGCATAGATCGTGTTCAATATCGACAGAACACAGCTCTTCAAGCTCCAGGCGAGCGGCTTCTGGTAATTCAGGAGCTCCACCTGATGTATCTGTTTGATCGAGAGTGAGTGACACACTGATCTCTGAGGTGGTAATAAGATCGACCGAGATCTTATGCTTAGCAAGGATCTCGAATACTTTCGCAAGGAAACCGTAAGCGTGGAACATGTTAGCACTGCGGAGTGTCACCATGGTTTGGTTACAGCGAAGGGCAAGGGCTCTGAATAGTGGAGAGCTTTCCACTTGCTGTCGAATCCAAGTTCCACCTAATTCTGGCGCTTTAGAAGAGCTGACAAATACCGGGATTTGGTGGCGCAGTGCAGGTACTAGTGTTGATGGGTGCAAGATCTTCGCACCAAAGTTTGCCATTTCCGAAGCTTCACTAAAGCTGATCTCTGGGATTGGAGATGCTTTCGGCGCAATACGAGGATCCGTGGTGTAGATACCAGGAACATCCGTCCAGATATCTAGACCAATAGCTTGCACAGATTCGGCGATCAGTGCTGCTGAATAATCACTGCCTCCACGGCCCAAAGTTGTGGTGTTACCTTCGTTATCAGCACCGATAAAACCTTGGGTAACGACCACCTGCTGTTGGCAAAGTGGAATAAGTTTCTCTTTCGCTAGCGCTGAAATATCTTCAAGTTGAGGTTCAGCTTTACCGAAGTCATCATTGGTACGCATCACTTCTCTGATATCGAAACGAATAGCTGGTGTACCACGTTCACGAAGGATTTGAGCAAGGATATGTGTCGACATTAACTCGCCACAAGCGACAAGATGATCGGTTAGTTTAGTGCTTGCTTGAAATGATGCGGCCTCTGCTGCGCTCGCAATGTCATCAAGAATGCGGTGAACTTCTTTCTCGATGCTAATCGGGTCTGCGAGTTGGTCAAGAATCGCGTTATGAATGTCCGCTAATTGGGTCATCAATTCCTGACGACGCGCTTTGTCTTGAACACCATTTGCCAGTTCAACCAGTAAATTAGTGACGCCTGAACATGCACTGCTCACGACCAGTTTCGTATTTGAGTTGTTTTCAATAATGGCAGCACAACGGCTCATTGCTTCAAAGTTGGCAACACTTGTTCCACCAAACTTAGCGACATTAAAAGAACCAGCTACATTAGATGCACTCACGATATATCTCCCACGACTTCCTAAAATAAAATTACGGTTGGGTAATCCAACGTCCGATGTTTTTCGAAGAGAGTTTTAGAGCAAAAAGAGAGGAATTATTAGAATAGTAACCTCAGAAGCTCTTCACCATATAGAAATGGTGACAGTTGACGGGATTCAGCCCGCTCAACCGATAATAAAGGTCCGACATCCTTTTATTATCTCGGCACTGCTCCCCATGAATGTTCTGTATTGGAAATGCGGTTCCACAAAACATCTGCCTGGGCAGTGCTCCTCTTCTGCTAGATAGCCATTTCATTGAACGTGTTTGCGGTAACAATGTCAATCCGTAACTTGAGATAATTGAAAAATAATTTTAACAATTATGTGACACTGGTTTGACCTCAATACTTATGGCTAATTGCTGAGGTAATCAATTTGCTTTAGGGTGGATTGTTCACAACATTAACGTAAGGGATGTACATGTCTAATCTAACACTCACTACTGCTATCGATAGTTTTTACCCACCACACCGAACGTTAATGGGCCCTGGTCCTTCTGATATCTCGCCTCAAGTACTACAGGCTTTGAGTCGTCCAACCATCGGTCACCTAGATCCACTGTTTATTGCGATGATGGACGAGCTTAAACAACTTCTTAAATATGCATTTCAGACTGAAAACGAATTTACAATTGCCGTGTCTGCACCGGGCAGTGCGGGGATGGAAACTTGTTTTGTTAACTTGATTGAGCCTGGTGAAAAGGTGATCGTTTGTCGTAACGGTGTCTTCGGTGAGCGGATGCGAGAAAATGTTGTGCGCTGTGGTGGCGAAGCCATTCTTGTTGATGACGAGTGGGGCAAACCTGTTTCTGTCGATAAGGTAGAAAAAGCATTATCAGAAAACCCTGATGCCGTTGCCGTTGCATTTGTTCATGCAGAGACATCAACCGGAGCGCTCTCTGATGCTCAAGCAATCTCAGCTATCGCTCGTCAGTTTGATGCGTTAACGATTGTTGATGCTGTGACGTCACTCGGTGGCGTGCCTTTGCTGGTTGATGAGTGGCAGCTTGATGCGGTTTATTCTGGAAGCCAAAAGTGTCTGTCTTGTGTGCCAGGGCTATCTCCGGTGACCTTCTCTCAAAGTGCTGTTGATAAAATGAAAGCTCGCCAAGCGCCAGTGCAAAGCTGGTTCTTGGATCAAAGTTTAGTATTAGGTTACTGGAGTGGAGAAGGTAAGCGAAGCTACCACCACACTGCACCAGTAAATAGCCTCTATGCTCTACATGAGTCGCTGGTTTTGTTGAAAAATGAAGGCCTAGATAATGCGTGGTCTCGTCACCATGCGATGCACCAAGAGCTTAAAGAGGGTGTAGAGGCACTAGGATTAAAATTTGTGGTTGATGAAGAGAGTCGTCTGCCACAGCTAAATGCACTTTATTTCCCTGAAGGAATTGATGAAGCGAAGATCAGAACGCTGCTTCTAGAAGAGTACAATCTTGAAATTGGTGCAGGGCTTGGCTCTTTGGCTGGTAAGGCTTGGCGTATCGGATTAATGGGCTACGGTGCTCGTAAAGAGAATGTCGCGTTGTGTCTGAAAGCGTTAAAAGATGTTTTGAAATAACGGTAATAAACCGACATTAAAAAGAAAAGCGCACGATCTCTCGTGCGCTTTTTGTATTTAAACCAATCATCTAAATGGTGTTTGAGTGTGAGATCTAAATACTATTCAGCAAATGAAACACTGTCTTCTGCTTGTGACACTTTCTTATACTGAACCTTTGAAAAGTCTCTGTTAGGGAACAAAAACATCGCTTCGCTGCGGATTTGTTCTGCTTTGCTTTCTTCCCCTAAACCTTGGTAAGCAAGAATCAGATTGCTGTAGAAAGCCGGCCTTGGTTTAGTTTTTATGATCTCCAGTGACCAATCGATATAAGGTTGTATAAGACTCGGATCGGCTTTGTAGAGGCCAATGTTGAGGTAAGTGCTGTATATGTCCCAATCGTAGCGATCTTTCCACACCACAGGATTCGTTACCTGCTTAAGAATGTCCGGGTTTTTAGGCTTGGAAAGCTCAAACTTAGTCAATACATAGTTGGTATGCAGGGCGCTCAACATATAAAAACTGACCAAGATAGGGACCACTAAGCTCGATACTCTAAACAGGGTTTTACTGATGATGCTGAACGGTTGTTGGTAATGTCGGGAAGAGCGTTGATCGACCCAGTAAATCAATATAATGAATGTTATCCAGTGAATCGCCGAGTGGTAAAAAGGATACTCAAGCTGAGAGTGCAAAAGAATTGGGATGAATAATGCGAGCAGAGCTAGACGCGTTCCCTTTGCAGAACTTGCTATGCGTGACATCACCAATATTGCAGCAATCAAGATGCCGATGATTGGTACAATTCCTCCTTCTACTCCCCAAAACAGAAACTCATTGTGCGGGTGATCCATGGAAGGAAGACCTGGGTGATAGTTTGAATTCAGTTGATGCTGACGAGCGGTATATAGGGTGTACTCAGATTCAAATTTCCCGTAACCATAACCGGTAAATGGCTTTTCGATCATCATGTCTAGAGCTTGTGGGAAGGTATAAGCTCGCGGGCTTTCTAAGTGAGTCCTTTTACTTGCAAGACTATCTGTCGTGCTGAGGTTGATCACCGTAAACGCCACCGCGATACCGACAACTATGGATGCGCACCAACCGTAAAAGCGTTTCTTAGTCGCGAACTTGTATAGATAGGGCAGAATACAGATAAGCCCCATTACAGCGGCCAACCACCCTGTGCGTGACGCAATAATAATTAGTAAGGGCACGGTTAAGGTTGGAGTTAAATACAGTAGGAATGATTCGCTGATTTTATGGTTATATTTAGCAGGCTGCCTCGCTAATAAGTAAGCCGAAAGGACAAAACCAGTCGCCAAAAAGCTAGCCATTACATTAGGTTGTTGGAATATCCCATATGGTCGGTTTGCAGCTGTGTTGTAGCCAAATAGGTTGCCAGGTTCCAATAAGAAATATTGCACATAGCCAAATAGTGCTTGTATAACAACAGCAAGCACAATGAACCACAACATGCGTTGTTTGTGTTTATTGCTGAACTTAAATTGCTGCAGCACGACGAACAGTGCGAAACCTGCCCATAATCCAAGTAAGCGGCCTGATGCTCCTTCTGGAGATGCATTGCTGAATAAAATCGGCAGTGTCAATATTACGCAGCTGATCAGTAAACCTATTGTTAACTTGGAATACTTAAGTACTCGATTGGTCGCTAGCTGGTAAAAACCAATCGCTAGGGTGAAGCTTAGCGCCAGCCAAGTTGTTGGATTAAATGATAACGCAAGGCCTGAGCCACCAGGGTTCGGCATGAAAAAATGCATGGCCAACAAGAATACGACAGCCAATGAAGCCAGAAATGCTTTGTTGAGTGGTAGTTGAGTGACCTGATTTTCTAGCTGGGTACCGCTAGTGTGTATTGTTGCCATAAATCCCTAACCTTATAAAAACAGAGCTTGTTCCTTCTGAAACAAGCTCTGTTACTTTAACACTTTTCTGTCTGCCCACAGGGCGCTATTTTACACCTACTTCAAATTTAACATAGACTTAAGGAAGCGAGCAGTGTGTGAACCTTCGACCAACGCCACATCTTCAGGTGTGCCTTCTGCAACAATCTCACCACCACCTTGACCACCCTCAGGGCCAAGATCTAGTATCCAGTCTGCGGTTTTAACGACATCTAAGTTGTGCTCAATCACAACAACCGTATTACCGTGATCGCGCAGTCGATGCAGCACGGTTAATAGCTGTTGGATATCGTGGAAGTGAAGGCCAGTTGTTGGCTCATCAAGAATGTATAAGGTTTTACCGGTGTCTCGCTTCGATAACTCACGTGCCAATTTAACACGCTGTGCTTCACCACCAGATAAGGTAGTTGCCGCTTGGCCTAAGCGAATGTAAGAAAGTCCCACATCCATAAGCGTTTGCAGTTTGCGTGCAATTACTGGAACAGGATTGAAGAACTCACGGGCATCTTCAACGGTCATCTCTAGAACTTCGTCAATGGTTTTACCTTTGTAGCGAACCTCTAGAGTTTCACGATTATAACGCTTACCTTTACACACATCACACGGTACATACACATCCGGTAAGAAGTGCATTTCCACCTTGATAACACCATCACCCTGACATGCTTCACAGCGTCCACCACGCACGTTAAAGCTAAATCTTCCCGCTTTGTAACCACGTGAACGTGACTCTTGTGTGCCAGCGAATAATTCACGGATAGGAGTGAAGATCCCTGTGTAGGTTGCAGGGTTTGATCTTGGTGTACGACCGATAGGGCTTTGATCTATGTCGATCACCTTATCGAAATGTTCCAATCCTTTAATCTTTTTATGTGGTGCAGGTACTGCTGTGGTAGCTCCGTTAAGCTGAGTATGAGCGACCTTAAAGAAGGTATCGTTGATTAGCGTTGATTTCCCCGAACCTGATACACCAGTTATACAACTGAACAAGCCTACAGGAATTGTCGCGGTGACATTCTTTAGGTTGTTCCCCGTTGCACCAACGATCTCTACGACCTTTTTCTTGTCGATAGGTGTTCTCTTTTCAGGCACTGCAATCTCTTTAGCACCGCTCAGGTATTGGCCGGTTAAAGAGTTCGGGTTGTCGATGATGTCTTGCATAGTACCTTCTGCAACCACGTGCCCACCATGAACGCCAGCCCCAGGGCCAATATCGATGACATGGTCTGCACAGCGAATGGCATCTTCGTCATGTTCCACAACAAGCACGGTATTGCCTAAGTCTCTGAGGTGAATCAAGGTTTGCAAGAGGCGTTCATTATCACGCTGGTGGAGGCCAATCGATGGCTCATCTAACACGTACATGACACCCACTAAACCTGCGCCGATCTGACTTGCTAGACGAATTCTTTGTGCTTCACCACCAGACAGTGTTTCTGCACTGCGTGATAGGTTAAGGTAGTTCAAACCAACGTTAACCAAGAAATGCAGGCGATCATTGATCTCTTTCATTACTTTATCGGCGATCTGCCCACGTTGACCGTCTAACTTCAACTCTTGGAAAAACTGTAGTGCGTCAGCAATGCTGAGTTCAACGATTTCTGGCAGTGTTGTATCGCCGATAAATACATTTCGTGCTTCTAATCTCAGGCGAGTACCACCACAGCTAGAACACGATTTGGTTGAGATGTATTTGGCAAGATCTTCACGTACTGCGCTAGATTCAGTATCGCGGTAACGGCGCTCTAAGGTATTTAAAATCCCTTCGAATGGGTGACGCTTAACTCGAATATCACCTCGGTCATTGATGTACTTGAATTCCACTTCAGTACGACCTGATCCCTTGAGAATGATCTCTTGAGTCTTTTTAGGAAGAGAATTAAATGGCGCATACAGATCAAAACCATAATGGTCTGATAACGACGTTAGCATCTGGAAATAGTAGTAGTTCTTTTGATCCCAACCTTTAATCGCACCTTCTGCAATACTTAGGTTTTCATCTAAAATCACTCGACTTGGGTCAAAATATTGTTGAACACCAAGGCCATCACACGTACCACAAGCACCTGCTGGGTTGTTAAATGAGAATAGGCGAGGTTCAAGCTCCTGCATGCTGTAACCACACTTTGGACAAGCGAAGTTAGCAGAGAATACGATCTCTTCTTGATCTGTTTCATCCATCCAACCGACAACAGCAATGCCGCCAGAGAGCTCTAATGTGGTTTCAAACGATTCGGCCAAGCGTTGTTGAAGATCTGGCCGAACCTTGAATCTGTCTACCACGACTTCAATGGTGTGCTTCTTATGCAGTTCAAGTGCTGGTGGATCGGATAAATCACAAGTTTCACCGTCAACACGTGCACGAATAAAGCCTTGCGCGGCTAAGTTCTCCAGTGTCTTTACGTGCTCGCCTTTTCGCTCTTTAACAATTGGCGCAAGTAACATCATCTTTGAGCCTGCAGGCAGTTCTAATACCTTATCGACCATTTGGCTGATGGTTTGTGCCGCTAGGGGGATGTTGTGATCTGGACAGCGAGGTTCGCCGACTCGAGCGTACAATAATCGAAGGTAATCATAGACCTCAGTAATCGTACCGACGGTTGAGCGAGGGTTATGTGAAGTCGATTTTTGCTCTATTGAGATAGCTGGAGACAAACCTTCAATATGGTCGACATCAGGCTTTTCCATAAGAGATAGAAATTGACGAGCGTAAGCCGACAAAGACTCAACATAACGACGTTGACCTTCTGCGTAGAGAGTATCAAACGCAAGTGACGACTTTCCTGAACCTGATAATCCGGTGATAACCGTCAGCTTATCACGAGGTATAGTTAGGTTAATGTCTTTGAGGTTATGCGTACGAGCGCCTCTAATTTCTATTTTATCCATCTCAATAGACCATGTAATTTTAAGTGGCTAAAGTATTACATAGAGTGAGATTTGTGCAAAGTTTTACTGGATAAAAAAACAGTAAACAAAAAGGGCGACTCAAAGAGCCGCCCTTTTAAAATCAGTAAAGCGAGGTATTAACTCGTCGTTATGCTTCTTTCTTTGTCGAGTGTTTACCTAGCTCGACTTGCTGTTGATCTTTCTTGTATAGGTTCTCAAAGCAGTAGTTGGTCGCTTCGATATAACCTTCAACACTACCGCAGTCAAAACGTTGACCTTTAAATTTGTAAGCCAATACACAGCCCGCTTTTGCTTGTTTAAGCAATGCATCGGTAATTTGGATCTCACCGCCTTTACCTGGCTCTGTCTGTTCGATCAATTCAAAGATATCTGGAGTCAGAATATAACGACCAATGATCGCTAGATTGCTAGGTGCAGTGCCTTGCTCTGGTTTCTCTACCATGTCATCTACACGGAAAAGGTCATCTTTAATCATTTCACCAGAGATAACACCGTACTTGTGAGTCTCTTCTTCTGGAACTTCTTGTACAGCGACAATAGAACAGCGGAACTGTTTGTATAGCGCAACCATCTGAGCTAACACACCTTGTTGTTCATTAACACAAAGGTCATCAGCTAGTACAACGGCGAATGGTTCATCACCTACCAGTTCGCGACCCGTTAAGATGGCGTGACCAAGGCCTTTCATCTCACGTTGGCGAATGTAGGTGAAGTTAGCCGCTTCAATCGTTTCACGGATATTAACTAATAGGTCTTCTTTATTAGTGCCACTGATCTGATGCTCAAGCTCGTAGTTCTTGTCGAAGTGATCCATGATTGAATGCTTACCACGGCCAGTAACGATACACATTCCATCCATACCAGCTTCGATAGCTTCCTCTACACCATATTCAATCAGAGGTTTGTTTACTACAGGCATCATTTCTTTGGGCATTGACTTAGTCGCAGGTAAGAAACGTGTACCGTAGCCAGCCGCCGGGAAAAGGCACTTTTTGATCATGATAAGACCCTTTATCTATAATAATTATTGATTCAACCTGGGTAGTTGATATTTCTGAGGGCAACTCTAGCACAAGTCATGTCGAAAATTCAGCAACAATGCCTATGGTTTATTAGAGCTTCCCTCAAAATTATCGTCACTTTAAGAAGCGGATCAATTATGCAAGCAGATTCTGATTGGCCCACGCAATGGCTTGGACTCTATTTTTGACTGCCAACTTACGGAATATCTGATAAAGGTGAGATTTAACCGTGAACTCACTAATAAACAAGTCATCGGCGATTTGTGTGTTTGATGAGCCTGATTGAAGGCAGCGAATCACTTGAATCTCACGAATGGTTAAATCAACATTGGTTGGTGTCGTGTTGGTATTGACCATATTACGGTAATAAAACAGCAGTTGACTGGTTACCTTTCTTGGTAGCCAGTTATCGCCATCAATGACTTCTTGAAGACCACGAGCAATCTTGTCCTTTTGCTCGGTATTGTAAAAGAGCCCTTTTAGTACCCCATAGGTAAGAAGCTCTGAGGTCGGAAGTTGCTGAGGGACATTGAATAAGATGATCTCATTGTTTTTCCACATAACTGTCAGGTTAGGACAATTAACCAGTAGCTGTGGAACCTCTTTGTAATCGACGAGCAAGATCCGGTTGCTCTGCTTTCTATCGACTAACATTAATTCGTCGGGCGTCATTCGGTAGAGAATAATAGATAAGTGCTTTTCTATTTCGTTTACATGTAGATAGGTGTCGTTCGGGTCGATGCACATAAAATGCAAAGTGCGAGCGTATCGAGATTTTCTCATTGAAACGTCCTGTTTAAGTGGAATGGGATTCCACGTTGTCATGCAGGCTTTCGCTTCTCTAGCACCTTAATGGTGACTTGTGTTGAATATCAATTATCAAAGTAAATGAGTGGTTTGTAAGTGGAGAAAAAAGCAACATCGCTCTGAATATCATGATTTGTTACGTTTTTATTCTTTGTAGTGAGGAGAGAATAGGAATGCGATTTATCACTGCAGAAAAGCATGCTATTCTTGTGCGCTAAAATTTTCTGAGACTATGAATTTAGACGGAGCAAATCATGGCTAGCCGTGGAGTTAACAAAGTTATATTAGTGGGTAACCTAGGTAATGACCCTGAAATTCGTTACATGCCAAATGGCGGTGCAGTAGCGAACATTACCATTGCAACGTCAGAGTCATGGCGTGATAAAGCAACTGGCGAACAGCGTGAAAAAACAGAATGGCACCGTGTTGCTCTGTTTGGCAAGCTAGCTGAAGTTGCTGGTGAGTACCTACGTAAAGGTTCTCAAGTTTACATTGAAGGTCAACTTCAAACTCGTAAATGGCAAGATCAAAGCGGTCAAGATCGCTACACAACAGAAGTGGTTGTTCAAGGCTTCAACGGTGTAATGCAGATGCTTGGCGGCCGCGCTCAAGGTGGTGCTCCTGCTCAAGGTGGCATGGGTAACAACCAACAGCAAGGTGGTTGGGGTCAGCCACAGCAGCCACAACAACAGCAGCAACAATACAGTGCTCCTGCTCAACAGCAGCCAAAAGCACCTCAACAAGCTCCTCAGCAGGCTCAACCTCAATATAATGAGCCGCCAATGGATTTTGATGATGACATCCCATTTTAAGCCCTGTTTTTAATATATTATAAAGACAGTATTAAATTGGAAAAGGCCGCGTTCATCGCGGCTTTTTGTTACCTACAATTCTTAACGCTTTGTTTACAACGTCAATTTATAGTATAAGTAGCAATACGGTATAATGTGAGTTGAAAAGGATTTCGTTATTCATGAGATATACCCCGACACTAAAATTGAGCACACGATTGGTTGCATTTGTCACCGTGATAGTGATCAGTGCGATGTTCATTCTTTTTATTGGTGGCACACTTTCCTTTAAGCGTATTGGACAGGAATATTTAGACCATTATTTGGTTGGTATTGTCGACGTTGTAGATAAAGATATGGAAGATCCCGACGCTGCGTATTCAATGCAACGCTGGATGCCTAAGATGTTGCAGGCGAGCAATATTGTTGAGATGAAGCTCTCGAACAAGACTGGCATCATTTATCGTTTCAAAGATACTTCCCCACAAATTGATCCTAATCGACTATATGAAAAAAGCTTCGTTTTAGAGCGAAATGAAGGTTATCGGATCGAATTTAAAGCACTTCCACCTTATATTGGTTACAACTACTCAATGGAAGCGATGTGGTCAATTACTTTGGCTGTCGCATTGGTCCTGTTCTGTCTGGCTCGTGGTGTTCGTTGGTTGAAAGAGCAACTCATGGGCTCTGAGATTTTGGAAGAACGAGGAAGAATGATCTTGGCCGGTCAGGTAGAAGCTCATGCAAAGGGAGATGAACGTGAATGGCCTTATACCGCAAGTGAAGCTTTGGACGTATTGATTGAAGAGCTGCAAGATGCTCGTCAAGAGCGAAGCCGCTTTGATACCTTTATTCGTACCCACACCTTCCTAGATAAACTGACGGGAACCGCTAACCGAGTTTTATTCGATAATAAGTTGGAATCCGCTCTGCATGAAAGCGGTGCTCGAGGCGGTGTGTTATTAATACGTATCGATGAGTGGGAACAAGTTAGTGATGCTAACGACAAGCAAATCACTGACGGCTTTATTATTGAAGTGGGCGAAGTATTATCGAATATCGTTCAGCGTTATCCTGATGTCATTTTTTCTCGTTATTACGAAGCGGACTTTGCTGTATTTATCCCTCATCAGGGAGCAAAAGATATTGCGACCTTGGCCGCTCAATGTTTAAGACAGTTAGATAAGCTCACTCCACCAGAGCCTTTGGAATCGGATAACTGGTGTCATATTGGTGTCACCATGTATACCGAAGGTGAGCGCCACAGTCAGATCATGGATGAAACGGAAACGGCATTAAAGAGCGCTCAGGTAGAACGTATTAATAACTGGAGCCGTTACCCGAAACAGAATAAGAATGAGCTTGATAGAGGCAGCGTTCGTTGGAGAACATTACTTGATAAAGCACTGCTTCCTGAAAATTTAGTAATCTTTGCTCAGCGGTGTTATCTTATGCCGGAATCTGGTCAAGTTAATGAATTACATAGAGAAATATTCACTAGAATTCAAGATCCTGATAAAGGTTTATTGAAATCGTCTCGATTCATGCCTGCGGTAGAGCAAGTGGGCTATCAAGCTCAAATGGACCAATCGGTTCTAAAGGTTGTGTTGAAATCTCTCAAGGACTCAACTCAATCTATTAACTATTCGGTGAACCTGAATGTTACTCCATTTGCTAATAAACAGCATTTTAAGTGGTTTAGAAGTGAGTTGTTACAGCTCTCTGCCCAACATCGTTCTCAGCTTGCTTTTGAGTTTCCAGAGGGGCATTTGATCGCTCATCTTGATTATATGAGACCGGTGGCAAAGATGCTGCGTGGTTTAGGGTGTAAAGTTGTGGTTGGCCAAGCTGGACGAACCATTGTTAGCACACACTACATAAAGGATTTAAAGGTTAATTATATTAAGCTTCATCGAAGCCTAATAAAGAAGATTGATCAAAGGCATGAGAACCAACTGTTTGTCCGAAGCTTAATTGGGGCGTGCGGTGATTCTCCGACCAAAGTTATTGCAGTTGGGGTCGAGACAAAACAAGAAAAGAATACCTTGATAGAGTTAGGCATTAACGGCTATCAAGGGAGGTATTTCGACGAAGAGCAACAAATTATCCCTTTGCCTAATCAAGCTGAAAAGGCCGCGAAAGCGGAGTCTGTTGTGAAAGTTGGACGAAGAAATCGATGGCGTAAGAGTAGTAGTTAAGAATGAATTTTAAAGCGATTTTAGACAAGATAAAGCCAACGAATAATAAAGGTAGCTCGCAAGTTGTCCTGCTGGGCAATGATGCCATTTATATTTCATCGACAGAACAAGAGCCTCAAGTAACCAGTATTCCAGTGGTTAATGGAGACTGGGAAAGTGCGCTAAAAAAATCGCTTAGCAGTGAAGCGTTTACCACTCATAGCCTTCAATTGATCGTCTGTGCGAACTACTACCAAACCTACCAAATTGATAAACCGGATATTCCTGAGAGTGAATGGTCGGTAGCACTGCCTTTTTTACTCAAAGATCTTGTTTCTGAAAGAGTCACTGAAATTACGGCGAGTGCGGTCGCGCTACCAACGTCGAACAAGCTGCAAGTGTATGTTTTACCTAAAAAGCTGTTAGATAAGATCTTAAATGTTACCAACTCAGTTCAGACCGAACTAAGTGGTGTGGTTCCAGAAGATGAAATCTGGGGTTACAGTGCGGGTGAGCTGTCTAATTTCATTCTGTTACAACGCAGCACTAATTCACACTTTAAGCTTGGTGCGTTTGTTGAAAATACCGTCTGCTTTCAAAGAACAATTCGCAGTGTGGTTCCTCCTTTAACTGGTGTGGCATCAAGTGCTCTTCAGTTAGATGGCCTTGCTTTAGAACTGCAACGTTCGATTGACTACCTTTCTTCGCAGATTAAAGGCACTCAGCTTCACCAGCTGAAAATTTGCTGTGACGAAGAAGATGAAGCTGAATTACAGAGCGCTTTAAATAGTACATTGAGCTCGACGGTTTCATTGTTGGTTGAAGGTGATCGTGATAATACAGAGAGTTTGTTGGTCAAACTTGCCGCCGAAAAAGAGACTTTTAATGTCAATCTTTACCCTGAACATCTGAAGCCTAAAAAAGAATATTTTACGCTGACAAATGTTGTTGCGAGTTGGGCGCTCGTTTGTGTTTTGCTGCTTGGTGGTTATTTTGCGATGCAGTATCAAGTTTCTAATCTAGATAAAGATATAACAGCCCTGCAACAAGACTCGAATCAACTTAACAAGCAAGTTAACCAATTGAATAGTAAGTTAACTCAGCATAAACCGTCTCCAGAGAAAGTAGCGGCCGTTGCGCGTCTCAAACGTGAGACTGAGGCTAAAAAAGAGGCTTTGAAGGCTGTTGGACAATACGACGAATCCCAACAAGTCGGGTATTCTGGCGTCATGAATTCCTTAGCTAAATTAGGCCGAAATGACATCTCTCTTTCGCACATCTACATGACTCATGACACTCTAGATCTTAGTGGCTTGGCTCGTAACGCAAATGTCGTCCCTAACTGGATTGGTCAGTTTAAAAGTGAGCTTAATTTAGTTGGACGTGCTTTTGAAAAACTAAAAATAGGTCGTAATGATCAGGATGTGGTGACGTTTGAGTTAAGTACTCGTCGGGAGAGTAAATAATGCAGCAGTGGAATCAGCTTAGCGATAAGTTTCTTGCATTGAGCCAAAGAGAAAAATGGCTACTTTTCGTGTGTGGTTTTGTTGGACTATCCATGTTGTTGTTCACCTTACTGGTTGAGCCTGCGTATCTCGATCTGCAAGCGAAAAATGCCAAAATGACGAGCTTGACTCAATCAAACCAAAGGCAACAAGGTGAGTTACTTGTTCTACAAGCTAAGTTAAACAAAGACCCAGATAAAGAAATTAACCTCGAATACAAGAAACTGATGCGAGAGAGCCAAGATCTTTCACTGCAGCTTTCAGAGATTGTCGACGGGTTGATTACGCCTTCTCAAATGTCGCAATTATTGGAGAGTGTTCTTAATGCCGGCAACGGGCTTAAGCTTGAATCGCTAGAGTCGTTAAAACCAGAGGCGATTTCGAACAATAAAGAAACCAGTGAATATTCAGGCTACTTTCTTCACCCAGTGAGAATGGAACTAACAGGTAGCTATTTTGATATTTCAGCTTACCTTCAAGCTCTTGAGTCCCTTCCTGTTAGCTATTACTGGCGCACATTTGAATACACGGTAGAGGAATATCCTAAAGCTCGACTGGTGTTCGAGGTTTATACATTAGGTACCAGACAGGAGTTTATCGGTGGTTAGAACTCTTTTGTTGTCCTTGCTATTTAGCAGCTCCTTTGTGTGGGCTGAGCAAGATCCAACGGCGCCATTAGGCTGGCTTTCACCTCAACAGAAAACGGCACCTGCTAAGAAAGCACCAACTCGCTATCGCTTACCTTCTTTAGAAAGCATCGTGTGTAAAGGAGATACACCTTGTTATGCGATTATGAACGGTCAGATTCTCGGTCAAGGAGAGACGATCAGAGGGTATCGAGTTAAGAACATAGATCCAGAATACGTCACTCTGCAGAGAAGCTCTAAGCAGTGGAAATTAGAGATGTTCTCTTTAGATGTTAAGAATAATTAAGGTTAGAGTGAAGACATGCGTAAACTTGTAGTAGCAATTCTAGTGTCATCTTTAGTCGGCTGTTCGATGGGGCATAGAGATCCTGTTGAGATTAAAGAATCTTTAAACGAATCAATTAATGAAGCCAATAGCAGAGCGCTTCATGAGCTGCCTTCGTCGGTTCAAGATGACCTTATGCCTCAGCTTAGTTCTGATTCCATGTCTCCGGGTATGGATACCGTTAAGCGCTTTCGTATTCAAGCAAAAGGCGTTGAAGCGAGAACCTTTTTTGCCAGCTTAGTGAAAGGTACAGAGTACAGTGCAGCCATTCACCCTGGTGTATCTGGAAATCTTACGCTTAATCTAACAGACGTGACGCTAGATGAAGTATTGGCTGTTGCTCAGGATATGTATGGCTACGATATTGAAAAGCGTGGCAAAGTTATTCAAGTTTACCCTGCCGGTCTTCGTACTGTAACAATTCCCGTCGATTACTTACAAGTTAAGCGTGCCGGTCGCTCATTAACGACGATCACAACAGGTACGATCTCGAACTCAGACAACAACTCATCGAGCTCATCAAGTTCAAACTCTAACTCGTCGAATTCATCCAATTCTTCTAATTCTTCCAACTCTTCGAATTCAACGTCGAACGGTGGTACAGAGATTGAAACAACGTCTGAAAGTGATTTTTGGCCGCAGCTTGAAGCGGCAGTGGCTCACTTAATTGGCTCGGGTGACGGGCAAAGTGTTGTCGTTACCCCACAAGCGAGTGTGATTACCGTGCGTGCTTATCCTGACGAAATCCGTGAGGTGCGAGAGTTCTTAGGCATCTCTCAAAAACGCCTGCAGCGTCAAGTAATCCTAGAAGCTAAAATCATGGAAGTAACCTTGAGTGATGGCTATCAACAAGGTATTAGCTGGTCTAATTTATCGAAATCTATCGGTAGCGGTGGTGTGGTTATTGACCGTCCTGCAAGTACTCTACCTCCGCTAGATGCGATTAGCTCTCTACTTGGTGGGCAAACAAACGTAACGATTTCTGATGGTAGCTTCGAAGCGGTATTGAGCTTTATGGATACTCAAGGTGACCTTAACGTTCTTTCTAGCCCAAGAGTGACCGCATCTAACAACCAAAAAGCGGTGATCAAAGTCGGTACGGACGAATACTACGTAACGGATTTATCAAGTGCGGTCGGTAGTGGGGATAACGCGAATGTGGCTCCTGAAGTCGAGTTGACTCCGTTCTTCTCTGGTATCTCTTTAGATGTAACGCCTCAAATCGATGATAAAGGTAATGTGTTCCTACATGTTCACCCTGCCGTTATTGAGGTTGATGAAGAGGTTAAGGAGCTGAACCTAGGGTCTACGACGGGGCTGGTTTCATTGCCATTAGCAAAAAGTTCTATTCGTGAATCTGATTCGGTGATTCGAGCTCGAGATGGCGATGTTGTCGTGATTGGCGGTTTGATGAAATCAAATACCAGCGATGTGACCTCTAAAGTCCCATTCCTTGGTGATATTCCAGCACTTGGCCACTTATTCCGTAACACCAGTCAGCTAACGCAGAAAACCGAGTTGGTGATTTTGCTGAAACCAACCGTAGTCGGAGTGAATACTTGGCAATCAGAACTGGAGCGTTCACGTGACCTTCTTCAGCAGTGGTTCCCTGATGAAGAGTAATTGCCTACTTTCTCGATGTAGATTGGCAGCATCTTACTAAGCTAGGTCGCCTTATGTATCAAGCTCATTTTGGTTTTGAACAGCTGCCATTTACCCTAACGCCGAATACCGATTTCTTTTATGGTTTAGCGCCTCATTTTGAAGCGATTCAGACGGTAATATCGGCGTTGGAAATGGGCGAGGGTGTGATTAAGGTGACCGGAGAGGTAGGCACCGGAAAAACCATGGTTTGTCGAATGTTGGTTAATCACCTCCATGACTGTACAGCTCTGATCTACTTACCCAACCCTGTGTTATCAGGGGCTGATTTGCGCCATGCCGTTGCTACCGAGCTTGGCCTAACTGTTGAGAATGAAGCCACTTTGGTGGATAACATTCAACACAAGCTCATTGAATTACATAACTCAGGTTTAAGAGTGGTGGCGATTCTTGATGAAGCTCAAGCTCTATCGGATGAAGCCCTCGAAACATTAAGGTTGTTCGGTAACCTTGAAACGGAAGACAAAAAACTGCTGCAGATAGTGTTATTTGGTCAACCCGAATTAGATGCTCGATTAGAGGCTTACCACCTAAGACAGTTTCGTCAAAGAATCACATTTAGTTCAACATTGAGGCCACTGACTCTCGATGAAACCGTGGCGTATATTGATAATCGAATCGCTAAGTCTGGTGGTAATCCTGAGTTGTTCAGCTTGAATCAAAAAAAGGCAATTTGTCGCTCTTCATTAGGTATCCCTAGATTGATAAACCAACTTTGCCATAAGGCTCTATTGCTTTCGTTCAGTCAAGATAAGAAAAGTATCGACAATCAGCACCTGTTTTCCGCTATGCATGAAACATACGATGTGTGTAAGCCTAAATTTAAAACGCCAATACTGTGGGGTTGGAATTAATTATGAGCGTCATTAACAGCGCCTTGTCTGAATTGGCAAAGAAAAAATCTGCAACTTCGATTGAAGCGGCCGTCGTGCCTAAAGTAAAAACACGCTCCCCGTTAGTTTGGGTTATTGCAGGTTTTACTTTGAGTTTAGCAATGGGCGGGTGGGCGATATCGCAAGGCCCAGCGATTGAATCACCTATTGTTGAGCAGTCAATATCAACTCGAGATTTGCAGGTGCAAGTCTCTGTCGTTGACCATTCAAATGGCGCACAAGAAGATGTTCAACCGATTTCGTCGCCTACCAAGAAGTTGGTGACGTTAGACTCTGCGAACTTTTCAACAGAAAACACAGCGGTGGTAAAAAGTGCCCAAGCTAAGCCTATCGTATCTGAACCGGTGTTTGCTCCTGCCCCAAAAGTAACAAAACCGCAAACTCCAACTCAGCAGCAAGCTTTAGCTAAACCGCTAAGCAAGCCTAAAACTGAAATTTCCCAACCAGTTCATATTGCTAGTGTGGCAAAAAAAGAAACTATCTCTAATGAACGTGTAGCTCCTGATAGTTCAGAAAAAAGCGGGATGTTGATTGAGCAGGTTGAGTTAACACCTGAACAGTTATCCGTGAATGCACAAGGTCGCGCTCAGAAAGCACTTGATGCGAACGACCTGACGGGCGCATTGAAAGGTTATACCGAGGCGCTTCGTTACGCTCCAAAAAATGAAGATGTCCGTCAAAAACTGGCGATACTCTATTTTGGTAAAGGCGATACTCGCAAGGCCTATGAGCTTTATCAGTCTGGTATCAAGCTCAACATCAACAGTGAAAAACTGCGTTTGGGGTTATCAAAACTGCTGGTTAAAGCAAATCAATCAGAAGCGGCTTTAAGTCCTTTAATTCACTTGCCACCGAATCCGACCCAAAATTATTTGGCCATGCGTGCGGCGTTGAGTCAAAAGTCTCAGCAAGAAGAAGTAGCACTGGAGAGTTACCAGAAGTTGGTAGAGGTCGATTCAGATAACGCTCGCTGGTGGTTAGGCTTAGCGATTCAGCAAGAACGCCAGCTCGACTTTAAGGCCGCTAAAGTGTCATACCAAGGAGCTCTAACCAGAGTCGGTATCTCATCTCAATCACAAAACTTTGTGCGCGACCGGTTAAAAATACTTAATGCTTTAGAGGAGAGCGGCGATGCAAATTAGATTAAGAAAAAGACTTGGTGATTTGCTTGTCGAAGAAGGCATCATCACTGAAGCTCAAGTTGAACAAGCATTGGCAGCTCAGAAAAGTACCGGGCGTAAGCTAGGTGATGCGCTAATTGAGCTTGGCTTCTTGTCAGAACAGCAAATGCTGAGCTTTCTCTCACAACAGTTAGCGATTCCTCTTCTTGATTTAAGCCGAGCTGTTGTCGATGTTGAAGCGGTTCAGCTTTTACCAGAAGTGCATGCTCGTCGCCTTCGTGCATTAGTGATTGGACGCCAAGGTGACACTTTGCGTGTCGCGATGAGTGATCCTGCAGATCTGTTTGCACAAGAGTCTTTGCTTGGTCAGCTTGGTGATTACGCTCTTGAGTTCGTTGTTGCCCAAGAGAGACAACTGGTTGATGGCTTTGACCGTTATTACCGAAGAACCAAAGAAATCGCCTCGTTTGCTGAGCAACTTCACGCTGAACATCAAGTTAATGATGCCTTTGACTTCGATATTGCAGAAGAAGATAGCGACGAAGTTACCGTCGTTAAGCTGATTAACTCGCTATTTGAAGATGCAATCCAAGTGGGTGCTTCGGATATCCATATTGAGCCAGATTCAAACGTATTGCGCCTCCGTCAGCGTATCGATGGCGTGCTGCATGAAACATTACTTAATGAAGTGAACATCGCTTCTGCATTAGTACTGCGCTTAAAGCTGATGGCTAACCTCGATATCTCAGAGAAACGTCTTCCTCAAGATGGTCGCTTTAATATTCGCGCTAAAGGTCAGTCGGTTGATATTCGTATGTCGACCATGCCTGTACAGCACGGTGAATCTGTGGTTATGCGTCTTCTTAACCAATCAGCAGGTCTACGTAAATTAGAAGAATCCGGTATACCAAGCAATCTGTTGGTTCGTCTTCGTCAACAGTTACGCCGTCCACATGGCATGATCTTGGTTACTGGCCCAACGGGTTCAGGTAAAACAACAACCTTATACGGCGCGCTCAGTGAGTTAAACGAACCAGGTAAAAAGATCATTACCGCGGAAGACCCTGTGGAATACCGTCTTCCTCGTGTGAACCAAGTTCAGGTAAACCCTAAGATCAACCTCGACTTCTCGACTATCTTAAGAACTTTCCTGCGTCAGGATCCCGATATTATCCTTATTGGTGAGATGCGTGACCACGAAACGGTTGAGATAGGCTTAAGAGCCGCACTGACTGGTCACTTAGTATTGAGTACGCTGCACACCAATGACGCGGTAGACAGTGCGCTGCGTATGATGGATATGGGCGCTCCGGGTTACTTGGTGGCGAGTGCGGTTCGAGCAGTTGTCGCACAGCGATTGGTTCGTAAAGTCTGTAATGACTGCAAGATCGAAGATGAGTTAGACGAACCTCGTAAGCAGTGGCTGAGTGTCCGCTTCCCAAATCAAGTAGGTGTGCCATTTATGAAAGGCCGAGGTTGCCAGAACTGTAATTTAACCGGTTACCGTGGGCGTATTGGTGTCTTCGAGATGTTAGAGCTAGAACAAAACATGATGGATGCCCTCAGAGCGAATGATGCGGTTGGTTTTGCCCAAACGGCAAGACAGTCTGAAAACTACAAACCGTTACTCGCGTCTGCGATGGAGCTTGCTTTGCAAGGGATCGTGAGCCTTGATGAGATCATGTATCTTGGCGAAGGCGATGCTTCCGGTGCGACTGACCCAATTTATCTGTAAGGGTAGAGTGATATGCCAACGTATCGTTATGTAGGTCGCAGCTCTGATGGTAGCCAAGTAAGTGGGCAATTGGATGCGAATAACGAAGATCTTGCTGCTGAAAGTTTGATGAGTAAAGGGATCATTCCAACCTCTATCAAACTGGGTAAAAGTGGTGGTTCAACCTTAGATATGGATGTATCGAGCCTGTTTTCGCCAAATGTACCACTTGAGGTCTTGGTTCTGTTTTGTCGACAGCTATACAGCCTAACCAAGGCAGGTGTACCACTATTAAGGTCGATGAAAGGCCTCACTCAAAACTGTGAAAATAAACAGCTAAAAGCGGCGCTTGAAGAGGTGGTCGCTGAACTAACCAATGGTCGTGGATTAGCAGCATCGATGCAGATGCACCCTAAGGTATTTAGTCCGCTGTTTGTGTCGATGATCGGAGTGGGTGAGAACACGGGTCGTTTAGACCAGGCTTTGCTGCAATTGGCGGGTTACTACGAACAAGAAGTCGAGACTCGAAAGCGAATCAAGACCGCGATGCGTTATCCAACCTTCGTGATCAGTTTTATTTTGATCGCAATGTTCATACTTAACATCAAGGTTATTCCACAGTTTTCTAGCATGTTCGCACGTTTCGGTGTTGAGCTGCCGCTGCCTACTCGGATCTTGATTGGTATGTCGGAGTTCTTTGTTAATTATTGGGGCTTAATGCTTGGCGTTATCTTTGGTCTTATCTTTGCTTTTAAAGCATGGGTTAAGACAGACAAAGGGCTAGAAAAGTGGGATAGATTGCGCTTAAAGATGCCAGTTATTGGTGGGGTGGTAAATCGAGCACTGTTGTCACGCTTTTCACGTACTTTTGCCTTGATGTTAAAAGCGGGTGTGCCACTTAACCAATCGTTAGCGTTATCGGCCGAGGCTCTGGACAATCGCTTTCTAGAATTACGAGTTCAAGCCATGAAGTCAGCAATTGAAGCGGGTAGTACGGTTTCATCAACTGCGATTAACGCCGAAATTTTCACACCACTGGTGATACAAATGATTTCAGTCGGTGAAGAGACGGGGCGTATCGATGAGCTCTTGCTCGAAGTGGCTGACTTTTATGATCGCGAAGTCGATTACGATCTAAAAACCTTAACTGCCAGAATTGAACCGATCTTGTTAACCATCGTTGCAGGTATGGTGTTGATTTTGGCGCTAGGTATTTTCTTGCCGATGTGGGGAATGCTGGATGCAATCAAAGGCTAGGGAATGCTAAATAACCTACAACGCTCACGTTTTGTTATTTGGAGTGTGGTTATTCTTTTTCTGATTGTAGGCCTACTTTCGTTATCGAAAACGGTAGAAGAAGAAGCGACTAACACGGCATTTATCGTGGCGAGTAAGCAAATGCTAGAGCGAGCCAATCGTTTCAAGCAGCAGTATTTATTAACGGGTGTTGAGCGAAATGGTATTTCAGAGCAACCAAGGTTATATAGCCGAACGGGTTGGATAATGCCGATCCAAGGTTCAGAACGGGACTGCAATTATTGGCTGGATCAATTGTATCCTCAGGGGAGCATTTTAGGGCTAAGCTTTCCAAGTGTTGAAGATAAAAGTGATAACATACAGTTTCATTGCAGTTATCATTATAGTGATAAGTATCAGGTAGATATATTACTCAAAAAAGAAAGATTTAGTATTAAAGCCAATATTTTGGCTTTGTGAAAATATTGACAGTTTTTGTATGGTTTTATACGAGCGTGAATGTATAATGCGCGTTAATAATTAGATGAGTAGGTAGAAAATGCTTAAGAATCAAAAGGGTTTCTCCCTTGTCGAATTAGTCATAGTGATTGTGGTCGTTGGTTTATTGGCGGTGGCTGCTTTACCTCGCTTTCTCGATGTGACAGATGAAGCCAAGAAATCAAGCATTGAAGGCGTTGCTGGTGGTTTTGCAACGGCAGTTTTGTCGGCAAGAGCACAGTGGGAAGCAGAAGCGCGACCATCAGAGAAGATAGGTGTTGAAACATACAATACTGTAAATTATGATGGTGTTGATTTTTGGTTAACAAGATCAAAGAACAGTAACAACGAAGATACCGACTTTCGAGATGGTTACCCTTGGACTCTGAATAATAATTCTAGCACCGCGCCACAAGACATTTCAGATAAAACATGTTCTGAACTGATGGAAAACTTGCTGCAAAATCCACCTAAAGTAGGTGCGGTTTCGGAAGTTGATAGTGACTCAAATTACAAATATTCAGCGCAAGCGAATTCAGGTGATGCAACCTGTACCTACGTTCAATTAGAAGGTAGTACCGAGCATGAGTTTGTTTACGAAATTAAAACTGGTCGTGTGACCGTAACTTTGCAGTAAGTCTGCGTAAAATTAAACATAGAGAGAGCTTAACTATGAAAAGACAAGGCGGTTTCACCCTAATCGAATTAGTGGTTGTAATTGTTATTCTTGGTATTCTTGCTGTAACTGCGGCACCACGTTTCCTAAACCTGCAAGATGATGCGAAAAATTCAGCGCTTCAAGGCCTGAAAGGTGCAATGTCTGGTGCTGCTGGCATTACTTATGGTAAAGCGGCCGTTGATGGCGTTGAGAGTGTTGACCGTAGAACGGATGCTGATGTTTCTGCTGCTGGTATTGCAATTAACTTTGGTTACCCAACAGCGACAAGCGCTGGTATCCAAGTCGCAGTTGAAGGTCTTGCTGAAGATTGGGATGTTTTGACATCTTCTGCAACTGCACCTGCTTCAATTACTTATGGCTTTGCTGGTTATACGGATAGTTGTGTTGTTTATACTGAAGCTGTAGATGCGGATACTGCGGCTACAGCTGTCGTTACAGATGTACCTGCTAACTGTCGATAAGCTTTAATCGTTTCATATTGGCCAGCCGTTGCTGGCCTTTTTTATATCTGCAACACATAAACATCAAAATACATTAGTTACATATAATTTTGACTGTTCATTATCTTGTATACTTTATATTCGCTAGGCGGTTAGAGGCTCATCATGGATAACAACCCCACATCCAACGGTTTTACTTTGATAGAGCTGATCATTGTTATCATCATCCTTGCTATCGTATCTATTACAGCGGTATCACGTATGCCTGGCCGAAGTGGTTTTGAACTTTATGCTTTACAGGATCAAGCCATCTCAGTTGTAAGGCAAGTTCAAGTCAATCGCATGCAATCAAATATTGATTCGTCATCATCTCTAGATCAAGCTAACTTTCAACTATCTGCCAATGGTAATTGTTTAGGCTCTCCTAATGCGTGTTCATCAGATGAAAACACTGAGCCAAGAAGTGATCGCGTGATGGATGACGGATACCAATTCCAATTCCAGCCAAGCCTCATTGATAATACTCTTGAATTTGATCTCCTTGGTAACCCTCTGTCTGCTGCTTCAGCTGGAGTGGGTATTTCAATCAGTGAGCAAGGAAACACTAGTAACCGTGTTTGGGTATGTATCAATGAACAAGGATTCGTTTCTGCTGAAATAGGAGGGTGTTGATAGTGACAACCAATGCCAAAGGATTCACTTTAATAGAATCAGTGATTGTTATCGTCTTACTGGGATTTGCGGCGCTTACATTATCCTCTTTTTTAGCTCCGCAATCTGCCCAATCTAGCGATGCCAATTATTACAACAGAGCTTCAGCGTTAGGCGGTAGTGTTATGTCTAGGTTACTTGCTCAAAGCTATAGCGATATTGATGCTTTTGACGGTGAAACCGATTTAAGTAATCTGATAAAAGATGCATCTACTTACTCGAACTTTCAAATAGAGGTATCTATAGACCCAGTATCAGGCGCGAGTAGTAATCTTAAATCTGTCATTGTTGAAGTTACTGCAAGTTCACAGCCAACAGTGTCCTTTAACGCTTTTAAGGGGAACTATTGATGCGAATTAAAGGTTTTACATTGATCGAACTGATTTTAGCCATCGTTGTATCTAGCATTCTGTTGCTCGGTTTAGCTAATTTCACGGAAGTGGGTGTAAAAGGTTATTTTGGTACGGTAGAACGTTATCGCTTACAAACTGAAGCCAATTTTGTTATTGAAAAAATATCGCGTGAGATGAGACATGCAGTACCAAACCTATTTCCCTCAGCAGCATCGAGTGGGTGTGTCTCTTTTTACCCAATCGTAGATTCTGGCTTCTATGTTGTCTCTGGGGCAGATATCAATTTTTTAGTAAGCGATTCAGATAGTGATATTCAATCACTGCAAAATTTATCAATGGTTATCAACCCAACGCGCCCTTACGAAGAAATTAATAAAATCGATAATGTATTCCCATTGACTAATGTTAGCGAAGCTACAGGTACAAATGTATCAGGGGCTGCGTTTACTTTGCTCGGTCAGACGAATGACTTGGTCGGAGGTTCTGTGAGTAATAGGCATTATATTTTTGATGATGATAACCCTGTTGAATACTGCCTTTCTGGCGATAATTTTTTAACAAGATCCAATGGTGGAGAACCAGTCATCATTAGTGATAAATTAAATGTTGCTCAAAGCTCCCTTTTATATTCTCCGGCTACGGTTCAGCAAAACGGAATTGTAGATTTAACTCTTACATTTACTATTAATGATGAAACCACGACCTTTGAACAAGAAGTGCAGGTGCTAAATGTCCCTTAATTATCAACAGCGTGGTAGCGCACTTGTCATTGTTATTTTTGTGATTGTTATTATTGGCTTTCTTGCGACAAGTTTAACGCGTACCAGTTGGTCAACTCATGACACTAATACTCGTTCTGTATTGGGCACTCAAGCTTGGCTATTGAGTCATTCTGTAAATGAGTATGTGATGACTCAATTTTATCCGAGTCTTGATCCACTTGCTTCTTCTGCTGTTTCAGCCGTGTGTACTAACCTAGAGCCACTTGGTGTGATTTCTGAAGCTAAATCTTTGATATCCACAGTACCAATGAACTGCTCTCTCAATAGTTTAGAATGCTCAAGTCGGGGTGAACTAGGTGGTTTGGTGTTTTATGTTTTAGAGTCATCTGTAATTTGCGGCTCTGGTGTTAGTCGAGTTCAACGTAATCAAGAAGTTTGGGTGAGGGATTGATTTATGAACAGTTGGTTTAAGATTCTTTTATCAATATGCATTATTTATAGCTCCCAAGCGCTGGCGCAGTTCGAATTTGGAGAGATAACCAATGACGACTGTCTTCAAGAACAGTGTTTGATTAATTTTAAGAATAGATATTCAGAGCCCCCGGTTATTGTACTAATGTCTTCTATCTCTCCAGATGATCCGGCTGATGATAATCCGTCTGCAGTGTTGGTTGATACTATTACCAATTCTTCTGCTTGGATTAGGCAGAGAAGCATTTTTAGTTTTGGTAATGAAGAGATGGATCCTATCTACTTTCTTGTCGCTGAACCCGGTGAAATAGTTCTAGATCCAAATCAGCCAAATCGAGTGATAGAAGTTGGAAAGCTAACGACAAATAGATATCAAAGGCAAGGAAGTCGTATTGGTGAAAGTTGGGGGAATCATAGTTTTACTTCCAACTTTAATGGGCAAGCACCCGTAGTATTCAGTCAGATCCAGCCTGATCCTGGGCGTACTTATTTTGTAACTTCTACAGTTCAAAATGTTTCATCAGCGGGGTTTCAGTATGCGTTGGAGTTTGGCCGACAAAGCTTACCAAATACCAGTAATCAGCGGACTCGAACATTTGGATATATTGCCGCTCCTGTTTTTTCGGGGACAACCAGCGATGGCTTTAATTTTGAATTTGGCCGCCCTTTGAGAACTTATGCCCAAGCAAGTAACTCTGACTCAGCTTTTGAAGCATCATGTCGTAACAACACCGTTCCATTTAAACAAGATTATGACCATTATGCGCCAATAATTCGTAAACAAGTTCGTAATGGGGGAGATGGAGGTTGGATTCGAGTCTGCGATGTATCTCAAGATGACAAAGTAAGCATTATCATTGAAGAAGATGCTTCTAATCGTAGTCATCCTGTAGGTGAGACTGTGGCATATGCTGTCTTTGATCAAGAACTGTCTCGTGGGCGTGATGTATGTGAGGTCTTCACTGGGCCTGCTCAGTCATGGACCAATCAGTCTAAATTAAAAATGGTTGGTTCTACTCGTATTTTTGGAGCAGCTAACGCATTGGTTGGGTTTGGCAACGTAGATAGTTACAGTAACCCACCTACGTCTTGTGACACCGGTATCTGTACTGTGGATACTAGCCTCATTACTCCTAGACCTCCATTTGATAACTTAGTACCGTCGGGGCCAAGTAGAACTTTCAATGGTAGTGGAAGCGTTGATTTTCCTGAAGGAAGTTACACCTCAGTTACTATTGGTGGTAACAGAACAGTGAATTTTACGGGGTCAAACTATGAGATTGGGCGCCTGGAAATTTCGGGAAGTGCAACGATTAACTTATCGAGAGGAACTTTAATCCTTGCCAATGATATTGACATCGGTGGGAATCCTTCAATTAATGTGCCAGGCAACAATCCGGGGAATTTAATACTCTGGGCTATCCCTCAAGAGCGAGGGGGGGATGCTGAAGTTGATATCGGCAGTGGTATTACGCTCTACTCCTACATTTTTAGTGCTGATGAAGTAGAGCTCAGTGGTAGCTCGCATATTTTTGGTTCGATAACGACCAAGCATTTAGATATGTCTGGGAGTGCCAGGCTTACACACACCACAGGTGAGTGTTTACCTAGTGAAAGTGATGTTAGTTTATCTGTCAGTCCGTTACGCCAAGTCGCATTAATGTGTGGGGATGATACTCCTAAAATATCCGTAACTACAAGCAGCGATGATGGAGGTATATCAAAGGGGTTCAGCGTCGAATTTAACAATGCATCAGATAGTTCATTATTTTCAATAACTTCTGATAGTGGCACGTTTCCCAATTTTACAACGGATACATTTGGAGCGGCAGAGTTGACAGTCAACGTTACGGATATCGATAACATTGAACTGGATAAAAATTACCAAATTACGGTTACGCTCGACTCTGACACTTCACAGAATGAGACAGCAACGTTCAAGTTTGTCCCGTTTACTTTTAAGTCAACGGAGTCAAATAATATACTTGATGTGATTGCAGGAAAGCCAACCTCTGTTACAGCACAAGTTTTAGCATGTGATGATGAGAGTAGTACCGTTGCTATTAATTATGAAGGGACACCAAGCATTACTCATCGAGTTGAACTTCCAACACCAAGTAATGGTGGCACTATTGGCACTCTTGATTATGAGCCAGTCTTCACGCCTCAGGAAAACGGCAGGACGACGGATTTTTTGACGGTTTCTGAATCCGGCGAGTTTACAGTATCGCTTAAAGATCAATTTGAGTGCACTGGGTATGATGGTTGCCCGAGTGATAATCAGTACGAGGTTGAAGGTAGCATCACAGTTAAATCGCGCCCTTGGACTTTCGCCGTTTGCCCTACACAATCTAATACTAATGGTAATAGTATCGATGCAAACTCGGACTCATTTATAGCAGCTCGAGAGGTGTTCAACTTACAGGTTAAACCAATTCGTTGGGATGGAGCGCTCGATGGGGTGGTTGATGGGGAGAGCAAGCGAGAGCGACAAAGAGATGCCAATGTAGACTTTTGTTCAGGGTTTGTTACAAAGAACTTCTTTAAAGTGGGAGTTGATGCTTCGGTGACACTAACGCATACAATAGCCACTCCAGAACAAGGGAGTACAGGTTCAGTATTAACTGGGCAAACAATTGATAACATTAGTGGTAGTGATGTTCTTGAATTTACGAATATTCAAATCGATGAAGTTGGAAGCTTTCATTTTGCCGTTAATGCGACCAGTAGTTTTTACGATTACGTTAAAGAAGGGATTGAGCAGGGAGCCCGTGAACTGGGCCGTTTCTATCCTAAATATTTCCAAGTTATCGATCAAGGTTGGAGCTATGCTGGTACCCAAACATTCAATTATATGAACCAAAACTTTGAACAAGTGAGCTTTGACGCTGAAGCTTTATCCAAAGAAATGTCGATTAACGGCGGAGCTAAAGAGCCTCAACCTGTGCACAATTACCAATATTTTGATCGAAAGTTAAAAACGAGTTTTTCTTTATATGAGAGTAAGCTGTCAACACGCCTAATCTCACCAAGCTTTGGAGATGGGGCTTGGAGTGGAACGAATCAGAGTGTTGGTCGCTTTTCAGTTGATCTATCTGGGGAGTGTGGAGGAAATATTAGTTTCTGCTTAACCAAGGCAGATACCGAAATAGAGTATGAAGATGGGCCATATAATTTTAATGAAGGAACGTCTGGAGATACTACAGACATTAGGCTAGCTGTTGAAGATAACGTTGATCCTGTTGAGTTTTGGAATGATGGTGACCAGCTCTTAAAAGAACCCGATATCCGCTTTGGTCGAATAGATCTAGACGATGTTGGTGGTAACTCAGATACAACTATTGCTATTCCATTAAGAGCTGAGTACTGGGATTCCAGCCGTAAGCGCTTTGTTCTGAATGACGATGATAGCACTACACGTGTTGATGCATCCACGAGCGCTAGCGATGTAATTTGGTCAGAAGACGGTAGTCTTACCACGAAAGTGACACTCGCTAATGGCGGTCAAGTCTCTGATGGAGAATCTCGTAACCTGAAGGCTTCTCAAGGCGAAAGCGTAAGTATCCGTGAGCAAGTCCAGTTGTGGCAAAGCATGGATGATACTCCATGGCTTAGATACAATTGGGATAGTGATAAAGTATCGGATGTCAATGGAGAGCAAGATCCCTCCACCGTCGTCACATTCGGCATCTACCGCGGTAACGATCGTGTGATCTACCGAGGGGAAAGTGGTTTAACAGGTCAGTAATAATATAATTTTTGCCCCTTAAGTTAGGAATCTGTAAGAAATTGCGGGTTTCAGTCCATGTTTATACTTCAATGCCTTGCCGTGACAGCAAGGCATTGGTACATTTAGTGCAATTTTTGTCTTCTAATTCTTGCAGGATGAGCGAAGAATATGTTTAAAAAACTTCGTGGCATGTTTTCAAACGACCTATCGATTGATTTAGGTACAGCCAATACCCTTATTTATGTAAAAGGCCAAGGCATTGTTCTTGATGAGCCTTCAGTTGTAGCTATTCGCCAAGATCGTGCGGGTTCTGCAAAGAGTGTCGCTGCTGTTGGTCACGCTGCTAAGCAAATGCTTGGTCGTACACCTGGTAACATCTCAGCGATCCGTCCAATGAAAGATGGTGTAATCGCCGACTTTTACGTAACGGAAAAAATGCTTCAACACTTCATTAGACAAGTGCATGACAACAGTGTGCTTAAACCAAGTCCTCGTGTTTTGGTTTGTGTACCTTGTGGCTCAACACAGGTTGAGCGTCGTGCTATCCGTGAATCAGCGCTAGGTGCTGGTGCTCGTGAGGTTTACCTAATCGATGAGCCAATGGCTGCAGCAATTGGTGCTGGCCTACGTGTCTCTGAGCCAACAGGTTCAATGGTTGTTGATATCGGTGGTGGTACAACAGAAGTTGCAGTTATCTCACTAAACGGTGTGGTTTACTCATCTTCAGTACGTATCGGTGGTGACCGTTTTGATGAAGCGATCATCAACTACGTTCGTCGTAACTACGGCAGCTTGATCGGTGAAGCTACGGCTGAGAAGATCAAACACGAAATCGGTTCAGCTTACCCTGGCGATGAAGTAGAAGAGATCGAAGTACGCGGTCGTAACCTTGCTGAAGGTGTGCCACGTAGCTTTAGCTTGAACTCAAATGAGATTCTTGAAGCACTACAAGAGCCACTATCTGGTATTGTTTCAGCGGTAATGGTTGCACTTGAACAGTGTCCACCAGAGCTTGCTTCAGATATCTCAGAAAACGGCATGGTTTTAACAGGTGGTGGTGCACTACTTAAAGATCTTGATCGTCTGCTAACGGAAGAAACAGGTATTCCTGTTGTTGTTGCAGAAGAGCCATTAACCTGTGTTGCTCTAGGTGGCGGTAAAGCCCTAGAGATGATCGACATGCACGGCGGCGATCTGTTCAGCGAAGAATAATATCTAGGGCGTGTTGATCTTGCGAGCTGATTTTTGCAGCGAGTTGCTGGGTATTTATACAAGACAGAGGCTTTGATGTGTAGCTAGCCTACATGAGAAGCCGATAACGTAGTAGAAATGACCAGCAAACGCTGCCCGAAGGGTTCGGCTAAAAGCGTTTTACTCTTTGTTGAGGGAGATTTGCTTAGAATGACTAGGCTACTTCTCCCTCGCCTCGATTAAAACGCTTTTATCTCGAACGAAATTTAACCGCGAAAGGTCAACACGCCCTAGTGTTAGGCCCTTTTCTTATCTATTTTTATGTAAAGAGCCTAGGACCTTGTCTATAGGATCAAATGTAGCTCTAGGACCAAATATAGAATGAAGCCAATTTTTGGTAGAGGTCCCTCTCTACAATTGCGCCTGTTTTTTGCTGTAATTTTATCAGCCAGCCTCATGCTGGCTGATAGTCGTTTAGATGCTTTCTCAAATGTCCGCTATCTATTGAACAGCATGGTTGCGCCTATTCAATATGCAGCCAACTTGCCTCGCACTATGTTCGATGGTGTATACGACCGTTTTAGCACTCGCAAAGGGTTAATTGAATCCAACCATAATATTAAACGAGAAGTCTTGCGTCTGAAGAGCGAGCTGATTCTGCTTGAGCAATATCAAGAAGAAAACAAACGCCTTCGTAAGCTATTAGGCTCTCCGTTTATCCGTGATGAAAAGAAAGTCGTCACAGAGGTTATGGCGGTAGACACTTCACCATATCGTCATCAAGTCGTGATCGATAAAGGTCAGATTGATGGGGTGTATGAAGGCCAACCAGTGATCAACGAAAAAGGCATCGTCGGCCAAGTCACTTTCGTTGCTGCGCATAATAGCCGCGTATTACTACTGACTGATGCAAACAATGCGATTCCTGTGCAGGTTATTCGTAATGACATCCGTGTGATTGCTTCGGGCAATGGCATGATTGATGAGATTCAGTTAGAGCACATCCCAACCAGTACTGATATACAAAAAGAAGATCTGTTGGTGACATCGGGGCTTGGTGGGGTATACCCAGAAGGTTATCCCGTCGCTTATGTTAGTGACGTTGATTACGACCCGAAACGTGAGTTCGCTGTTATTAAAGCAGAACCTGTTGTTGAGTTCGATAAGCTCAGATACTTGCTACTTGTATGGCCAGATGAAAACAAACAGATGCAAGCGGATCAATCCAGCATAGAACAAGCATTGTTAGAGGGCGAAAATGGCCAATAGCGTTTTGAGAAGCAAGGTAGTAATTTTCTGCTCATTTTTAATAGCACTGATTCTACAAACCATTCCTTGGCCTGGTAGCTTAGATCTTTTTAGACCCTCTTGGTTACTGCTGGTTACTTGTTACTGGGTTTTGGCTCTACCGCATCGTGTTAACGTAGGTAGTGCTTTGATTCTGGGCTTATTGTGGGACCTTTTGATCGGCTCTACTTTAGGCATTCGAGGTATGATGATGGCAATCGTGATGTACATTATTGCGATGAACTTCCTCGTTATTCGTAACATGGCGCTATGGCAGCAAGCGATGATCATTGCCGCGTTAACGGTATTGTTTGAGGTGTTGATCTTCTTTGGTGAATATTTGATCCAAGATGTTATTTTCAATCCGTTATCGTTATGGAGCGCATTGATAAACTGTATACTTTGGCCTTGGATGTTTTTATTAATGAGACGCGTGCGTCGCCATTGGCATGTGAGGTAGCGTGACGATGGAAAAGAAACATTTAGTTTTGGCATCCGGTTCACCACGCCGTAAAGAATTACTATCTCAACTCGGGTATGAGTTTTCTGTCCTTGTAACCGATGTTGAAGAGTGTAAACACGCCCAAGAAACCGCCGAAGAGTATGTTCAGCGACTATCTTTAGATAAAGCCTTAGCAGCGTTGTCTTTATTAACAGATAACCCTTCTGAAAAGCAGCATGTCGCTCCTAGTTCTGATACTGTAGTTATTGGTTCTGATATTGCAGTTATTGGTTCTAATACTGTTGTTCTGGGATCGGACACAGTCGTTGTTAGTCAAGGGCAAGTGCTCGAGAAGCCTGTCGATTTTGCTGACTCTAAGCGCATGCTTACTCAGTTAGCGAATGAACGTCACCAAGTGATGACAGCGATTTCTGTGGTTTCAGAAGAAAAACAAAAAACAGAAATAATTATTACCGACGTATGGTTTAAACCCCTCAGTGAAAAAGAAATAGAACAATACTGGCAAACAGGGGAGCCATGCGATAAAGCCGGTAGCTATGGGATCCAAGGTTTGGGCGGACGTTTTGTTACCCGAATCGAAGGTAGTTATTACGCCGTTGTCGGCTTACCTTTATTTGAAACGGACCAGCTACTGCAAGAATTCTTATAATTTACTAATCTGAGGTGCACCATGAGTGCTGAATTGTTGCTGAACGTGACCCCGAGTGAAACTCGTGTGGCCATGATTGAAGGGGGAGCTCTTCAAGAGATCCATGTCGAACGAGATGCTCGACGCGGTATCGTAGGAAATATCTATAAAGGACGTGTAAGCCGTGTTCTTCCTGGAATGCAGGCGGCTTTTGTGGATATAGGCCTTGAGAAAGCAGCTTTTTTACACGCCTCTGATATTGTTCCACACACTGAATGTGTCGCTGAAAACGAAAAGAAGCAATTTCAGGTTCGTGACATTTCAGAGCTTGTTCGCCAAGGGCAAGATATTGTGGTGCAAGTGGTCAAAGATCCTCTGGGTACTAAAGGTGCCCGCCTAACCACGGATATCACTCTACCGTCTCGTTATTTGGTATTTATGCCGGGCGCAAGTCATGTCGGCGTCTCCCAACGAATCGATAGCGAGTCTGAACGTAACCGTCTTAAAAAAGTCGTGTCTCGTTACTGTGACGAACACGGTGGCTTCATCATTCGTACCGCAGCAGAAGGTGCAGACTCAAATGAGTTGGCACAGGATGCCGCATTCTTGAAGCGACTGTGGCTAAAAGTATTAGAGCGTCGTGGAAAACATAAAGCTCGTACTCGCTTGTATGGTGAGCTCTGCCTAAGCCAACGTATCTTACGTGACTTTGTCGGTACTGAACTGAGTAAGATTCAGGTCGATTCTCGTCTAGAGTATGAAAACCTAAAAGAGTTTACCTCTGAATACGTGCCAGAGCTTACAGACAAGCTTGAGCTGTATGAAGGTGATAAGCCTATCTTTGATATGTACGATACCGAGAACGAAATTCAGCGTTCATTGGATCGTAAAGTCGAATTAAAGTCGGGTGGGTATCTGATTATCGACCAAACGGAAGCGATGACCACGGTTGATATCAATACTGGTGCGTTTGTTGGTCGCCGTAATCTAGAAGAGACGATTTTCAACACCAACGTCGAAGCGACTCAAGCGATTGCTCGCCAACTGCGTTTGCGTAATTTAGGTGGCATCATCATTATCGACTTTATTGATATGCTATCTGAAGAGCATCGTAAGCGAGTGCTCACTTCTTTAGAGGCAGCGCTCGACAAAGATCGTGTGAAAACCAATATTAATGGCTTCACACAACTGGGTTTGGTTGAGATGACCCGTAAACGTACTCGTGAAAGTATTGAGCATATCCTGTGTTCGAGCTGCCCTGCTTGTGAAGGCCGTGGCAGTGTGAAGACAGTAGAAACCGTTTGTTATGAAATTCTTCGAGAGATCACGCGAGTTAATCGTGCGTACGACGCTGATAAATTTGTGGTCTATGCGGCAGCTGCCGTCGCTGAGGCGTTAGAGGGCGATGAATCTCATGCGCTTGCGGAGCTTGAAGTCTTTATTGGTAAGCAAGTTAAAATCCAGGCTGAGCCTCTGTACATACAAGAGCAGTTTGATGTTGTTATGATGTAATGGAAATTTTGTGAGCTCAAGCGTTACTCTGATTCTACGTGCATGTTTATGGTTAGTGGTTACTCTCTTAGTAACGCTAGCCATTGCCGTTACTACACTGCGTGTAGCCTTACCCAATTTAAACAAGTATCAATCTGAAATTGAGCTTTGGGTAAACCAACATTCCGGTTTTGAGTTTTCGATTCAAGACGTGGGCGGTTTTTGGCGTAACACTCACCCCTCTATTGCTCTACAAGGCGTAAAAGCTAGCCTTCCTAATGCAGAAGATGTGTCGTTCTCTGTTGAGCGTGTTGAAGTCGAGTTTGACTTAGTTCAATCGCTTGTTGAGATGCGTCCGGTTGTGGCTGATCTGGTCATGAATCAAATGTATCTTGATATCCGCTCTATTGACTTGTTTGCTGGGCAAAATAGCAAAGATGAGCCTAAAGATTCTGGCTCTTCCCAACGAGCGATGCAAGAGCTTGATAATTTACTGCTAAAAACACTCGTCGATGTCACGGCAAAAGATTCTTCTATTCTTTATCACTCTGTTTCGGGCGAAGAACGTCAGCTCGATATAGAAACCTTAAAATGGCAAAACTCAGATAAACACCACCTTGCTGAAGGCGTGGTGAGTATCAAAGATGCCAATCTAAATTCTCTGTCAGTGAGTGCTAACTTTATTGATGGTGGGTCACTGACTGATGTGACTGGTGAGTTTTATGTCAGTGCCGACAGTATTTCGGTTAAGCCATGGCTTACGCATTATATGCAGGCTGAATCGGGGATTGAAACCGGGACTGTCAGCTTAAATAGCTGGCTCACGCTAAGAAATAGCAAGCCTGTGAGTGCTTATGTTGAGGTTTTGCCATCAGAATTGACGTGGAACGAAGATGGCGAGCACGACTTAATGCTTGAGTCCGGTGTCTTTAAGTTGTCTCCGATTGATGATGGTTGGCAAGTAAATGGTCACTCACTAAACCTAAGAACTGATGACACACCTTGGCCTGAACTCGATGTCGCGTTTAAGTGGAATCAAGGTCCGTGGCAACTCAACGTTTCTGAGTTGGATATTACAACCATAACTCCGTTGATCAAGTTGCTGCCCGACTCTGCACAATCAACCAAGATGATCAATTTATTGTCTCCTGGTGGTTCGGTTTCTGATATTCGAGTGTCGATGGATTCAGACATCGAGAGTTTACGCTACTCGGCCAGTTTTTCAGACCTAGCTATTGAGCAATGGGATTTAGTTCCAGGCTTTAGCCAAGTGTCAGGCAGTGTGTTTGGCTCTGCATCAGAAGCGAAAGCCAGCTTACACGTTATTGATGACGTGTTCCCTTATGGTGATGTCTTCCAAGCCCCTTTGAATATCAAACAAGGTCAGGTTGACATTGTTTGGCAGCAAGATGAAAACGGCTGGAAGCTTTGGTCGGACAAAATCACTGCAGCAACCCCAGATTTACAAGTACTCGGTGCATTTCGCTTAGATTTTCCAAAGGATGAGAGCCCATTCTTATCCTTTTACGGCGAAGCAGACGCTTACAACGTGGGCGAAACATGGCGCTACCTACCAACGTTGGCTCTTGGACAAGACCTTACCGACTACCTTTCAACGGCGATTCAAGCGGGTAAAGCGGATACAGTAAAACTGTTATGGCATGGTGAATTGGCTCAATACCCATACACCAATCATGATGGTATTTTCCAAGTTTGGGTTGGATTAGAAGATGCGAAGTTCAGCTTTGATACTGCGTGGCCACTGATTACTGATCTTCAGCTCGATCTGTTATTTGAGAACGATGCGATGCATCTGGATTCTCGCTCTGCGCAACTGATGGATGTGACCGCAGATCGAATTACTGGGCGTATTCCTTATCTAGGAGAAGGCGGCCATATTGAGATCGAAGCTAAGGCAACAGCGTCTGGTAATGCAGTTCGAGATTATATGACCGCTTCACCATTGGTTGATTCCGTTGGTGCTGCACTAACTGCTCTTCAAGTAAGTGGTGATGTCTCTTCTGAGTTTCAGTTAAATATTCCGTTTGATTCTGATAAAGACGCAAGAGCATGGGGTTACGCCGACCTAAGCGGTAACCATGTTGAGATTGAGGCGCCGCCAATGGTGCTGGAAAACACCACAGGTCGTATTGAGTTTGATAATGATGTGGTGACGGCAAATGGTTTGGCCGCCGACTTGCTTAAACAAGGTATCTCGGTTGATTTCAAGGGACAGAATGATGGTCCTGGCTACGCGGTCGATATTGATGTCTTGGGCGATTGGGATGTAAAACCTCTAGAACCTTACATCGGTGAACAATGGCTAAGTCGTCTGTCTGGTCATGCGCAATGGCAAAGTCAGATTGATATCCAACTGAATGATATCGGTTTTACCTACCAACTTGATTTGCAGTCTGATCTAAAATATCTCGCGAGTGATTACCCATACCCATTAGCGAAGAAGTCATTAGAAAGTGGGTCGGCAAGGCTACAAGCATCGGGTAACCAAGAAACCATTACTGCACGTCTACAGCTTCCGAATACTAAGTATCAAGCAGAAATTGATATCACGGGCGATGTACCTGAATTGACGGCGACTAACTTAGTACTTGGTCGTGGTGGCTACAAAATTAGCCCTGTGGTTGGTCATCATGCTCTGATTCGTACCGACAAATTCAATGCTGATGATTGGCTTTCGGTGATTATGGAACCTGTGCAGCCATCAACCGCTGTTCTGAGCCAAATGAACACACCAACCATTCCGGCGCCAAGTCGTGTTACTTTCGAAAGTAAAGAGCTGATTCTTGGTGGTATTTCTTGGAATGATGTCGATTTTAGCGCCCGTAAGAACAAACAAGCTTGGCAAATGGAAGTTTCTAGCCAAGAGCTGGAAGGGGATATTAACTACCTGCCACCTTACGATTTGACGGTTTCACTGGATCGCCTGCATTTGTTTGTTCCTGAGTGGAGCGACAAGACAAACCAAGAGCAACTGCTACAGCGTAAAGCGCAAGAAGCGCCATTGATCTCTAAGTTGGATAGAGAGATCCACGATGCGATGCCAAACTTGACACTGACTCTGAACGACTTTTGGCTTCAAGGCTATAAGGTTGGTAAGGTCGATGTCGAAATGACTAGGAACGAAGATCGTATTGAGTGGAACAAGATTCAGGTTCGAAGCGGCGGCAATAAAGCGGATGTAAGCGGCTGGTGGGAACTGGACGGCGACAAGAGTCATTCATCGCTAACTGTTGATGTTGAAGGTGAAAACAACAGTGAACTCATGGAGCGCTTCGGTATCACTTCAGGGATTCAAAAAGCGCCATTTGCGTTGGAAGGTCAACTGAATTGGGATGGCTCGCCTTGGGGGATCAAAATGGATACCCTTGATGGCAACGTTAAAACCAAGTTTGGTAAAGGAATTATCTCGGATGTGAGTGGTGCGGCTCGATTGCTTGGTCTGTTTAGCCTTGATTCGATCATCCGTAAGATGCAGCTCGATTTCTCGGATGTGTTTGATAAAGGCATGGCGTTCAATAGCATCACCGGAACGGGCGAGATCCAAAATGGTATCTTCCTGACCAATGATCTGAATATGGATGCGGTCGCCGGTGAGATGAAGATCAAAGGCATCGCAAACCTCAATACTCGTCAGGTTGATGCAGAAGTGAACTTTACCCCAGATATTACCTCGGGTATTCCAGTATTAACGGCCTTCGCGGTAACCCCTCAAACGGCGCTGTACGTATTGGCGGTGACCACGGTTATTTCGCCAGTGGTTGAGGTCTTTACCCAAGTTAATTACTCGGTGAAAGGGCCACTAGATTCACCAACGGTGAGTGAGCTATCTCGTAGCTCTGGCGAATTCCAGCTACCAGATAAACTGAGAAAGTTAGCCGAATAGGCCTTAGTATTTAGTCAGTTAATATACGGTGAAATGCTGATTTCTGAATCATAATGAATGGAGGAGCGATACACATGGATTGTGTTGGGTTGATTCAAATGACATCTGGTCCTAGCCCTGAGTTGAATTTTGAGTATCTTGCTCACGAAGTAGCAAAGTGCAAAGAGTTGGGAGCTAGGTGGGTTGTGTGCCCTGAAAATGCATTAGTTTTTGGCAGTAAAGCTGACTATCACCGGTATGCTGAGCCTTTAAATGATGGCCCACTGCAAAAGAAAATCTCTGAGCTAGCAAAGCTCCACCGAATTTGGATTGTCATTGGTAGTATGCCAATAAGCACAACTCAAGGCGTGACTACTACAACCTTGGTGGTTGATGATTTTGGTTGCCTAGTGGCTCACTACGACAAGCTACACATGTTTGATGTGGATGTTGCTGATGCCCATAAGTGCTACCGAGAGTCGGATATTTTCACTCCGGGCAACCAAGTTGTGACAACGGAAACGCCTTTTGGTCGCTTAGGTTTGAGTATTTGTTATGATGTGCGCTTTCCGCACCTGTATTCAGAGTTACGTAAACAGGGTGCACAAATCATTGTGGTGCCTGCGGCTTTTACCGCGGTAACGGGCCAAGCGCATTGGGAAGCACTGTTAAGATGCCGCGCGATTGAAACACAGTCGTGGATTGTCGCGGTAGGGCAAGGTGGAAAACACCCTTGCCAAAGAGAAACATGGGGACACTCAATGGTGGTTGATCCATGGGGACGAGTGGTCGCACAGTTAGACCAAGAGCCTAAAAGTATGGTGGTTGAGATAGACACATCCAGTTGCGAGTCAATTAGGCAAAATATGCCAATCACGCAACATTCTCGATTTACCAATCAATTTTAATTACAAACAAGAGCCATTTATGAGCATTAATCAAATTGAAGAAGCGCTACTGAACCCAACAGGGCTTACGGAGCAAAATATCGCAGATACATTGGCGAGCATTGCTACCCGCCAAATTGATTATGCTGATATCTACTTTCAGTCAAGCTGGCACGAATCTCTAGTGCTAGAAGATAGCATTATTAAAGACGGCTCTTTCAATATCGATTGTGGTGTTGGCGTTCGTGCAGTATCGGGTGAAAAAACCGGTTTTGCTTATTCTGACCAAATCCAATTAGACGGTCTTAAGCAGAGTGCAATTGCAGCTCGCGGTATCGCTAAGCAAGGTCAAAACGGCAAGGTTCACGCTTTCAAACGCAACTCTAACCAAGCTTACTATGATGCAGTTAACCCGCTAGCGAGCTGGGAAAAGCAGCAGAAAACAGAATTACTAAAATCATTGGATGCTTACATTCGCACTAAAGAGCCAATGGTTACTGAAGTATCGGTAAGCCTAAGTGGTGTGCATGAGCAGATGCTGATTGCCGCGACAGATGGCACCTACGCTGGCGATATTCGTCCGCTGGTTCGCTTGTCTATTAGCGTACTGGCTCAAAAAGGTGATCGTCGTGAGCGTGGTAGCGCTGGTGGCGGTGGTCGTTTTGGTTACGATTTCTTCCTAAGCGATGACAAAGGCACCCAGGTTGCTTACCAATTTGCTGATGAAGCGATTCGCCAAGCCCTTGTTAACCTTGAAGCGGTTGCTGCCCCTGCTGGTGCAATGCCTGTCGTTCTTGGTTCTGGTTGGCCGGGCGTTCTGCTGCATGAAGCGGTAGGTCACGGTTTAGAAGGTGATTTCAACCGTAAAGAGTCGTCAGTATTCTCGGGAAAAGTTGGCGAACAAGTTACTTCAAGCCTATGTACGATTGTCGATGACGGTACATTGACTGATCTTCGTGGTTCATTGAACGTGGATGATGAAGGTGTTAACGGTCAGTACAATACGTTAATCGAAAACGGCATCCTGAAAGGTTACATGCAAGACAAGCTGAATGCTCGTTTAATGGGGGTAGCTCCGACTGGTAACGGTCGTCGTGAGTCTTACGCGCATCTTCCTATGCCACGTATGACGAACACCTACATGCTACCGGGTGAGCACACACCTGAAGAGATCATTGCAACGGTTGAGAAAGGCATCTACGCACCGAACTTCGGTGGCGGTCAGGTTGATATTACTTCTGGTAAGTTTGTATTCTCGGCTTCTGAAGCGTATATGATTGAAAACGGTAAGATCACTCACCCAGTGAAGGGGGCAACGCTAATCGGTTCTGGTATTGAAGCGATGCAGCAAGTGTCTATGGTCGGTAACGACCTAAGCATTGACCGTGGTGTGGGTGTGTGTGGTAAGGCTGGTCAAAGCGTGCCAGTAGGTGTTGGTCAACCAACATTGAAACTAGATTCGCTAACCGTTGGTGGTACTGAGTAATTCAGACGAACCTCTGCTAACTTACTTCAAATTATTGAATTGAAAGCGCCTCCAATGTGAGGCGCTTTTTGTTTTTTGGGTGAATGATTAGTAAGAGCAAAAAAACTATTACATGTTCTCTTCGGCAAACTCAGCCAGTCGGCTACGCACCACACCATTGAGGTGGATGTTGGCACTGCCTTCGAAGTTTTTAAAACGCTCGACCATGTAGGTTAAGCCAGAGGTTACAGGGGTTAAGTAAGAAGAATCTATCTGCGCTAGGTTTCCTGAGCAGACGATCTTCGTACCTTCACCACAACGGGTGATGATGGTTTTTATTTGCGAAGCGGTCAGGTTTTGACACTCATCGAGCAGTACAAACGCATTCTGGATTGAGCGGCCACGCATGAAGTTAATCGATTTGAACTGGATATTGGCTTTATCACAGATGTACTTCATCGACCCTTCGGTGCAGTGGTCATTCTTGTGCAGCGCTTCCAGAGTATCGGTTACCGCGGCTAACCAAGGTAACATCTTCTCTTCTTCGGTACCTGGGAGGAAACCAATCGACTCACCAATATCAGGTGTGTTTCGGGTTACGATGATCTTGTCGAACTGTTTACGCTCAATGGTTTGTTCGAGTGCTGCAGCCATGGCTAACAGTGTCTTACCACTACCTGCCGCGCCGGTGAGAATCACAAGATCAATATCAGGGTCGAGCAGCGCATCGATTGCCATACCTTGATAGACATTCTTTGGTGTGATGTCCCATGCCCTGCGATTCATTAGTCTTTCGCGGCTGAGGTCTCTCAGTGTAATGCTTTCAGGTTCTATCTCCTCAACTCGCGCAGCAAAGTCACTTTCTTCATCAATCACATATTGGTTGAGGAAGGTTGGCTCGAAAGGCGCTCTTGCTAGAGTATGTAATGTCTTTCCGCCTAGGTTTTTGCTTTCTACGTTATCGATACCGTCCCAAAATGAACCTTCCAGTTGTTGAAAGCCTTTGGTGAGGTATTGGATGTCATCAATGAGTTGGTCGGTTTGGTAATCTTCAACAAAGCGAACACCTGCGCCCTTTGCTCGCAAGCGCATGTTGATGTCTTTGGTGATAAGAACCACTTCGCGTGGAGCGCGTTTGTTTTGAAGATAGAGGACTGCGTTGAGGATTCGGTTATCACCTGCCTTGTCATCGGCGAAGGCTTTGATGCTTTCTTGAAGTTCGTAGTCAGCGAGTATTGAAATACTGCCAGATGCGTTGATGTCTTTAGAAAAAGGAATACCTTCCGATATTTGGTCTGGTGTGGCTTCTCTGAACAGGTCTTCGAGCGTTCGAATCGCAATTCTCGCATCTCGAGCAACGTCTCTTTTACTGTCTTTGATTCTGTCGAGTTCTTCTAGCACTGTCATGGGGATAACGACATCGTGCTCTTGGAAAGAAAATATAGCGAAGGGTTCGTGAAGTAGGATATTGGTGTCTAAAACAAATAGCTTCCGGTTGGTCTCGCCCATAGCATCTCCTTGCCGACGTGCGGCTTGCTTTGCATTCATTGAACGTAGATAAAGCTCACTTAAAGATTAGTATCTGATTCTGGTGATAGTCAACTACCCACCTAAACTTCATCTCGAGGAACAGCACCATATTGTTGCGAGTGAATATGGCGCATTCGTTTGAGAGCAGCAATCTGCTATCTATAGATTAACCATGAGTTTTTGACAGTTTGATTGCATTGGCGAAAACAGAAAAAAAGCATCAAATCATCTCCTTTAGGCGTGACCTAAATCACAGCATCGAGTAAGATTAGCGACCTTTTTCTGCACCATTTTCTCGAGATATTTATTATTGAGAGCGCACTTAAAAAGTGGCTGCAAACTAGGCATTTTTGGCTATATTTTTAGTTCAGGAGCGAGAACGTTCTTGTTTGAAATTGCAGTTAAGAAGACCAAATTCCAACTATAAGATTGAGGTAGTCGATTCATGACATTTGCTTTGGGGCAACGCTGGATAAGCGATACGGAGAGCGATTTAGGTTTAGGTACCGTTGTAGCAATGGATGCTCGCACAGTGACACTAATGTTTGCAGCGTCAGAAGAGAACCGTGTGTATGCACGTACTGATGCTCCCGTAACCCGAGTAACGTTTAATGTAGGCGATGTCATTGAATGCCAAGAAGGTTGGTCTCTGTCTGTTGAAGAAGTTATCGAAGACAAAGGGCTACTGACTTACTTGGGTACTCGTGAAGATACTCAAGAAACAGAAGTTACTCTGCGTGAAATCTTCTTAAGCAACCAGATCCGCTTTAACAAACCACAAGACAAACTGTACGCAGGTCAAATCGACCGTATGGATAACTTTGTGTTGCGTTACCGTGCGCTAAGCAATCAATACCAACAGCACAAGAGCCCAATGCGTGGCTTGTGTGGTATGCGTGCTGGCTTAATTCCTCACCAACTGTACATCGCTCATGAAGTGGGTCGTCGTCACGCTCCACGCGTTTTACTGGCCGATGAAGTTGGCTTAGGTAAAACCATTGAAGCAGGCATGATCATTCACCAACAAGTATTGTCTGGCCGTGCAGAACGTATTCTGATTGTGGTTCCTGAAACTCTACAACACCAATGGTTAGTTGAGATGATGCGCCGTTTCAACCTGCACTTCTCTATCTTTGATGAAGAGCGTTGTATTGAAGCTTTTGCTGAATCAGACAACCCGTTTGATACCCAGCAATATGTTCTATGTTCTTTGGATTTCCTACGTAAGAGCCGCAAGCGCTATGAGCAAGCACTTGAAGGCGAGTGGGATCTGTTGGTTGTCGATGAAGCGCACCACCTTGAGTGGAGCCAAGACAAACCAAGCCGTGAATACCAAGTGGTTGAAGGCTTAGCTGAAAATACTTCTGGCGTACTACTACTAACAGCAACTCCTGAACAGCTTGGTCGCGAGAGTCACTTTGCACGTCTGCGTCTTCTGGATCCTGATCGTTTCTACGATTACGAAGCATTCGTTGAAGAAGAAGATCAGTACGCACCAGTTGCTGATGCCGTAACGGCTCTGTTCTCGGGTGTGAAGCTTGAAAACAGTGCGAAGAACCAGATTACTGAGCTGCTTTCTGAGCAAGACGTTGAGCCTCTGTTTCGTGTTATCGAAGGTGATAGCAGCGAAGAAGAGCAAGCACTAGCTCGCCAAGAATTGATTGATAACCTTATGGATCGCCATGGCACTGGCCGTGTTCTATTTAGAAACACACGTGCTGCAATCAAAGGCTTCCCTAAGCGAAATGTAAACCTACTGCCGATGGATATTCCAACGCAGTACACCACCTCGATGCGTGTCTCGGGCATGATCGGCGGCAAGATGGCTCCTGAAGCTCGTGCAATGAAGATGCTGTACCCAGAAGAGATCTTCCAAGAGTTTGAAGGTGAAGATTCAAGCTGGTGGCAGTTCGATTCACGTGTTAACTGGCTGATTGAAAAGATCCAAGACAAGCGCAGCGAAAAGATTCTAGTGATCGCCTCTCGTGCAAGTACTGCTCTTCAACTAGAGCAAGCATTGCGTGAGCGTGAAGGTGTACGTGCAACTGTATTCCATGAAGGCATGTCGATTCTAGAGCGTGATAAAGCGGCGGCTTACTTCGCTCAAGAAGAGGGGGGGGCTCAGGTTCTTATCTGTAGTGAGATCGGCTCTGAAGGTCGTAACTTCCAGTTCGCAAACCAGTTAGTGATGTTTGATCTGCCGTTCAACCCAGATTTGCTTGAGCAACGTATTGGTCGTTTGGACCGTATTGGTCAGCTGCGTGATATCGACATTCATGTTCCTTACCTAAAAGGCACATCACAGGCGATTCTTGCGCGTTGGTTCGATGAAGGTCTGAACGCATTTGCAGAGACGTGCCCAACGGGTCGCACGGTTTACGATAAGTACTCAGATGTTCTTATTGAGATGCTGGCTTCTGGTAACACAGAGCAACTTGATGAAGTGATTGAAGAGTCTGCCAAGCTAAACCAAAGCCTGAAATCAGATCTAGAAAAAGGCCGTGATCGCCTATTAGAGATGCACTCAAACGGCGGCGACAAAGCGCATGAGATTGCAGAAAAGATCGCGTCGACTGACGGCGATACTAACCTAGTGACGTTTGCACTGAGCCTGTTCGACACGATTGGTTTAAACCAGGACGACAAGGGTGAAAATGCTCTCGTTGTAACCCCGTCTGAGCACATGATGGTACCAAGCTACCCAGGCTTACCTTACGAAGGTGCGACTATCACGTTCGACCGTGATACCGCACTTTCTCGTGAAGACATGAACTTCATTAGCTGGGAACACCCAATGATTCAGGGCGGTATTGATCTGCTATTGAGTGAAGGTGTGGGTGCATCAGCGGTATCGCTATTGAAAAACAAAGCGCTGCCTGTGGGTACTATTCTGCTTGAGCTGGTTTACCTTGTGGATGCGCAAGCGCCGAAGCGCAGCGGTATCAGCCAGTTCTTACCTAAGACACCAATTCGTTTGATGATGGATGGCCGCGGTAACGATCTATCTGCTCAGGTTGAGTTTGATAGCTTTAACCGTCAGCTAAGCCCTGTAAACCGTCACTTAGCGAGCAAGCTAGTGAACTCGGTGCAAGGCGAGATCCACAAGCTAATTGAAGCGGGTGAGACGCACGTACTTCCTAAAGTGGAAGAAGTGCGAGAACAAGCTCAACGAGACATGCAAACTAACCTGAACGGCGAATTAGAGCGTCTACAAGCACTTAAAGCCGTAAACCCTAACATTCGTGATGAAGAGCTAGAAGTTATCGAAGCTCAAATCAATGAACTGACAGGTTACATCAGCAAAGCTCAGGTTCAACTCGATTCATTACGCTTGATTGTGGTTTCTCACAACTAGTTTTGAATTAGCGAAATGCTTCAACGAAATAAGGCCTTCATCATGAAGGCCTTATTGTTATCTAGCATTTGAAAACTGTATCGGTTGTTGAAATATGTATTAGTTGATGAGAGATGTTTTGGCTGAGGGATTACATCAACCACTTCCACCAAACAAATATCGCTAAGAAACCAAATAGGTAAATAAGGCCTGCGACAGACAACCATTTTAGCTTGCTGCCGATAGCTAGAGCTTTTGGAAGCTTAGCTTTGTTCACTAAGATGAAGTTAAGCAGCGCGAAGAATGGCGTAGTCGCAAAGGCTAGCACCATCGCAAAATCCAACATTGGCATCAGTGCTGCGCTAAAGAACATCACAATCGCCAATGCCGCGATAGAGACAATGATTATCCAACCTTGCAGCATTCTTGGGCGCGAGTCTTTTTTGAATAATAGACGTTGTGATTCAGCAAGCACACGTGAGTAGCCATCGATAACCGTAATCGTGCTACCAAAGATACAGAAGAAAGCGATAAGAGCTATTAATGGACGAGACCATTCACCAATTGTAGAAGCGTAGATACCGACCAATTGATGAGTGAAGCCAACACCAGAGCGAGACAGTTCAACACCTGAACCGTGAAGCACTAACGCCCCTAGCGCAACGAATACTAAAGCAAGCAGTGCAGTACCAATGTAGCCGACATTGAAATCGAACAGTGCTGATTGAGCAGTCACTTCTTGTTTCTCTTTTTGGCTTTTTAGCCACATAGAGGTGATGCTTGAGATCTCGATAGGTGCAGGCATCCACCCCATGGTTACCACGATAAAGCCAATAGCAGCCAAAGACCAAGGTGATGGTGGAACAAAAGCGGCGTCAGGTTCGACTGGAGAACCTATCGCAATCGCAACTGCAGCTAAGGTTGTGATGGTCAGGATCGCCATGATCGCTTTGGATAACGTATCAAGCGCACGATAGTGGCCAGCAAATAGAATGATCAAACAGGTCGCCAACACGATCATACACAATGTGCTGGTCGCTAAATCGAAAGGAATGAAGTAACTCAGTAGGCTTGCACTGAATAACAACAAAGCAGCGGTATTCACGACCGCAGAAATAGCACTCAAGATCGAAAAGATCACAAGGTATGGACGGCCTAGGTTAGAGTAACCCTCAACCAGGCTTTGACCTGTTCCTAATGTATATTGGATACCGGCTCTGAAGAATGGGTACTTAAATATGTTTACGAGGATAATAAGCGCGGCTAGCTGCCAACCATAAATTGCACCAGCTTTGGTTGAGGCTACTAAATGAGAGCCACCTACCGCTGCTGCGGCCATCATAATACCTGGGCCAAGAGACTTAATTAAACTTGATAGGGGAGCTGAGGTTGGTGTTTTTGTATTAGTGTTTTTAACCGTACTTTCCATCATTTTTCCTTTGATGCTGACTTCTTATTATCCGTTACCCTATCAATACCATGTTTTGTAAAGTCGTCAACTTTTATGTACAAAAATGTTTGAAATTGTATTTAATAATAAACAAATCAACCGAAAATTATTTATTCATCAGTAGTTAAGAGGCTTCAATGGCGTTAGAACAGTACACACCACCACGTGAACCTTGGATCGATATCGTTTATCAAGATGACGATATTTTTGTGGTGAACAAGCCTGCGGGTCTACTTTCAGTACCGGGCAGGTTGCCAGAACATTACGACAGCATGTGGAGTCGTTTGGTGGAGGAATTTCCGGAGATTCAGGTTGTTCACCGTTTGGACATGTCGACCTCAGGCTTGATGTTGTTGGCTAAGCATAAGCAGGCAGAACGTCATTTGAAGAAGCAGTTCCAATATCGCTTGACTCACAAGCTCTATTACGCGCGAGTATGGGGTTCAGTTGAAGAGAAAGAAGGCTTGATTGACCTTCCTCTTATTTGTGACTGGCCAAATAGGCCGAAGCAGAAAGTGTGTTTCGAGGATGGTAAATCATCTCAGACTCGCTATGTGGTCGAGCAAGAGGAGCAACAAACGACTTTATTGAAGCTACTGCCTATCACGGGACGCTCTCATCAGTTGCGTGTTCACTGCATGGAACTAGGGAATCCAATCGTTGGAGATGAGTTTTATGCGACGTCAGATGCATTTAACTGTAGCGATAGATTGGCTCTGCATGCGTGTGAGTTGAGTTTTTATCATCCAGCGAATAATCAGTTATTCAAAGCCTTCGTGCCATGCGAATTTTATCCTCAAGCATTGCCACAAATAGAACAGCACTTTGAAATTGCGCCAGAGCTTCCAGACTACAGCAAGCTAAAAGCTTAGAATGATGCCATCAATATCAATTCAAGGACGTACAATGCCGAAGTTGAAAGTGGTCTTTCTCGACAGAGCCACCATCCCATCTCAAATCCATTTAAAACCTCTCAGCTTTGAACATGAATGGGTTGAGTATGACTTTACAGCTCCAGAGCTCGTTGCTGAGCGCGTTGTGGGAGCGGATGTCGTGATCACCAATAAGGTTGTGCTCAACGCTGACAATTTAGCTCAAGCACATCAACTTAAGCTGATCGCTGTGTCAGCGACTGGTGTCAACAATGTCGATGTCGACTACTGCAAGGGCAACAATATCGAAGTGACTAACGTACAAGGCTATGCGACTCAGTCGGTACCTGAACATGTTATTGCAATGCTGTTTACGTTAAAGCGAAACCTCGTGGGTTATCACCAAGATATTGAAGCGGGAGAGTGGCAGAAGGATAAGCAGTTCTGTTTCTTTACTCATCCGATTCAAGATGTAGCGGGCAGCACATTGGGTTTAATCGGCAGTGGCAGCTTAGGACAAGCAACAGCGATATTAGCTAAAGCGATTGGTATGAAGGTCATCTTTGCAGAACGTAAAGGGTCTGACTCTTGTCGAGAAGGGTATCTGCCTTTTGAAACTGTTTTAAAGCAAGCGGATACGATCAGCTTACATTGTCCATTAACCGAAGCGACTCTAAATCTGATTTCAGAACGAGAACTCGCGATGATGAAACCAGGTGCAGTGTTAATCAATGCTGGGCGCGGTGGGTTAGTGGATGAAGAGGCTTTAGTTGGTGCTTTGAAGAACAATCAAATCGCTGGAGCGGGCATGGATGTGTTTACTCAAGAGCCGGCTGATAACTCGAATCCACTATTGGCTAACAGCCATTTACCAAACTTACTGCTTACACCACATGTGGCATGGGGCAGTGACAGTTCAATTCAAAAGCTGTCTGATATCTTAATCGATAACATTGATGGCTTTATTGCTGGTCATCCGCAAAACTTAGTCAGTTAAATGATTAGTTAAGTGGCGTGAGTTAAAAACAAAAAAAGGTTGGCTGTTAGACCAACCTTTTTAGATTGTGTGTCGATTGAATGACTTAACCTTGCGGCTTAACCACCAATACATTGATTGGTGAGTTCTGTACTACTTTGCTCGCAACAGAACCCAGTACCACTTTGTCGATTTTCGAACGCTTATGGCTAGGCATCACGATTAGGTCTGCGCCAAGCTTTTCTGCATAGTCGAGAATCGTCGCGTAGGTTTTGCCCTCTGCAACATGAACTTTGTAAACCACTTCATCGTCGATGTGTTTATCGGCGAACTCTTTCAGCTGATTCTTAACATCTAGCTTCATTTGGTTCGCAGCATCTTTCGGGAAGTAAGACGCCACCATCGACATGTGAATGCCAGGTAGTACGTTTAGAATGTGGACTTCAGCATTGCTGTGTTTCGCGTGCCATACCGCTAGTTCGACTGCTTTATCAGAAAAGCCTTTGTCGTTAAGATCAACGGGAACAAGGATTTGTCTATACATGTATTCGTCTCTTTTTGAGCAGCGCTTAGTACATACCAAACGCTGTAATTATCTTTTCCATGTAGTAAAAAAGCCAAATAGAGTAGAGCGCTACTTGGCTCTATCCATTACGCGCTAATCTCATCCTTACGAGCACGCCTTCTTTGGTTCATCGCTAAACCAATCAAAATCAGTAGGGCAGGTAAGAATACCCACTCTTTCATTGGTCGATCTGCATCTTGGATAACGGATTTAATTTCCCAATCAAAGTCAATGCCAGCTGCTTCTGCAGGGCTACCGAACTCAACCATATCAACAATCATCTTGTCGTCAGTTTGTGTCAGCATTAGGCCCATTGAAGCAATGCGGTCTTCACTTGTTGTTGCAGAATCTTCAAATGGAAGGCGAACTGTTTTCTCAGAATAGTTACCTTCTAAGTTTTCACCGCCTACTCTTAATTCAAGTGATTGTCCCACAGATAGATTTTCTGTGATTTGAGCGATCTCAACTCCAGGTGAAAGAACTTTCTCTGGATAAATCATGTCCCACCAGTAACCTGGGCGGAAGAAAGAGAAGGTCAGAACGATTAACAGCACCGTTTCCCACCACTTGTTCTTGGTAAACCACCAACCTTGAGTTGCTGCTGCAAAGATAAGTACCGCAGTAACAGAAGAGAAGATAGTCAGCGCTAAGTGCCACCAAGAATCAATGCCCATTAACAGTAGTTGGGTATTGAAGATAAACATGAACGGCAAGATCGCGGTTCGTATATCGTAGGTAAAACCTTGGATACCGGTTCGAATCGGATCGGATTTCGCAATCGCGGCTGCTGCAAATGCTGCCAGACCTACCGGAGGTGTGTCATCCGCGAGAATACCGAAGTAGAACACGAACAAGTGCACCGCAATCAGTGGGATGATAAGACCGTGCGCTGCACCTAGGGTTACGATTACCGGAGCCATCAGCGTTGATACAACGATGTAGTTTGCTGTGGTTGGTAAGCCCATACCCAAGATTAAGCTGATTACCGCAGTAAATAGCAGCATAAGAATGATGCTACCGCCTGAGATGAACTCAACGAAATCAGTCATCACAAGACCGATACCGGTCAGAGTTACCACGCCAACAACCGTACCTGCAGCAGCTGTCGCTACACCGATACCAATCATGTTACGTGCGCCTGAAACCAAGCTCTCTGCTAGGTCAACGAAACCAGCTTTAGTTTGCTCTGCAAGATCGTCAGATTTGTTCATCAGAGTCATCAAAGGGCGCTGAGTGATCAAAATGAAGATCATGAACACGGTTGCCCAGAATGCAGATAGACCTGGAGAGAAACGTTCAACCGTTAAACACCAAACTAGCACTACGATAGGCAGTAGGAAGTGCAAACCAGATTTAATCGTCGGGCCTGGATCCGGAACTTCTTTTAGGTCCGCATCGATTTCCATGCCACCTTCAGCGGCGTATTTTGCAGAAACTCGAACAAGAGCGACGTAAGCGATTAATAGCGCCACAGTTACAATTGGTGTTGCTGCTGCACCAAAGACATCTTTCGTCCAACCCACGCCGTAGTATACCGCGGCACTGATGACACAAAGACCTAAAATGGTGCCAGTGAAAGACAGAAGGCTTTGCACGATAGTTGGTGTGTGACGGCGAGGTAGACCAGTCATGCCAGCTTTACATGCTTCTAAGTGAACAATGTAAATCAGCGCGATGTAAGAGATCAGAGCGGGCAGTAGCGCCGCCTTGATTACTTCTACATATGAGATGCCCACATACTCAACCATCAAGAATGCTGCAGCACCCATGATAGGTGGTGTTAATTGGCCGTTAGTTGAAGCAGCTACTTCTACAGCACCTGCTTTTGTGCCCGGGAAACCAACGCGCTTCATTAGCGGGATAGTAAAAGTACCTGTGGTTACTACGTTAGCGATAGATGAACCAGATACTAAACCTGATAGGCCAGAAGCAACAACGGCAGCTTTCGCTGGGCCGCCTTTCATGTGGCCAAGCAGAGAGAATGCAACTTTGATGAAGTAAGCACCTGCGCCTGCACGTTCTAGCATTGCACCAAATAGTACGAACAAGAATACGAATGACGTTGATACGCCAAGAGCTACACCGAATACACCTTCTGTTGTTAACCACAGGTGAGACATTGCCTTGTTCAGGCTCGCACCTTTATGGGCAATAACGTCTGGCATGTGTGGACCGCCAAAGGTGTAAAGTAGGAATACTGCCGCCACAACCATAAGAGGTGGACCTAAAGCGCGTCGTGTTGCTTCAAGCAGTAAAACCATGCCAAATACCGCAGCAACAATATCGAATGTTGTTGGTGCGCCCGAACGACCGGCAAGTTCTGTGTAGAAAATATAGATATAAGAAGCTGAAAAACTACCTACCAGCGCTAATATCCAGTCGACTGCTGGGATGCGATCCCGAGGCGAGTTCTTCATGGCTGGATAAGCGGTAAAGGCTAGGAAAATAGCAAACGTAAGGTGAATTGCTCGAGCTTCAGTGTCGTTTAAAATTGCGAAGTTAAAAATGAACGGCAGCGGAGATGCATACCAAAGTTGGAACAGTGACCAACATAGAGGCACAAACCATAAAATACGGCCTTGGATACCACGAGGGCTACGCGCACCAGTATCTGATTGTGCCACCATTTCTTGCACATCTGGAGACGGTGATGTTGTCTGCGTCATGTACTTTATCCTTATTATTGATGGTCTGCCTTTTCTTACGAACAACCAAACGTTATTTATTTCCTATCTAGTGTAGTGAATGGATAGGGAAATGCGTTCTTTGTTCGTCTTTGTCTTAGGCTTGATACGAAGGTAAGTCCTCCAACTTGGAGAAACTTAAAGGGTTGTTCTTTTCACTTAAGTTATTTTTATAAAACGTGAAAAGCCAATAAGGAGGGCTAGCCTCCTTATTGGTGCCGTAGGCTTAAAGTAGAGTTACTTTAGAAGGCCCACTTCTTTGTAGTATTTTGCTGCGCCTGGGTGAAGAGGGATAGAGATACCCGCTTTAACCATGTCTTCTTTTTTCAGGTTAGCAAATGCTGGGTGTAGACGTTTGAAAGTGTCAAAGTTTTCAAATACTGCCTTAGCAACGTTGTATGCCACTTCTTCAGAAACGTCTGAAGTGGTTACCATAGTTGCAGCTACACCGAAGCTGTTTACGTCTGCGTCAGTACCACGGTACATACCAGCAGGAACTGTGCTGTAAGCGTAGTATGGGTTTTCAGCTACAATCTTGTCGATCTGTGGACCTGTTGCTGAAACCAGTTTTGCATCACAAGATGTTGTTGCTTCTTTGATTGATCCGTTCGGGTGACCAACCATGTAGATGAATGCATCAATCTTGTTATCACAAAGTGCTTGTGAACGCTCAGAACCTTTAAGTTCAGAAGCAAGCTTGAAGCTGTCGTTAGTCCAGCCCATCGCGTCCATTACAACACCCATCGTTGCACGGTCACCAGAGCCTGGGTTACCAATGTTTACACGCTTACCAGCTAGGTCAGAAACATTGTTGATGCCAGCATCGGTACGAGCGATGATGTTGAACGGTTCTGTATGTAGAGAGAACATAGCGCGAAGTTTCTTGTATTCGCCCTGATCTTTGAACTTACTTGTACCGTTGTAGCCGTGGTATTGCCAGTCCGATTGAACAACACCGAAATCTAGTTCACCAGCACGGATGGTATTAACGTTGTAGATTGAACCACCAGTAGACTCTACAGAACAACGAATGTTGTGGTCTTTGCGGCCCTTGTTCACTAGCTTACAAATTGCACCACCAGTTGGGTAGTAAACACCCGTAACTGAACCAGTACCAATTGTGATGAACTCTTGAGCGTTAACAGCGCCAGCGCCCATTACAGCAGCTGCAATAGCACCAACTTTAATAAGTTTGGTAAATGCCATGAATTTCCCTTCCTTTATTCATTATTAACCCTGAAACAAGTGTAGTTGCTTCTGGAGTTTCCTATTTGGAAACGGCACCTTTTTCAATCCATGTGATGAAAAAGTGTCTGAATAATATCAAAAATTGGCAGAAAATTACTCGAATGTTAAAACATATAGCTAAAAAATCTAACAAATGATGTCTGGATCTCGTGTTTAATTCGCTACTGAGTTTTTTAAAATCAATGGTTTAGTGTGGTTTTAGGAGAGAGGTATGGATATTCTAGGATGTGATTTGGATCACGAAGCGAATAGATGTTCGCGATCCATTAGTAGGGCTGATAGTTATGAAACAGCGATCAATTATCCTGCGTATTCAAACAGTTCGCACACTGAATCAAACAGTTGCTTAGTCGTAACTGATAACGTTGGAGTAATGAAGATCGTATCATCACCTGCGACTACACCCAGTATGCCTTCCGACTTACCTAGTGAGTCTAATAAACGAGCAATCAACTGTGCCGCACCAGGGCCTGTGTGTATCACAACTAATGCGTTGTTGTGGTCAATATCTAGTACTAACTCTCGTAAAGAGCTAGAAACTGTCGGAACACCAAGTTCAGCAGGAAGACAGTAAACCATCTCCATTTTTGCGTTGCGAGTTCGAACGGCACCAAACTTGGTTAACATACGCGAGACTTTAGACTGGTTGATGCTCTCAAAACCTTCGTGTTTCAGGGCATCCACAATTTCGCCTTGTGAGCCAAAACGTTCTTCTTTTAGTAGGGCTTTAAATGCACGAACTAAGTTGTCTTGCTTTTCTGTATTGCGCATATGTCATTCTTATTCATTAACAAAGATGTTTGCATATTCTCGCATACATATTCAATTTTAGCCAAAATATCCCGGTAATTTGTTAGTCATATCACTGTAAATATTTAATAGAATAATGTGTTATTTGCGACGACTTATTTTGTTATTTCAGTCGATTATCGCCATAATGCGAACTTGCTGTGTAGCACGGTTTTATTGACTTGCGCGAAGTCGCAAAGCTAGCGTTAATTGATTGTAATCACTTTGTGATTAATATAGTTTTTTAACTTAGATTAGCTCAAGAATTACCCTACAAAGAATCTATAAGAGAAAGCTCTCAAGGAGAATAACAATGAAAGTAGCTGTTATTGGTGCCGCTGGTGGCATCGGTCAAGCCCTAGCCCTACTACTTAAGAACCGCCTACCTGCTGGTTCAGATCTTGCACTTTACGATATTGCACCGGTTACACCGGGTGTTGCTGCCGATCTTAGCCATATCCCAACGCCTGTTTCGATCAAAGGTTACGCGGGCGAAGATCCAACTCCAGCACTAGAAGGTGCGGATGTGGTACTTATTTCTGCAGGTGTTGCTCGTAAGCCTGGTATGGATCGTGCGGATCTTTTCAATGTGAATGCTGGCATTGTTAAGTCTCTTGCAGAGAAAATCGCCGTTACTTGTCCTACTGCTTGTGTTGGTATCATTACTAACCCAGTAAACACAACAGTGCCAATCGCTGCTGAAGTACTGAAGAAAGCAGGCGTTTACGATAAGCGTCGTCTATTTGGTATTACGACTCTTGATGTCATTCGTTCTGAAACGTTCGTTGCTGAACTAAAAGACAAAGATCCAGGCGACATCCGTGTTCCTGTTATCGGCGGTCACTCAGGCGTAACAATTCTTCCTCTACTTTCTCAAGTTGAAGGCGTAGAGTTTACTGACGAAGAAATCGCAGCACTAACTACTCGCATCCAAAATGCAGGTACGGAAGTAGTAGAAGCTAAAGCTGGCGGCGGTAGTGCGACACTGTCTATGGGCCAAGCTGCTTGTCGTTTCGGTCTTGCTCTAGTGAAAGCGCTTCAAGGTGAAGAGAACGTGATTGAATGTGCATACGTTGAAGGTGAAGGTGAGCACGCCCCATTCTTCGCACAGCCAGTGAAACTAGGCAAAGAGGGCGCTGAAGCGATCCTTAGCTACGGTGAACTGAGTGACTTCGAACGCAACGCTTTAGATAGCATGCTTGAAACGCTAAATGGCGACATTGAGATTGGTGTTGAATTCGCTAAATAAGCGAAACACTATTTAACTGAGCCTAAAAGCTAGATAATAAGAGCCGGTCACTATGATCGGCTTTTTTGATCCTAGAATTCAAGCCACTCGTATTAGCCTCTAAACTGAGTTGAGGGTAAATGTTATGGCTACTGTGCAGAAGGGTATGAATGTCGAGTATTTGGGGCGCTTAGGAAAAGTATTGGTCATTGACGAACAAGAGCAGTATGCCTTAGTTGAGACTTACAGTGGGCATGAGCAATACGCAGTGCCAATGGAAGAGCTTGAAGAAATCGAAGCACAACTGCCGTTATCATTAGAGGCAAGTCGATATTGAAATGGGCTTTATTACAAACAGCCGCTAGAACTAAAAAAGAGCCCTGAGGCTCTTTTTTGTTTTTAACATAGAAGCTAATTGTCTATTAACGCGCTTACTTACTGCGTTTAACAGCCAAGTGTGCAAGTGTGGTTAGCGCCTGCTTATACTCAGAGTCAGGAAGTACAGAAAGCTCAGCAATGGCTTTATCCGCTTCTTCATAAGCTTTGTTCGTTGTGTACTCTAAAGAGCCTGTCTCTTTCATAACGGCCATAATATCGTCGAGACGTTCCATGCCATTCGCTTTTTCAATCGCTTCACGAATCATGCTTGCTTGCTCAGGAGAGCCATTGTGCATTGCGTAAAGTAGAGGTAGAGTTGGTTTGCCTTCGGCTAGGTCATCACCAACGTTCTTACCCATCTCTTTACCATCAGCAGTGTAATCCATCACATCATCAATCAGTTGGAATGCGGTGCCTAGGTATTTACCGTAGTTCTGCATTGCTGTTTCGATTTCTGGTGTTGATTCGCTAAGAATAGCTCCGATTTGTGTTGCAGCTTCAAATAAGCGAGCGGTCTTAGAGTAGATCACCTGCATGTAGCTTTCTTCTGTGGTGTCTGGGTTATTGCAGTTCATTAATTGTTGAACTTCACCCTCGGCAATCACGTTTACTGCTTCACTCATCAATTCAAGGATCTTTAAAGATCCTAGTGTTGTCATCATCTGGAATGAACGAGTGTAGATAAAGTCACCCACCAAAACACTAGCTGCGTTACCAAAAGCTGCATTGGCTGTTGCTTTACCGCGTCTCATGTCCGATTCGTCAACGACATCATCATGAAGCAGGGTAGCTGTGTGAATAAACTCAATAAAGGCTGCAGAGGTGATATGAGCTTCACCTTGGTAGCCAAGTGCGCGAGCAGATAAAAGAGCAAGCAAAGGGCGTAGGCGTTTGCCACCACCGCTAACGATATAAAAACCAAGCTGGTTGATTAAACTTACGTCAGAATTAAGTTGGGCTTGAATTGTTTCATTCACTTTTGCCATATCATTGGCAGTAAGCGTTTGGATAGCTTTAAAATCCATTGTTCATCCGGCTGAAGTTAGACCCTGTAAGGCTTATACGTTGTATTTAATTGTTGAATAATACACTAAAAAACGTTGATTAATACATCGCTAAAGGGCATGATTGCCGCACTTTTCTTTGGCGAACAGGTTTTCGCCAATTTTTTAAAAATATGGCTTGTCATAGCGCCATGATTCCCGTAGAATCTGCGCCCTATTGATTAGTTTAGCGCACACCCGAGTTGTACAAATAACAACCATAGGCTGTGCGGAAAAAGCGGAGTAAAATATGTACGCTGTTTTCCAATCTGGTGGCAAACAACACCGAGTAAGCGAAGGTCAAACACTTCGTTTAGAGAAATTAGACGTTGAAACTGGTGCAACTGTTGAATTTGATAAAGTTCTTCTTGTTGCTAACGGCGAAGAAATCGCTGTTGGTGCACCTCTTGTTGAAGGTGGCAAGGTTACTGCAGAAGTAGTACAACACGGTCGTGGCGATAAAGTAAAAATCGTTAAGTTCCGTCGTCGTAAGCACTCGCGTAAGCAAGCTGGTCACCGTCAGTGGTTCACTGAAGTGAAAATCACTGGCATTAACGCTTAAGTATTAGGAGAGTTTAACAATGGCACATAAAAAAGCTGGCGGTTCTACTAATAACGGCCGCGATTCAGAAAGCAAACGCCTTGGTGTTAAGCGTTTCGGTGGTGAATCTGTTCTTGCAGGTAACATCATCGTTCGTCAACGTGGTACTAAGTTCCACGCTGGCACAAACGTTGGCATCGGTAAAGACCACACTCTTTTCGCTCTTACTGAAGGTAAAGTGAAATTTGCTGTTAAAGGTCCTAAAAACCGTAAGTTTGTAAGCATCGAAGCTGAGTAATTTAATCTTTAATTAGATTATCTTATTAGCTTTCAAGCTGAATTCAAAAGCCCTGCCGATTCGGCAGGGTTTTTTATTTATAGTAAGAATAAAAAAGCAGACGCTCTTGTTTTGGTTTTGAGAAGCCGTTTTATTTTTTGATAAACAGGTTGGTTTTTAAGAAGCCGTTTGTTTTGTAAAAAATAAGAAGCAAAGAACCTCTTCTTATTTGTTCCTTGGTTGCAGGTCGGCCTAGATCTTAGGTGATCGATCTAAACACGGATCTGCTAGAATTTATATCACTCCTTGATGAGTGGTAACGCAACGTAAGTGCGGAGTTGAAAAATGAAATTCGTTGATGAAGCGGTAGTAAAAATAGAAGCCGGTGATGGCGGTAATGGTACAGTTAGCTTTTGGCGCGAAAAATTCGTAGCTAAAGGTGGTCCTGACGGCGGCGACGGCGGTGACGGTGGTGATGTTTACATCCAAGCGGATGAGAACTTGAACACACTAATCGATTATCGCTTCCAACGTTTTTACAACGCAGAGCGTGGTGAGAACGGTCGCGGTGGTAACTGTACTGGTAAGCGTGGTAAAGACATTACACTGAAAGTGCCTGTAGGTACTCGTGCAGTTGATATCCACACCAATGAAATCGTTGCTGAAGTTGCTGAACATGGCAAGAAAGTGATGGTTGGTAAAGGTGGTTGGCACGGTCTTGGTAACACGCGTTTTAAATCGTCTGTTAACCGCGCTCCTCGTCAAAAGACTATGGGTACTAAAGGCGAAGTTCGTGAACTGCGTTTAGAGCTTCTTCTATTAGCTGATGTTGGTATGCTTGGTCTACCAAACGCAGGTAAATCTACTTTTATTCGTTCAGTTTCTGCTGCGAAACCAAAAGTGGCTGATTACCCGTTCACGACCTTAATCCCAAGCTTGGGTGTGGTTAGTGTTGTTCCTGAAAAGAGCTTCGTTGTTGCTGATATCCCAGGTCTAATCGAAGGTGCTGCTGATGGCGCCGGTCTTGGTATCCGTTTCCTTAAGCACCTTGAGCGTTGTCGTGTTCTTCTGCATATGATCGACATTATGCCGATCGATCAGTCTGATCCTATTCAGAATGCGCTAACGATCATCGATGAGCTTGAGCAATACAGCGAGAAAGTTGCACAGAAACCTCGCTGGTTAGTGTTCAATAAAGTTGACCTAATGCCAGAAGACGAAGCAGACGAAAAGATTCAAGAAATCATCGATGCTCTAGGCTGGGAAGGCGAGTACTTCAAGATCTCTGCAGTGAATAAAATCGGCACCAAAGATCTTTGCTTCAAACTAGGTGAGTTTATGGAAAACCTACCTCGTGAAGTTGTAGAAGTTGAAGAAGAAGAAAAAGTAGACTTTATGTGGGATGACTACCACAAAGATGCGATGAGCGGTAAGAATGTCGTTACTGAAGATGACGATGACTGGGACGATTGGGATGACGAAGAAGATGACGGTCATGTTATCTATGTTCGTGACTAATCCTCTTAACTTCTTATAACGCATCATTTACTTCTTAAGTACACTGATAGTTTTATTAAACCGCAATGAAAATTGCGGTTTTTTTGTATCTAAATCATGACGTCTCGCTATTTTTTATGCAAAATTTATCTTTAGATAATTAACGCCTATGGGAAGGAAATCATGGCATCAAAGCAAAGAGCGATCTCAAGACTCGTCGCTCAATCTGGACAAATGTTATTGGCTCACGGGGCCGAGAGCACACTAGTCGGCGATATCATGCGTCGAATCGGTATTGCTTGCGGGGTGAATGAGGTTGAAGTCGCACTGTCAGCCAATGCGCTTGTTGTTACTACCGTAATGAATGATCACTGTATCACTACCACTCGGAGCTGTGCTGATCGCGGCATTAACATGCAGGTTATCACCGATATTCAACGCGTGTGCATCATGATGGAGAAGGGAATTCTTGATTATGATTTGGCGTATAAAAAGATTCAAAATATCAGCCCCGAACGTTACAACCGTTGGTTAGTGGTTGTGATGATCGGATTGTCGTGCGCCTCTTTTAGCCATCTTGCTGGCGGCGATTGGCAAGTCTTTATGATGACTTTTATCGCTTCAGCTTGCGGCATGATCGTCAGGCAAGAGATTGGCCATCGCCATTTCAATCCGTTATTAAACTTTGCTGTCACGGCATTCGTTACCACTACCATTTCTGCTCAAGCTGTACTTTACAATATTGGCGGCCAACCCACGATCGTGATGGCTTCATCAGTATTGATGTTAGTACCAGGTTTCCCTTTGATTAACTCCGTTGCGGACATGCTCAAAGGCCACATTAATATGGGTTTGGCGCGCTTTACCATGGCCAGTTTATTAACTTTGGCGACGAGTTTAGGTATTGTTGCGGCGATGAGTCTATCGGACGTTTGGGGATGGGCGAACTAATGAGTATTTTCGAACTGTTTTTAGGTCTGCTCAACGATATGTTTTTCGCTGCGATTCCTGCGGTAGGGTTTGCATTGGTATTTAACGTCCCACAGCGAGCACTAATTTATTGTGCACTAGGTGGTTCTATCGGTCACGGTAGCCGTTATCTTATGATGCACTTTGGTATTCCAATTGAATGGGCGACCTTCTTCGCTGCGACTGTGGTTGGCATGATAGGAGTTCATTGGTCTCATAAACTGTTAGCGCATCCTAAGGTGTTTACGGTTGCAGCTTTGATCCCTATGGTTCCTGGCGTGTTTGCCTTTAAGGCGATGATTGCGATGGTGGAGATCAACAGAGCAGGTTACACGCCTGAGTTACTGGCAATGTTGATGGAGAACTTTTTAAAGTCGATGTTCATAATCGCCGGACTGGCGGTTGGCTTAGCTGTGCCAGGGCTGCTCTTTTATAGAAGAAGACCGATAGTATAATCGCATAATGATTTACCCTATGAGGGAAATCGGTATAATCTGTGTCTCAGAAATTACAGAGGTATAGAGTTGTGAAAATTAGCTTAATTGCAGCTATGGCTCATGGTGGGAAAATTGACAAGGAAAATGGTTTTTATTTACCTGAAGCTGGTGACAGAATTATTGGTAAAGAGAATGCCATGCCATGGCACTTACCTGCTGATTTTGCTTGGTTTAAAAAGCACACTCTAGGAAAACCAGTAATTATGGGGCGCAGAACTTATGATTCTATAGGTCGCCCTCTTCCTGGAAGACAGAATATAGTTATCAGTCGTGATCCTGAGTTATCCATCGACGGGGTAACAACAGTTACATCTACAGAGGAAGCTCTAAAAGCTGTTGGAGACGTTGAAGAGGTAATGGTTATAGGTGGTGGTTCTATATATGAATCTTACCTTCCTATAGCAAATAAACTATATCTAACATTTATTGAAGCTGAAATTGAAGGTGATACTCGCTTTCCTAACTGGGGAAGTGAAGGTTGGACTTGTGAGTACGATGAATATTACACTCATGACACTAAGAACCGATTTGATATGCACTTTGTTATATTAGAGCGATAATTTATAGTATGGCTTGCTTTCTTGAAATATAAAGCAAGCCCTATATTAAACTATAGTTAGAGCTTCTTGAGTGAAGAACTGTTTGTCTTCCCATCGAAGTATCGTTAACTCTCCTCCCCAAACGCACCCAGTATCAAGTCCAATCACATCTTTTCCGTTATAGCCTTCAAGTGCAGCCCAGTGCCCAAAAACAACGGTTTTATCCAGCTTTATGCGTTGTGGAAGGTCAAACCACGGCACTAGTGGTTCATTGGTAATTTCATTGGGGGGCAGCTTACATGCCATGTCCAGTCGACCATCTTCAAAACAGAAGCGCATTCTTGTCAGGCTATTGATTGCATAGCGATAGCGTTCAATATCATGTAAATCTTGATGCCATAAATCAGGCGTGTTGCTGTACATACTCTCGATTAACCACTGCCACTTATCTGATCTAAGTAAGGATACGATCTCTCGATTTTCAATATGTGCTCTTTTTAGGTCCCATTGCGGTGAAATACCGGCATGAGACATCACGAACTCAGAGTGTTCTTGAATTAACGGCTGTTGCCTTAACCATTCGAGTAGCGGTTCGCGGTCTTCAGCATCAAGAATTGCTTGAGTCTTATCTTTTGGTTTAGCAGGGAATAGCCCTAAGGAGACCGCAAGAAGGTGTAAGTCGTGGTTACCTAAGACAACCTTAGCGGCATCACCAAGGCTACGAATAAAGCGTAGCGTCTCCAATGATTTAGGACCACGAGCGACTAAGTCTCCAGCGACCCATAAGGTATCTTGGTGTTTATCAAAGTTGATGGTTTCAAGCAGTAATTGAAGTTCGTCGAAGCACCCTTGGATGTCTCCGACAATATAATTCGACACAATAATTTCCTGTAGATACTGAGCTATGGTTAATTGAGAATATTGGGGATTGCGAGTCTGAATGGGTCAATTTCGGTGATGAAATCAATCCCCTTGTGATCAGTCATCACATAGTGACCTTGCATAACGCCAACAGGAGTTTCGATAACAGTGCCACTTGTATAGGTGTATTCGTCATTGGCTTCAATTACAGGTTGTTGTCCAACCACACCATCTCCTTCGATAGTGAGTTGTTTGCCGTTAGAGTCGGTGATTAACCAACGACGAGACATCAGCTGAACTGTTGTTTTACTTAGGTTTTTGATGGTAATGATGTAGGCGAAGACATAACGATTCTTCGTTGGCTCAGATTGTTCTTCTATGTATTTAGAGTGAACCTGGCATTTGATACAAGGCGTAGATATATCCATATTCGCACCTTTTGTTGTTGGTATACTTAATGTAATTAAAGTATTACATAAAAAAGGCTCCTAACCGAAGTGTAGGAGCCTATTTTATTTATTTGTCAGCGTTGTGACTGTCATGTAGCCAGTTTGCCATGTCGACAAACTGTTCGAGCGTTAAGTTCTCAGGGCGCATGCTTGGGTTGATACCTAGCTCTTCAAGCACTTCCTTATCGATTAAGCTCTTGTAGCAGTTACGAACTGTTTTACGACGTTGGTTAAAACCTTCACGACATACGCGATCTAGCCATTTTAGGTCTTTAGCCGGGTATGGTAAGACTTCGTATGGCTGCAGGCGTACAACCGCTGAGTCTACTTTTGGTGGCGGAACGAAGGCCGTTGGTGGTACTTCTAGCACAGGTGTCACTTTACAGTAGTACTGAGCCATTACGGTAAGGCGGCCGTAAGCTTTGCTACCAGGTCCCGCAGCCAGACGGTTAACCACTTCTTTTTGAAGCATAAAGTGCATGTCTTGCACATCTTTATGGAATTCAAAAAGGTGGAACATTAATGGCGTAGAGATGTTGTATGGTAAGTTACCAAAGATACGTAGCTTATTGTTTGGCTTCACCAACTCTTGGAAATCGAACTTCATCGCATCGCCTTCACGGATCGTTAGCTTGTCAGCCAGATCTGGATGGTTACGAAGACGTTCTGCAAGGTCTCTATCCAATTCGATAACCGTAAATTTATCGACAAGCTTACCCACAGGCTCAGTAATTGCGCCTAGACCAGGACCGATTTCTACTAGGTTTTGACCCGGTAATGGGTTAATGCTCGATACGATACCATCAATAATGTATGGATCGTTAAGGAAGTTTTGACCAAAACGTTTACGCGCTTTGTGCCCTAAGTGGACATCATTTCTCATTGCTTTTTCTCTACTAATTCAATGGCGTGCGTGAGCGCTGTTCTAAAGCTCCCTGTATCGGCTTGGCCTTTCCCTGCCAAGTCTAAGGCGGTACCGTGGTCGACTGATGTGCGAATAAACGGTAAGCCAAGAGTGATGTTCACTGAGCGACCAAACCCTTTGTATTTCAATACCGGGAGTACTTGGTCGTGATACATACCTAAAACAGCATCTGCATCTTGCAAATATTTTTCATTAAAGATGGTATCTGCTGGCAATGGGCCAACTAAATTGATGCCATCTTTTTGGCGAATTTTTTCTAGCGTTGGGGTGATAGTTTCAATCTCTTCACGCCCTAGGCAACCATCTTCACCGGCATGCGGATTCAAGCCACACACGTAGATAGTTGGTTTCTCAATAGCAAATTTTTCGACCAAATCTTTATTCAGAATAGCAATAATTTGCTCTAATCTGTCTTCGGTCACTGCTTGAGATACATAAGCTAGTGGGATGTGTGTTGTTACTAACGCAACACGCAGCCCTTCAGTTGCCAACATCATCACCACCAGTGGTGTGTTGGACTTCTCTGCAAAGAACTCGGTATGGCCACTAAAAGCGACGCCAGCTCGGTTAATTACACCCTTATGAACAGGGCCGGTGACAATAGCATCAAATTCATCATTCATACAGCCAATTGCTGCGGTTTCTAAAGTATTTAATACGTAATGACCGTTAGCTTCGTTAAGTTGGCCTGCAACTGCCGTTTCAGCGAGTGGAATGTGTTTCACTACCAGTGTGCCAGCGCGTTGCGGTTGCTTAGCTGCCTTTGCATCATAATCTAGCAGATCAACGTCGATACCAAGAATTTTGGCTCGCTCAGCTAGTAGTGTTTTATCGGCACAAACCACGAGTTGATGAGGCCAGCTTTCTTGAGAAAGAGCTAGGGTTAAATCTGGGCCTATCCCTGCAGGTTCTCCCGCAGTTATGACAATACGTTTAGTTGTTGTCATCTTGGTCGTCCTCAACCATTTCAACAAAGGCACTTGCTCTTACTTCTTGTAGCCAAGCGCCAGCTTCTTCGTTGAACTTACGGTTAAATAGAATTTGGTAAGCTTTGTTTTTCAACGCAGAATCGGTACGGTCAACTTCACGACGGTCTAGTACTTCAACAATGTGCCAGCCGTGTACGGTTTTAAATGGCGCACTTATTTTACCTTCAGGTAGTGTTTCTACTTGGTGTTTGAATTCTGGTACATACAAATCTGGTGTTTGGTAACCTAGCTCACCATCTTGTACTGCAGAACCTGGATCTTGGCTGTATTGCTGTGCAAGATCACCAAAGCTCGCTTCACCTGCGTTGACACGACGAGTGATCTCTTCAAGTTGCTCTTTAGCACCGTCATCACTCAAGATTACCGTTGGTTTAATCAGGATATGACGTGCATTAACTTCCGTTACCGCGACAGTTTCTAAGCCTTTCACATCTTCAATTTTCAGAATGTGGAAACCAACACCACTTCGGAAAGGACCGATGATGCTGCCTTTGTTCTGCATTTTTATCTGGTCTGCAAAAATGGTTGGCATCTCTTCTTTACGCATCCAACCCCAATCACCGCCTTGCAGTGCTTTAGGACCCTTAGAGTAAGTATACGCCATGGTGCTGAAGTCTTTACCTGAGTTAAGTTCTTCAACAAGCTCTTTGGCTTGAGCTTCTAACTCTTCTTTGGTTTGGTCATCATTAAAGCGCAGTTGAATGTGGCCAATCTTGTATTGAACCGTAGCATTCGTTTCTTGAGCAAGGATATCAGCTAGGTTGTCTACTTCTGCAGGAAGAATGTTGATACGACGACGAACTAAGGCGTTACGAGCTTCACTTGCTGCGATTTCTTTTCTTACTTGTTCACGAAATGCGTTGTAGCTAAGACCTTCTTCAGCAACCGATGCGGTAAGTTGATCTACTGTTTGGTTGTTGTCTTTCGCGATACCTTCAATTGCTTGATCAAGTCGAGCATCATCAATACGAACGCCAATACGCTCCGCTTCTTGAGTTTGAATAGTATCGATGATTAGTTTTTCAAGCACTTGCTCATTGAGTACGTCTTGCGATGGCAGTGTTTGACCGCTTTTCTTAGCGTTTGCACGTAGCGTCTTCATCGAAGCATCGATGTCGCTTTGTAAGATAACGCCTTCGTTGACGATAACTTTTACGCTGTCTAGCTCGACCGGTGCGGCATAGCTTGTTGTTAAAGTACAAGCCGCTGCGATGGCAATTAATGTGCGTTTCCACAATGTCATGTGTAATCCTTTAAATTTACTGATGTTTTATCAGTAAAGAAATTAGTTGTTTAAGAAGAATGGGCGACCGTAACTTAGAGAGTTGTCTGAGCTACTATCCCCAACGGCACCTGAGTCAGAACCGATATTTGTACCGAAGCCGACAATACCGAAGTTCACACTGAAGTTGTTTTCGTAAACCGGCGTCGCGTTAGGGTTGGTAACAAAATCACCTTCCCAACTGCGCAGTTGATTGCTGTATGTGAAACCTATATACCAACAATCAGACCTATAGTTTAGGCTTGTTAACCATTCGAGCTCTTCTTCTGTTGTCAGATCATAGAAGTACTGGGCACTAGCATTCCATTTAGCCGAGATTTGATAACCACCTAATAATCCCAGTTGAGAGATACCGTCTTTTGTTATTTGATTTATGTTGGTTATAGTTTCTCCAACATTATCTTCTATATACTCTTTTGTGACATAGCGATAGTTGGTTTGTACGTAACCGCCAGTAAAACGGTATTCTATGGTGCTATTGGCGAGCTGCAATTCTGATGCGTCGATATCGTACTGCACACCACCATGATAAAATAGGTAATCATCGTAGTTGAAATCGACCTCTACAGCCCATGCGGAGTAGTTAGATTTATCGTTTGGATCTGTTCCTTCGACAGTACGTTTAGTATCTTTGTCGATATAAAAAATTTGGCCAAAAGATACATTTAAGCGTTCCCTATATTCATCATCAAAGAACCTAGAAGATGCACCGTAGCTAATTTGGTTGGCTGCCGCAATGAAGTCAACGCCACTGTATTTACGGCTTCTAAATAGACCGTAGTAATCCGTTTGCAACAATGTAGTGTCGTAAAGAGCGATATTAGATTGGTCTTCTTCGGGTACATAAAGGTACTGAACTTGAGGTTCGAGTGTTTGCGTGTAGCCCCCAATTAGTGTTGTATCTCTCTCTAAAACGATACCAGCGTGGCTTCTGAACTCAGGTATAATTCGGCTGACTGATTCTTCCAAATTTTTGTATTCGTTGCTAGATGTATCAACGCCATCAAGATCTTGCTGGTAGTAAGTACCAAGAAGTCGAGCTTCCGTTGTCCACGTTCCCCAAGTATTGCCTATAGGTATAGTAATACCTGGTTCCACGTGTACACGAGTCGCTGACGGTTTGTCTGCAGCGTCGGTATCAAATAGCGACACATGACTGATCATGTCGAAGTCTAAGTAGTCCATCACCTCAGGGGCGTAGTAGTTATACTCCAGCTGTGGCATTAGACGATAAGGTTGGTTGTTTGGAGTTAAAACTTGAAAATCTCGGACAAGTACAGACGCATCCCAGTTTTGAGAACGGTAGGTTGCTTTACCTTCTTGTAATAGTTGGCCATCTTCACGATTACCAATACTACTGCCACTGATGTCTGTGAAGTAGTCGATATCACTGACTTTTGAGTAATCGACTTCAAACAACCAAGACTGTTGGAATATTCCTGAGTGTTCTAACTGGGCACCCCAACGGTCGCCTTTCTCTTTATATTTTTTATCGTCGGGCAGGTATTCTGACTTAATGCTACCTGAACCAAAGTCGCTCAAGTAACGGAATTTACTATCAAGTTGAGTGCCACGCTCTTGCATGTACTTGAAGGTCGTTTCTAAGTCATAGTTTGGTGCTAAGTTCCAGTAAACCGGTATTTCAGCTTCAAAACCATCGCTTGAGCCATATGAAACGGTTGGGTACAAGAAACCGGTTTTACGGGTATCGCCAATTGGAACCGTTAAATAAGGTAGGTAGAAAACTGGTACGCTTTGAATCTCAAAACGTGGATTATAAAAGGTGGCTTGTTCTTCATTTTGATCAACGTCGATACTCGATGCTCTTAGACGCCAAGCATTATCGCCGATAGGACAAGAGGTGATCGAACCATCTTCGATCTCATAAACCGCTTTACCTGTTTTTGCGATATAAACCGCATCTCCACGACCTGGTTCACAAAGAAATTCGTAATCGGTATTCTCAAGCGTCATTTCATCTGTAGTCAGATTGTTGGTCGCTCTGTCTGAGATAGATTTGATTTGACCATCACTAAAATTTACGTTGCCTTCAGCTACAACGATATTTTCTTGTTGGTGTAGGGTTACGTTATCTGCAAGGATGGTCTTGTTCCCCTGCGTAACTCTTACGTCACCTGAATATATAGCCTTGTCACCATTGATAGCTTCTAAGCGATCTGACTCAACATGTGCGGGTAGCTGTGTCTCGTTTTCTGCAGCGGGCTCGATCAAGCATTGATCTATAGAGGGCATTTCCTGCACACTACTATCGGTGATTGTTTCAGCTTGAGTTGTCGACACGTATAACGCCGTACTTATAGACGCGGCTAACAAGGTGCGGGAAAAAGATTGCATGAAGTTGAACTATCCTGTGTCACTAGATGAAGGGTTGATCTAGTATCAATCCAATTAATAAAGCATTTTCCTTATGATAAAGGAAATAATAGCATTCAGCATCATCAGACAGCATTACTCAGATAAAATTCATAGATAGAGAACACATAATGCAAATATTTGGCAAAATTTTGGGCGCGTTTTTTGGCTTTTTATTTGGAGGGCCGCTCGGTTTAGTTTTTGGTCTTTTTTTAGGACACCAATTCGATAAAGCTCGTCGATTGAATCAGTCTGGTTTTAATAGCTCTGGTTTTGGTCGAGGCCCAAGCCAAGCAGAAAGACAGAACGAGTTTTTTAAATCCGCTTTTGCGGTTATGGGGCATGTCGCTAAAGCGAAAGGGCAGGTAACGCCAGAAGAGATTCAACTCGCTTCTACCATGATGGAGCGCATGAACCTACATGGTGAACAACGTAAAGCGGCGCAAGATGCTTTCCGTGACGGTAAAGAGAGCGACTTCCCACTGAGCGACGTACTTGAGCGAGTGAAAATCTCATCGGGTGGTCGTTTTGACCTTCTTCAGTTCTTCTTGGAGCTTCAAGTATCCGCTGCATTCGCTGATGGAAGCTTGCACCCAAGTGAGCGTCAGGTTCTGCATAAAATTGCTCAAGGTCTTGGCTTTTCTGCAGAGCAACTTGAACGCCGTTTGCAGATGCAAGAAGCAGCATTCCGTTTCCAACAACAGGGTGGAAGCTTCGGTGGTGGTCATCACCAAGGGCAGTCGTCAGGTTGGCAACAAGCATCACAACAAAACCAACTTGGTGATGCATTTAAGGTTCTGGGCGTAAGTGAAAGTGCTGATGGCAAGGAAGTGAAAAAAGCCTACCGTAAGCTGATGAATGAACATCACCCAGATAAACTGATGGCGAAGGGCTTACCACCAGAGATGATGAATGTCGCGAAAGAAAAATCGCAAGAAATTCAAAATGCTTATGACCTGATAAAGAAGGTCAAAGGTTTTAAGTAATCGAACATTAAACCGAGTAATCACAAATTTACTCGGTTTTTATTAAAGGGAATTATATGACGGTAACGTATCAGGATGTTCTAGAGTTTTGGTTCGATGAATTGACGCCTAAAGATTGGTTTACGGGCGGTGCCGAGGTTGACGCTTTGATAAAGTCTCGATTTTCTGAACTGCACAATACAGCTATCCAAGGTGAGTTATTTGAATGGCGACAAAATGCACAAGGGCGCTTGGCAGAGATTATCGTGCTTGATCAGTTTTCTCGAAATATTGGTAGAAACAGTCCAGATGCGTTTACTGCCGATTCTATGGCGTTAGCTCTCGCTCAAGAAGCGGTCGCGGGTGGTTTTGATCACCAACTTAGCGAGCAACAGAAAAGCTTCCTGTATATGCCTTATATGCACAGTGAGTCTTTGTTAGTTCACGAACAAGCCGTGGAACTCTTTTCTCAAACTGGATTAGAAAATAATTTAGATTTTGAGTTTAAGCATAAGATTATCATCGAGCGTTTTGGTCGTTATCCGCACCGTAATGATGTGTTAGGGCGACCTTCGACTCCCGAAGAAGTTGAATTCTTGCAGCAACCGGGTTCAAGCTTTTAATTGTCGGAATACACGCTAGCAGATAAAAAGAGGCTAGAGGGAATAAAAACCTCCAGCCTCTTTTTTTTGTTTTAGTGATGAACTTTGGCGCTCGAGCTAGTTTGTTTGGTTAAGCGACCAGTCGTAGTCATAACTGATGTTTTGAGTATTAGTTACTGCTTCAATTCGATATTGGTCTAAGTGCTCAAAGAGCTGTTTTTCTGTACCAAAATCCACAGCAAACCATTCGTAAATTGATGATAATTGAAGCTTATTATTTGTAACCAGCGCGCCTTTACCACTGTTTACAAACTCACTAGCAGCTTGTTCTAACAAGGCTTCAGTATTGTCAGAGGTAAAAGCATCAGCTTGTAAGTTAGGGCAACCTAGGCTGGCACAGTTCACCGCATAATGCGTGCGTGGGTCTTGCCAAATCGGTCTTAGGATTCGATGTTCAATATCGTTGAGTGTTAGTGATTTCCCGTTGACGGCTACCACATCGTCTCCCCATGGTCCGAAACTAAAAAGACCCCCTAGCTTGGTAATAGATTTGATTGGGTAGGCATCAAGAATCAAATCGACAGTCACTGCGTTGTATAGGTTAACCCAGTAGGCATACTGCTCTGCTTTTGAATAGTTAAGTGGATTAACCTGTTCTAGACTCTTGATATACTGTTTGAGCTTTCTCTTATCTGCAGCGCTCACTGCTTTATAGCGAACCAGGGTATTTTGCCCTTGTTGAACTAAGTAGTTATCGAGAAATAACTGCCAATCTTGATGAGAGACCTGTTCTAGATTGGTTTCGTTGCTTTGATTCCAGTATGGCCAAAGATCGGATTTAGGCGCAGACCAAGCTAAGGTTGAGAAAAGTAGACTGGCAATAAAAAGTAGTTGTTTCATGGCATTCTCCTGATGACTGACTACTAAGACCTTATGGCTTACGATTTTCTTTCATAGTTATCGATTTAAATAAACCTATGAAGTTAAGCTAAAATTTCAGCCAAATAAAAAAGGTTGGCATTAAGCCAACCTTTAGGTTTATTCAGAAACGTCTCATTATTTTAAGAAGTTAGGAATCTTAGCTTCAAACTCAGAGATCTTATCGGCATGTTGAAGTGTAAGGCCGATATTATCCAAACCGTTCAGTAGGCAGTGACGGCGGAACTCATCAATTTCAAACGAGTACTCTTTGCCATTCGCACTCACTTTCATTGCTTCTAGATCAACAGTAATTTCTGCGCCTTCATTTGTTTCAACGAATTGGAATAACTCATCCACTTCTTGCTCAGTCAGTCGAACTGGCACCATTTGGTTGTTGATTGAGTTACCGTAGAAGATGTCGGCAAAACTTGGCGCAATCATCACTTGGATACCGTAATCAGCAAGTGCCCAAGGTGCATGTTCACGCGATGAACCACAACCAAAGTTTTCACGAGCAAGCAGGATTGAAGCGCCTTGGTAGCGAGCTTCGTTCATTACAAACTCTGGATTTGGTTGCTGGCCTGCGTCATCTAAGAAGCGCCAATCGTGGAACAAGTGCTTGCCAAAACCGATGCGGTTTACTTTCTGCAGGAACTGCTTTGGAATGATCGCATCAGTATCGATGTTGGCCGTATCTAGAGGAACGACTAATCCGGTGTGTTGTTGAAAACCTGACATGTTAAATCCTCTAATTAAAGTTCACGAATATCGACAAAGTGACCAGCGATAGCCGCTGCGGCTGCCATTGCTGGACTAACTAGGTGCGTACGACCATCACGGCCTTGGCGACCTTCAAAGTTACGGTTTGATGTAGAAGCACAGCGCTCTTGTGGACCAAGACGGTCGTTGTTCATTGCAAGACACATAGAACAACCCGGCAGGCGCCATTCGAAGCCTGCTTCTTTGAAGATGATATCTAAGCCTTCAGCTTCGGCTTGTGCTTTTACTTGCTCAGAACCCGGAACGATAAGCGCTTGTACATGTTTTGCCACTTGGCGACCTTTCGCTACCGCTGCAGCTGCACGCATGTCTTCAATTCGAGAGTTGGTACAAGAGCCCACGAATACTTTATCTACGTTGTAATCAGATAGAGATTTACCTGCTTCAAGCCCCATGTAAGCCAGCGCCTTTTCTGCCGATGCTTTTTCAACAGGATCTGCAAAGCTTTCTGGTGCAGGGATTGGCGTGTCTACAGAGATAACCTGACCTGGGTTGGTGCCCCAAGTAACTTGTGGTTTGATGTCTGCTGCTTCTAGCGTGACAACTGCATCAAATTCAGCATCAGCATCTGTTTTTAATGTGTTCCAGTATTCAACGGCTGCATCAAACTCTTCACCCTCAGGAGAGAACTTACGACCTTTGATGTATTCATAGGTGGTTTCATCTGGGGCAATCAGACCTGCTTTAGCACCAAGCTCGATAGCCATGTTACATACCGTCATACGACCTTCCATCGTAAGGTCGGTAATCGCCTCACCACAGAACTCAACCACGTAGCCTGTACCGCCAGCGGCTGTTGTCTTGCCGATGATCGCGAGCACGATATCTTTTGCTGTAATGCCTTCAGCGACTTTGCCTTTTACTTCGATCTTCATGGTTTTCGCGCGAGCTTGTTTTAGAGTTTGCGTCGCTAATACGTGTTCTACTTCTGAAGTACCGATACCGAATGCTAATGAACCAAATGCACCGTGTGTTGCCGTGTGTGAGTCACCACAAACGATGGTCATACCCGGCAGAGTAATACCTAGCTCTGGCCCCATGACGTGCACAATGCCTTGGTATTTGTGGTTTAGGTCGTAAAGCGTGACACCAAACTCTTCACAGTTTTTCGATAGCGTTTCCATTTGGATACGAGCCATCTCACCTGAAGCGTTAATGTCTTTGGTTTGTGTTGATACGTTGTGATCCATAGTCGCGAAAGTTTTGCTTACTTGGCGAACTTTACGGCCTTTTTCACGCAGACCATCAAAGGCTTGAGGTGACGTTACTTCGTGAACAAGGTGACGATCGATATAAAGAATTGGCGTTTCGCCTTTCGCTGCAACCGCAACGTGAGCGTCATAAACTTTTTCGTATAAGGTTTTGGCTTGCTGGTTTGTCGACATAGCTTTTCTTCCTTGGGAGCATCAGTCCCAGTGTTTGTTTCGAGCCAAGTCATGCGATTTAAGCTGACTTGGCTTGATATTATTCTTATGTACTTGCTTTCAATCGGAGCATCCAGCTTATGAAGCTAAGATGTACTCTGCGATCTTGTCACCCATTTCAGAAGTAGTAAGCGCTTGGTTGTCACCTGCAAGGTCTGCTGTTAACTCGCCTGCTGAAAGTGCTTTAGATACCGCTGATTCGATGTCTTGTGCTGCCGCTTCTTCACCTAGGCTGTAACGAAGCATTAGCGCAGCAGAAAGAATCTGTGCAACTGGGTTTGCGATGTTCTTACCTGCGATGTCTGGTGCACTGCCGCCTGCTGGTTCGTATAGACCGAAGTTGCTTTCGTTCAAGCTTGCAGAAGGAAGCATACCCATAGAACCAGTGATCATTGCGCACTCATCAGAGATGATGTCACCGAAGATGTTTGAACATAGCATTACATCAAACTGAGATGGATCTTTGATTAGCTGCATGGTCGCATTGTCGATGTACATGTGGTTTAGCGTTACATCTGGGTAATCTTTTGCGATCTCTTCGACTACTTCGCGCCATAAGATAGAGCTTTGTAGAACGTTCGCTTTATCAATTGAGTAAACATTTTTGTTACGTAGGCGTGCAGATTCAAACGCAATTTTTGCAATACGTTCGATTTCGTAGCGGTGGTAAACCTCGGTATCAAAAGCTTTTTCAGTTGCGCCTTCGCCTTCACGACCTTTAGGTTGGCCGAAATAGATACCGCCGGTTAGTTCACGAACCACAACGATGTCGAAACCATTACCAGAGATGTCAGCACGCAAAGGAGAGAAAGACTCTAGACCTTTATGGATTTGTGCAGGACGTAGGTTACAGAACAATTGGAAGTGTTTACGAAGAGGAAGTAGGGCACCACGTTCAGGTTGATCGTTTGGTGGAAGGTGCTCCCACTTAGGACCGCCAACCGAGCCGAAAAGTACCGCGTCAGATTCTTCACAGCCTGTTACTGTCGCTTCTGGAAGTGGACAGCCGTGGTTATCAATCGCAATACCACCAACATCATACTCTTCGCGAGAAAAGCTAATTGCGTGCTTCTTTTCGATCGCGTCTAGCACTTTGTGTGCTTGTTGCATTACTTCTGGGCCAATGCCATCACCAGGTAGTACGGCAATCTTGTATGATTTATCAGTCATGTTAATCCTTTAATTCTTGTTACTGAGCTATTTGGCTCGTTTTAAATTCTGTCCCTAAAGCCAACAACATCGGCTCTAGGGCTCTGTTATTGGTGTCTAAACTGTCGCGATTTTTTGTTGTTTCATTTCAGCAATGGTGTCTGCGCGTTGAATGCTATTGATAACGTGCAGTAGCGCCTGACCAGAGGCTTCGACGATATCCGTTGAAACGCCGGTGCCGTGGTACTTGCGGCCTTTATAGTTAGCAATGATATCCGCTTGGCCTAAGCCATCTTCGCCTTCGCCTTTCGCAGTAAGGTCGAATTTGTCCAATGCAATTTCGTAACCTGTTAAGCGGTAGATACATTGATATAAAGCATCAACAGGGCCGTTACCGACAGCCGCTTCGCACTTCTCTTCGTCACCACATTGCAGCTTGATACTGGTGGTAGACATAACACTACCAGATTGTACGCTTAGGTAGTTAAGTTTATAGAAATCATCTTCGTCACGTAGGTTCGCGAAGTGCATTAGTGCTTCTAAGTCGTAATCGAATACTTGGCCTTTACGGTCAGCAAGCTTTAAAAAGTCTTCGTACAATGAATCTAGGTTGTACTCATTGTCTTTGTAGCCCATTGCGTCCATGTGGCTCTTAACGGCTGCACGGCCACTACGGCTTGTTAGATTCAGAGCCTTGTTTTTCAAGCCGATCGACTCAGGCGTCATGATCTCGTAAGTGTTCTTGTTCTTTAGCATGCCATCTTGGTGGATACCTGAAGAGTGGCTGAACGCGTTTGCACCGACGATAGCTTTATTGTCTTGAATTGGCATGTGGCAAAGCTGGCTAACCAACTTACTGGTACGGTGAATCTCTTTGTGGTCCAAACCAGTATGAACACCTAATAACTCTTGACGAGTTTTGATGATCATTGCTATCTCTTCTAAAGAACAGTTACCCGCACGCTCACCAATACCATTGATTGTGCCTTCAATTTGTCGAGCACCCGCTTGAACGGCTGCTATTGAGTTAGCAACCGACATGCCTAAGTCATCGTGACAGTGAACAGATATGATCGCTTGGTCGATGTTTGGTACGCGATTAAATAGCGTTTGGATAATGCCACCAAACTCGTTAGGTACTGTGTAGCCTACTGTGTCTGGGATGTTGATGGTTTTCGCACCCGCGTTGATCGCAGCTTCAACCATGCGACATAGATTATCGATAGGCGTACGACCTGCATCTTCACAAGAGAACTCAACATCATCTGTGTAGTTACGAGCGTGTTTAACGGCTTTTACTGCCATCTCAACAACATCGTCATAGCTACGACGCAATTTATCTTGCACGTGAACCGTTGATGTAGAAATGAAGGTATGAATACGGAACTGCTCAGCGACTTTTAATGCCTCTGCAGCGGCATCAATATCCTTCGCTACTGCACGAGAAAGTGCACAGATACGGCTATCTTTAATATTCTTCGCGATGGTTTGTACCGACTCGAAGTCGCCTGGTGATGACACCGGAAAGCCCGCTTCGATAACATCGACACCCAGTCGTTCAAGTGCATAAGCGATCTGTAATTTCTCTTTTACCGTAAGGCTTGCTGCCAACGCTTGCTCGCCATCACGTAAGGTCGTGTCAAAAATTATCACTTGATCGTTCATGGGTGCTTCCTTATATCGATAATGAATCGATTGCTATCCAAATTATTATTAAGAATGATGTTCTTTTAAAAGTGCCAGTTACAAAAAAACCCGCTCAGCGCGGGTTTTAATATTTGTGTAGTTCTTGACCCACAACTTACCCGCGCGATTGATTCACGATAAGGAGACGTTTTAGCAGTCGAGAAGAAGAAAAAATCATTACACAAATATCCGTAAATAAACTGTTAACACCATATTTACCGCAATTTATTCTGAGCGTCAAACAAGAAAATCCAATATCAGCGTGCTTTGGTGGTGTTTTTGTTTGGTTTATGCTGTTTTGTGTTGTTTTGTTGGATAAATAATCTAACTGGTGGTTTTGCATTGGGGGGTTAGTTTATCGTTTGGCTTATGTGTAGGTTAAAACTTTGTAGTAAATCTTTTTGATGGAACGATTCACCCAAAAAATTACAAGCGTGACCAAATTAATTAATCACTTGATTAAATAGTGAGTAATTAATCTTCTACTGTTACGCCTGTTTATCTCTATAATTAATCAGATGATTAATTATAGAGATGGATTTTTGCCATGACGGCACGAAAAGCTGGGCGACCTCAAAAGAACTTAGATGTTCGACAGTTACTGATTGAGCATGCCCGTGATCTGTTTGTGGTCCAGCCATACGATAAGGTATCGACACGCCTGATTGCTGACCGTGCGGGTGTGAACATTGCGATGATTCGTTATTACTTCGGCAGTAAGGCCGGGCTATTTGAAGCAATGCTGCGTGAAACGCTTCGGCCGATGCAGTTACAGATGCAGAGGTTGGTTGAAGAAAGCAGTCATGAGAACTTTCTTGATTTAATGCGGACTTACTACAAAGAGATGGTCAAGGTACCCAAGTTTCCTCGTTTGATAGCCCAAGTGATGAACATGCCGCCTTCTGAAGTGCAAAGAGAGTTACTCGAAAAGGTTTTTCATGATGTTGCCAAGCCAGCCCAAGATGTCATTTTTGAAAAGTTGGTAGCACAAGGTGTCTTAAGAAAAGATATGGATCCCAAACTCTGTCGCGTGTCGTATATAAGCTTGATGGTGTTTCCTTTCATCGCTCCGCCGCCTTTATTGGCAATCCATGGTATTGAGATTAATGAAGAATTTCTTAATCGTTTAATCGAACACAACATTCAACTGATGACAGAAGGCTTTATAAACGCACCGAGCCCTTCTTCTGTGCAGGACCAAAAATAATGAAAATAAATAAAAAACTACTCTTCTTTCCCGCACTTGCGGTTGGTGTTATTGGCCTTGTTGTCGCGATTAACTTGAAGCCGGACCTTCCAACTAAACCAGCAGGAGATAGAGCTCGCTTAGTGGATACTGTGAGCCTAGAACAACAACTCATAGCGCCGTTAGCGGTTGGCTTTGGCAAAGTTGTTCCAAAAGTCGAATGGAAAGCGATCGCCGAGGTGACGGGACAAATCGTGTATCGACACCCAGATCTTGATAAAGGTCAGGTGATCCCTGCGGGAACGGTTGTGCTCAAGGTTGATCCACTGGACTACGAATTGAAGCTGATACAAGCAGAGGCGGATCTAAAATCAAGCCAAACCTCACTAGCTAAATTGAATCAAGAAGAAGACAACCTCAATCAGACCCTTAAGATCGAAAAGAATCGTTTAGTGATCAGCAATAAAGAACTGCAACGCAAGCAAGATCTGCGTAAGAAAGGACTGACTTCTCAATCGGATGTCGATCTACAACAACAAAGTGCCTTGTCTCAACAGAAATTGGTGTTGGATATCGCGAACCAGATCGCCTTAATGCCAGATGAAAAGCGTGTCGCGGAAGCGGTGATTAAGGTCAACGTATCTAAAGTGAAAGAAGCACAACGCTCTCTCGATAAGACCACCATCACTTTGCCAAGAGCGATGCGAATTGCTCAGGTTGATATCGAACAAAATCAAGTGGTTAATCTTCAACAAGAGATGTTTATTGCACACGGAATTAATGTCATGGAAGTGGAGGCGCAACTTTCTATTCACGATATGCAAACTTTAGCTTCCAGTTTTAACCAGTTCCCCCGCGATGCAGCAGGAATACCTAATCCTTATGAAGCGCCAATCAAAGCAAGCATTCAACTTAACAGCGGCAGCCTGAACCTTAGCTGGCCTGCGAAGGTGGCAAGAATTAGCGAAACGGTTGATGAGAACCAAGCGACGGCGGGAATTATTCTTGAGATCGCTCAAGATTACTCACAATTGCAACCAGACAGTGCAACGCCTTTGGTGAATGGTATGTTCGTCAAAGCTGAGATTGAAGGTGTCGCGAATCTGAGCTGGGTGATTCCAGAGCGCGCACTGCATGGCGATAAGGTTTACCTGATGGATGAAAAACAGCGCTTACAAGTGGTGAATGTTGAAGTGCTTTACCGCAGAGACAATCAAGTGGTTGTAAGTGGCGAGCTACAAACCGGAGACAAGCTTGTTCTTAATGATGTCCTGCCAGCAATCGAAGGCATGTTACTGAAAGAGTCAAAGTCTGAAGAGGCTGAGCTTGAATCTGATACTCAGGAGAGTGCGTCATGATCAAGTTCTTCTCTAGACACCCAACAGCAGCAAACTTGCTGATGCTTGGGCTGTTGATCTTGGGTATAAGCTCGCTATCAACCATCAAGCGCGAAACCTTTCCTGCTTATGATCCGCCTTACATTATGGCTGCGATTGTGTATCCCGGTGCTTCGCCACAAGAAGTGGAAGAGAGCTTATGTGTGCGAATGGAAGATGCAGTCGACGGCTTGGCTAACATTGAAGAGACTCAGTGTGAAGCGATCGAAGGCAGTGCCCGTTTAATCCTAAAGTTAAATGAGAAAGCGGACATCGGTCGAATGCTGGTGGACGTACAAACCCAGATCAACTCGATCAATGACTTCCCAACTGAGATTGAATCACCTGTTGTTCAAGAGTTGGATTGGAATGAACCGGTTGTTGATATTGCTATAACAGCCGAAACGTCGTGGCCGGAACTTAAGGCTTACGCGGAAGATCTTAAACGCACAATGAAGCTTGATTACGATGTCTCTCTGGTCGAGGTCAGCGGTTTTTCCGATCATCAATATCGAGTGGAACTGGATACACAAGCCATTCGACAGTTGGGATTAAGCGTTGGTGATATTGCTGACCAGATAGGCCGTCAAAATGTAAAACTGCCGAGTGGTAATGTCGAAACACCAGACAAAAACTTCCTGATTCGTTTTGATGAGAGACGAATAACGCCTGTTGAACTGGAAAGCATCGTGGTGGGATCTGCGCCTAATGGCTCGGTGATCCGTTTACGAGACATCGCCAAAATAACCGACCGCTTTGAGCTTGATGAACAAAAGGTGTTGTTTGATGGCAAGCCTTCGGCGCTGCTTAAGATCAGTAAGAACAAAGAAGACGATGCGCTGCGAATCAAAGAGAACGTAACGCGGTTCGTTGAAGATCAAAGTGCGATTGCTCCTGATGGCGTCACCCTACAAATGACCAATGATCTCTCTTCGGTATTGTGGGATCGCCTTACCATGATGGTACGCAATGGCTGGCAAGGTATTGTGCTGGTATTTGCCACCATGTGGTTGTTCTTCAGTTTACGATATTCATTCTGGGTTGCGGCAGGTTTGCCGGTAGCCTTCCTTGGTGGCTTGTTCTTAATGGCTAACTTGGGCTTGTCGATCAACATTATGTCACTGGTCGGTTTATTAATGGCGATTGGTATCATGATGGATGACGCCATCGTGATAGCTGAATCGATAGCCTCCCACTTGGATCGGGGGCAAAACGTTGATGATGCGGTTTACAACGGCGTTAAGAAAGTGCTTCCCGGAGTACTGTCTTCTTTCTTAACTACGGTCTGTATTTTTGGTAGCTTACTGTTTCTTGATGGGGAAATGGGCGCGGTGCTGAAAGCGGTGCCTCAGGTACTTATTTTAGTGTTGTCTCTGAGCTTAATCGAAGCTTTCCTGATTTTGCCTAATCATTTGTCTCATTCATTACACAAAGAAAAGAATGACAAGCCAGCGCTGCGTTTTAAGGTGGTGTTGCTTGAGAAGTTTGAGAACTTCCGTAATACCACTTTGATGAACATGGTCGAGAAAGTCGTGACATTCCGCTACGCCTTTATGGGGGGAGTACTGACCCTGTTGTTGCTTTCGGTAGCCTTGATCGCTGGTGGCGTTGTTAAGTTCCAACCTTTCCCAGAGCTGGATGGCGATATTGCCGAGGCGCGCATCATTCTTCCGCCGGGCGCGTCATTGTCTCAAACCGAGAGAGTCGTCGACAAAATTGTCGCTTCTGCTGAACGTTTGAATGAGCAGTGGAGTGAAGATGTTGAGGGCGGTAATAAATTGGTTGAGCATATCACTAGCCAGTTTAATGCCAATGCAGACGCCAATGAATCAGGCCCGCATTTAGCCACGGTGCGTTTAGACTTACGCGGCGCTGAGAGTCGCAATACCGTTATCGATGATTTCATTGATGCATGGCGAGAAGACATTGGTGATCTTGCAGATCCTATTTCATTAGTCTTCAAGCAGCCAACCATGGGGCCGGGCGGTCGTGCTATCGAGATCCGCGCCAAACATGATGATCTTGCCGCGTTGAAATCGGCTTCTTTGGATATTCAGGAATACCTCAATCAGTTTGATGGAGTGCATGGTGTTTTAGATGACATGCGTATGGGTAAAGAAGAGATCTTAGTTAAGCTGCGCCCAGGAGCGGAAACCTACAATGTGAATGGGCAGATGATTGCGTCTCAGTTACGAGCGGCTTTTTTTGGGCAAACGGCGGATGAGATTCAAATCGGTGTTGAGAATATCTCGATTGAAGTACGTCTCGATAAGGAGCAAGCGGGCGACATACAGCAGCTTGCTAACTTCCCAATCATTACTGCAGATGGCAGTCAGATCCCGCTAGCAACGTTGGCGACATTAGACTTTCAACGTAACTACGTGCGAATCCAGCGAATTGATGGACTGAGAACCATCAGCATCTTTGGTGATATTGATAACAAGAAAGCGAGCTCATCCGCAATTTTGGCTCAGTTCCAAAGAGATGAAGCCGCCAAACTTATTCAGAAGTACCCGGGATTACGCTTTGATTTCGAAGGGGAGACCAAAGATGCGGCTAAGACGGGTGCATCAATGGGTAAAGGGTTCTTGCTCGGCTTATTCGGTGTGTTCGCGATTCTTAGCTATCAATTCAGGAGTTACTTAGAACCTGTGGTCGTGATGCTAGCCATTCCCCTCGCTTTTATCGGAGTGGTTGTTGGCCACTGGGTACTAGGACACTCTTTGAGTATGCCAAGCATGATGGGCTTTGTGTCGCTTGCCGGGATTGTAGTTAACGACTCTATCTTGTTGGTGCAATACATTCGTCACCACGTTGATGAAGGAGATAGCGTGCATGACTCGGTAGTGAAAGCCAGTCGAGAGCGTTTCCGAGCGGTATTTTTGACTTCAATGACGACAGCGGCAGGTTTGCTACCGCTGTTAACGGAAACCAGCTTACAGGCTCAGGTTATCCAGCCATTGGTTATTTCGATTGTGTTCGGCATATTTGCCTCTACGTTACTGGTGCTGTTTATGATCCCTGCGGCCTACGCGATATTGGCAGATTTCGGTTTGGTGAAAAAACACGAGCCTCTTTCGATATAGAGTTTTGAAATAATAAAAGAAGCAATAAAGCGGCCTAGTGCCGCTTTATTGTTTATTGGGTGCTTTTTCTCACCTTGGCTCAAGCTATTGTACTGCGCATCCCAAGGAAATTTCATTTTAGTTCATTCAAAACGTCACTTCACTGTCATTTGTTGGGCATAACTTGAGCCTTAACTGAATAAGGATTGTTAAGGAGATCGTATGCGTACTATCGAACCTATTGTCCGCTGGGATGTGGCATTTTCTGTTTTCTGTTTAAACAACCGCTATGGCGGTCAGCATGCAACACTCAGTAAAGCGGTATCTCATACAGGAGATGGACATCTTTATGTGTTGATTGCGTTGATTGCTTTGCTGGTTGATAGCAACACTGGTCGAGACTTTCTATTGGTCGGTCTCACCGCCTTCGCAATCGAACTGCCTATTTATTGGTTTGCTAAAAATACTCTCAAACGCCGAAGACCGGCTGAATTCTCTTCACTGCTTCACTCTCATATTGTGCCATCCGATAAATACAGCCTGCCTTCTGGTCATTCTGCAGCAGCTTTTGTTATGGCGACCCTAATAGGACATTTTTATCCGAGCTTGTACCTCTTTAGCTTGGTGTGGGCAACTGCAATTGCAGGCTCCCGAATCTTGCTTGGTGTGCACTTTTTAACGGACGTACTGATAGGTGCAGCTTTGGGCATCGCTTGTACTAGCCTTGCTCTCAGCTTCATCCTCTAATTATTTTATTGGCAACTACTGCCGAGCTTAAGTGGCAAACTTAAAGGAACATGCATGAAAATCTTATATGGCGTACAAGGCACAGGGAATGGTCATATCGCTCGAGCGAGAGCTATGGCTGTCGCTTTTCGCCAGCAAAATATTGATGTCGACTTTCTGTTCTCTGGGCGAGATGAGAGCAAGTACTTCTCGATGGAAGCGTTTGGCAACTATCAAACCCGCAGCGGCTTAACTTTTTACAGTGAGCAAGGGCAGGTTAAATACGGCAAAACATTCATCAAGAACAATATTTGGCGATTCCTCCGTGAGATTAACCAGGTCGATCTTACGCCCTATGATTTAGTGATTAATGATTTTGAACCTGTGACTGCATGGGCGGCTAAGAGACAAGGTGTGCCCTGCATTGGCATAAGCCATCAAAATGCGTTTCGTTATGATGTACCCAAAGAAGGAGGCAACTGGATTGAGCATTCAGTGATCCAACATTTCGCCCCAACCGAGCACTCTATTGGCTTGCACTGGTATCATTTTGAACAGCCGATACTGCCGCCTATCGTTCACACGCTGGCAGGTGATGAGCAAACTAAAACAGCACAAGACTTTACGTTGGTCTATTTGCCATTTGAAGATCTTGAGTCGATCTCAGAGCTGCTGATGAAGTTCATTTCGCATAACTTTGTCTGTTACCACCCGAATGTGATTGAGCATAGTCGAGTCGAAAATATTGAGTTCAAACCACTCAGTCATGCTGGCTTCCAATTTGACCTTAATCAGTGCTCAGGCGTGGTGGCAAATGGCGGCTTTGAGCTGCCGTCTGAAGCTCTAACCTTAGGGAAGAAATTGCTTCTTAAACCACTTGAAGGGCAGTTTGAACAACAGAGCAATGTGGCGACGCTAGAGGCGCTTGGGTTAGCTCAAACCATGACCTTTTTAGATGCCGCTATCTTGCGCGCCTGGCTCAGTGAAAAACAAGCAGAGGTGGTCAATTATCCAGACGTGGCAAGTGCACTCGTTGACTGGGTATTAGCGGGGAATTGGTCTAATCAAGATGACTTAAGAAAGCAACTTTGGGACAAGGTCGACTTTCCAAGTTATGCATCGCTCTCATAACTCATAAGTGTTATTTCTGAATTAACTGGCTGAACGATTCATGCGTTCAATAAATTGTAACAAATGTAACCAAACGATAGAACAGCTAAATAAGTCGAAATGAAACTCATAAGTTAAGCTTTTTATGTTTTTTTATAACTCTATAAATTATTGATTTTTAGGTGTTATTTAATCATTAAGATAAAATAAAATTATTCTTTATCAATCTTGTTGGTGGCTCGAGATGTATTGGTTAATAGTAATGGTAATCCGAAAAACATCGGTCTGATAAATATAAGAATTAGTGGTTATCTATTCCCATACCATTACCAATTTAACGCTGTCGAACCGACAAGAGGCAACTTGAATGTTAGATAAAAAAGACGCAATGAGTGCAATTGCAAGCTACAGAATGGAAAGCACACTTCGTGGAGTCGACTTAAATCTTTTGACTGTATTTGATGCAGTTATGCAAGAGCAAAACATTACACGTGCAGCTCACAATCTGGGTATGTCTCAGCCAGCTGTAAGTAACGCTGTTGCTCGTCTAAAAGTGATGTTTAACGACGAACTATTCATGCGTCAAGGTCGTGGCATTCAACCGACTCAACGCGCTCGTCAATTGTTTGGTCCAATCCGCCAAGCACTACAATTAGTACGCAACGAATTACCAAGTTCTGTGTTCTCTCCTGAGTCGTCTTCTCGCTTGTTCAAACTTGCGATTTGTAGCCCTTGTGACATGCGTTTTGCTCCTAAGATCATGTCTACAATCAACGACCAAGCACCTAGCGTTAAACTGCACATGGATGCTGAATTCGATCGTCAACTTTCTGAGCGTATGCGCTACCAAGAAATCGACTTCGTAATTGATTACGCTCGTTTTGATGAGCAAGGCTTCTCAAGCACTGAAATCTTCCAAGACGAATTAGTGGTTGTTGCTTCTGCTTCTCACCCACGCATCAACGGTGAAGTTTCTGCGACAGAACTGCTTAACGAAAAACACGCAAAACTGTCTCGCATTCATGGTCAACGTAGCTTCTCTGAGCAAGCTTACCGTGACCTAGATTGCACGCCTTTCTACGAAGGTACGAGCTTGAGCAACGTTCTTTACGTTGTAGGCCAATCTGAACTAGTAACCATTGCTCCTCGTTGGATGGTAGAACATGCAGCGAACAAAGAGCAGCTTCAGATTCTAGATTTCCCATTCGATAATGCGGCGATTTCTGGCTTCCTAAGCTGGCACGAATCAAGTGAAAAGGACAAAGGACACATTTGGTTACGAGATCAGTTAATGATGATCTGTGGCGAAGTAGTGGCACTTAACTAGGCACTAATCCCTATAATTTATAAGCCCTAAGCTAGGAGTCTGGCTTGGGGCTTTTTTGTACCTGCTATTTTTGTTGATAGAAAACTTAGCGTGAGACGTACTATTACTTATAACTTTGAGCTTCATCAGTTGCCTTTTCCATGATCAGAGGTACACTTGTGCGCTCAAAAAAGCTTACAGGTGTAAGCCAAAGGTAAAGAGATGGCCAATTTAGATTTTCATATCGTAAAAAGACTTCGTGACCAAATTGCCCAAGGTGGCAGCCGTACAGCTTTGAAGCACAAAGTAGACAATGTATGGCAAGGTATTAGCTGGGAGCAGTTTGGACAACAAATCGATACGCTTTCATTAGCGCTGTTGGCTCAAGGACTGAGAGTTCAGGATAAGATCGGTATCTATTCGAACAACATGCCTCAATGGACCGTGGCAGATTTTGCATCGTTACAAGCACGTCTTGTGACTGTGCCGATTTATCCTACGAACACAGCCGCACAGTCTTCTTACATCATCCAAAACGCAGATGTGAAGATCTTATTCGTTGGTGAGCAAGTTCAATTCGATGCAGCTGTTAGCCTATTTGAAGAGTGCGAGCAGCTAGAAGTGGTTGTGGCTATGTCAGATGACATCGATCTGCAAGGACACAGCTTTGCCGTATCTTGGACTGATTTAATGGCACGCGGTGTTGAAGCACAACAAGCTGAACTTGATACCCGTCTTGCTGATGCAAGCATGGACGACTTACTGACTCTTATTTATACCTCTGGTACTACAGGCCAACCAAAAGGCGTAATGCTTGATTACACCAATATCGGCTACCAGTTAGAGGGGCACGATGAGCGCCTTAGCCTAAGCAAAGACGACGTATCATTGTGTTTCCTACCTCTGTCACACGTATTTGAGCGTGCTTGGACGTTCTACGTTCTCTATAAAGGCGCTACCAACTGTTACCTGCAAGACACGATGCAAGTGCGTGACGCGTTAAGCGATGTGAAACCTACTGTCATGTGTGCGGTTCCACGCTTCTACGAGAAAATCTTCTCAGCGATTCACGAGAAGGTGTCTAAAGCGCCATTTATTCGTAAAGTGCTATTCACGTGGGCGGTGAACATGGGAGCGAAGCTTTCAGTTTGTCACCAAGAAGGTCGTACTCCATCGATGATACTGAAGAAGAGTCATGCGCTAGCCGATAAGCTGGTGCTATCTAAACTACGAGCTCTACTAGGCGGCAACATCAACTTCATGCCATGTGGTGGCGCGAAGCTTGATGAGACGATTGGTCGTTTCTTCCATGCTATCGGCATCAACGTAAAGCTTGGCTACGGCATGACAGAAACTACAGCAACGGTATCTTGTTGGGATGACCGCTGCTTTAACCCTGATTCGATTGGTATGTCGATGCCGGGCGCAGAAGTGAAAATTGGCGCCAAAGACGAGATTCTTGTTCGTGGTCCAATGGTGATGCGCGGCTACTACAAGATGCCAGAAGAGACAGCTAAGACATTCGATGAGCACGGTTTTTTGAAAACCGGTGATGCGGGTCATTTTGATGAAAATGGTAACCTATTTATTACTGATCGTATCAAAGAGCTGATGAAAACCTCTGGTGGTAAGTACATTGCACCGCAAGTGGTTGAAGGTGCGATTGGTAAAGATCACTTTATCGAACAGATTGCCGTTATCGCTGATACGCGCAAATTCGTTTCTGCGCTGATTGTTCCTTGTTATGACTCGTTAGAAGAGTATGCCAAAGAGCTTAATATCAAGTATCACGATCGCGTTGAGCTGGTTAAGCATCACCAAATCGTCGAGATGCTAGAAAAGCGTGTGAATGACCTGCAGCAAGAACTGGCTAAGTTTGAACAAGTGAAGAAATTCAAACTGCTGCCAAAAGCATTTTCTATGGATGACGGTGAACTGACACCAACTCAAAAATTGCGTCGTAAAGTTATCAACGATAAGTATCAAGACGAAATCGAAGAAATGTACAACGAAAAGCCTAAAGATAAGTAGTTTTCTACTTAGATAAATTTTCAGTTGTTTAAAAATCCCCCTACGAATGTGATTGCATTTTTAAGGGGATTTTTTGTATCTAAAGAGACAGCACAATGTGCGAAAGCGCACACCAGTAAGCTCGTTGTTTATCGATAAATAGTGATTTATTGAAATATTAAGTGCTTTTTTTTGATTGTTAACTAGTTTTTAAAACTGGATTGAAAGGTTGATTTGGGTTTTGTTTGATGCTTTGAGCTAATAGTTGGTTTTTTGGCACAGTTGTCGAATAACAGGTGTTAGACCAGATGATAATAAAGCGTTAAAGTTGTTTCGTATTACTGTTTGTTGTTATCACGACGGACAGCCATAGCCGAAAAAGTGGAAGTATTTCGAATTAGGCTACGAATAAGCCCTAGACTATGAAAAACCAGCCCAACATGTTCACCAAATGTGATTGGAAACTGGTGAGGAGAGCAATATGACAACAAAACCTGAAACAACAATGTTATCCGGCGCTGAGATGGTGGTGCAGTCTCTAATTGAAGAGGGTGTAGAACAAATCTTTGGTTACCCAGGTGGTTCTGTACTTGATATCTACGATGCGCTGCATGCTAAAACGTCTGAAATTAAGCACGTATTAGTACGACACGAGCAAGCCGCTACCCATATGGCAGATGGCTATACTCGCTCTACCGGTAAACCGGGTGTAGTACTTGTGTGTTCTGGTCCTGGTGCGACCAATACCGTTACTGGTATTGCTACAGCCTACATGGACTCAATCCCAATGATTGTTATCTCTGGTAACGTACCGAATAACCTGATTGGTAACGACGCCTTCCAAGAGTGTGACATCGTGGGAGTATCACGCCCGATCGTTAAACACAGCTTCTTAGTGAAGAAAGCGGAAGATATCCCTGAAGTCGTTAAAAAAGCATTCTATATTTCAACGACAGGACGTCCTGGTCCTGTGGTTATCGATCTGCCAAAAGATGTATTAAACCCGCAAATTAAGCTTCCTTATGAATACCCAGAAACGATCAAAATGCGTTCGTACAACCCAACGGTTACGGGTCATAAAGGTCAGATTAAAAAGGCACTAAAAGCCCTTCTTGAAGCCAAGAAGCCAGTACTTTATGTCGGCGGCGGTGCGGTTATTTCTGAGGCAGATAAACCGCTGTTAAAATTGGCAGAGGCACTGAATCTACCTGTGGTAAGCACCCTAATGGGGCTTGGCGCTTTCCCTGGCACTCATAAGAACTCTTTGGGTATGTTGGGAATGCATGGTTTGTATGAAGCCAATATGGCGATGCACAATGCGGATTTGATCTTTGGTATTGGTGTGCGTTTCGATGATCGAACCACCAATAACCTAGATAAGTACTGCCCTAACGCGAAGATCATGCATATTGATATCGACCCGTCTTCGATCTCTAAGAACGTAAAAGTGGATCTGCCGATTGTCGGTTCTGCTGAAAAAGTTCTAGAGAGCATGGTCAACCTGCTCGTTGAGCAAGGTGGCACCAATGATGCAGAAGCGATTGAAAGCTGGTGGAGTGACATCAAGCAGTGGCAAGAACGTGACTGCCTAGCTTATGAGAAATCGTCTGAACGCATCAAACCACAACAAGTAATTGAAACACTGCATAAAGTAACCAATGGCGATGCCTATGTTGCTTCTGATGTAGGCCAACACCAAATGTTTGCTGCTTTATATTACCCGTTTAACAAGCCACGCCGTTGGATAAACTCTGGTGGTCTAGGCACGATGGGCTTTGGCCTGCCTGCAGGTATGGGTGTTAAGTTTGCTAAGCCAGACGAAGAGGTGGTTGTAGTAACCGGTGACGGCAGTATTCAAATGAATATCCAAGAGCTGTCGACGGCGCTGCAATACAACATCCCAGTTAAGATCATTAACCTGAACAACCGTTTCCTTGGCATGGTAAAGCAGTGGCAAGACATTGTTTACCAAGGTCGTTACTCTAACTCATATATGGACTCTGTTCCTGATTTTGCTGCTATCGCTGAGGCTTATGGCCATGTCGGCATGCGTATTTCATCTCCGGATGAACTTGAATCAGGTTTGGAAAAAGCACTAGCGATGAAAGACCGTTTGGTATTTGTCGATATTAGTGTGGATGATACCGAGCACGTATACCCAATGCAGATCAAAGGCGAGGGTATGGATAACATGTGGCTAAGCAAAACGGAGAGAACATAATATGAGACACATTATTTCACTACTAATGGAAAACCAACCGGGTGCACTTTCTCGTGTGGTTGGCTTGTTTTCTCAGCGTGGTTACAACATCGAGTCTTTGAACGTATCGCCAACCGATGACCCGACGTTATCTCGCCTTAACGTAACCACTAACTCAAGCGAGATGCAGCTTGAGCAGATTCAGAAACAGCTACATAAGCTAATCGACGTACTTAAAGTGCAGGAAGTGTCTGAGCTTGAGCACATTGAACGTGAGCTGTTGATGGTAAAAGTGCGTGCAAGCGGCTTTGCCCGTGCAGAAGTGAAGCGCACAGCAGATATCTTTCGTGGACAGATTGTTGATGTAACGGCTTCGCAATATACGGTTCAAATGGCGGGTACCAGCGAAAAACTGGATGCCTTCATTCAAGCGCTGTCTGAAGTGACGGAAGTGCTTGAGGTGGCTCGAAGTGGTGTTGTTGGTATCGCACGAGGCGAACGAGCGTTGAAAGCCTAGACGATAAGTCTTTAAAAAATAACTTTAAAGCCGCTTTTTTAAGCGGCTTTTATTTTGTTAATTTTTTAGAGTGCTATAATCCCGCGCTGCACTTCCATTCATCAGAGTTAGCAATGCGAAATAAAAAATCAATAATTACATTGCTGATTATCTCTATCATATTGTCTTCTGCAGTATGTCTGTATTATTTGCAGCGTTACACAGAAGTAAAACAACAGAGTTTTGACTACTCGGCTAAACAAGCCGTCCATCAACTAGTGTATGCCAAGCGAGACTATGATCTTCTCAAGACTCAGTTAGTCTCGGTTATGGAACTGCTCAGTCATAGCCAGAGCTTGGTCAACTTTGCTTCTTCTCCCTCAGACCAAACGAAAGATTTACTTGAAGAGGTCTGGCAATCAGTTCTCGTGAATCAGAAGTGGTATACACAAATCCATCTGTTAGATATTACAGGCAAAGAGCTAGTACGCGTTAACTATTCCTCAGATACCGGTAGGGTGACGTTACCTCAACACTTGCAAGATAGGTCGGATTCTCGCTACTTCCAATATGCTCAAAAACTAGAAGCCGAACAGATTGGCGGTTGGGGTATTGAGCTTGAAACAGAGCATGGTGAAGTCACCTTTCCTTACACACCAGTCATCCGTGTATTTACTCCTGTAGAGACCTCTGAAAAAAGAGTAGGCTACCTTGTCATCAATCTTGATGTATGGGGTTTATCGTCGCGTCTTAGCTTTTCACCTGATAACGCTCTTAGAGCAGAAGTTCTCAATGAAGCGGGTTATTACATAGCAAGTAACAACAGCGGTAAACTGTTCGGCGACTCGATTCCTGAAAGAAAAGGCTACAACCTGAAAAACATCGCGCCAAAGACGTGGGAAGCGATCTCTAATCAGCAGGTGGGATACGTTTTTGAAGATGGCAATTTATTCGCCTTTAACACGGTTATGCTGGCGAACACTCAAAAGGTTCATTTGCTGATTCAACTTAATCAGCAGCAATTGATGGATCGAGCTGAACCTAGCTTAAGTGACCTCTCTCAAGAAGAAGTGTTTGTTTTACTTACTGTACTTATTTTTGCATTTCCATTTGCTTACCTAGTGACGCACTACCGACGCCGAAGCCTTGAGAGTAAATTGGCGCGCGCCGCATTGAATGGTATGTCGGCTGTGATGATCTCTGACAAGCAGCACCGCACAATCATGATCAACAATGAATTTGAGAACATGACTGGGTACTGTAAAAAACAAGTTATCGGTCAGAATGCATTGCAGCTGTTGCTTGAAAATACCGACCAAGTTCTATCAAGTTCGACTATCTGGAGTCATTTAGAGCAAGAAGAAGTATGGGAAGGGGAAGTTCAATGTAAGAACAAACTGCGCATCCCTTTCACTGCGATCATGCGGGTTCATGCAGTCAAAAACAATTCGGGCAAAGTCAGCTACTACATCACCTCGTTGGTTGATATTTCTGTTAGGAAGGAGCTTGAAGTGCGTTTGAGGATCTTAAGTGAACGTGACTCTTTGAGTAACCTTTGGAACCGACGAAAATTTGAAGAGCAGCTGGCCTACTATTCTCGCTTGGTAGAATGTTACCCGAATGAAGCGACCACTTGTTTAGCCTTAGTTGATATCGATAACTTCAAGCGAATTAATGACGAACTTGGTCACGACGAAGGTGACCGTGTGATTGCGAGTGTCGCTAAGCTTCTGCAAAGCAGCCTTCGTGGGACTGACTTTGTTGCACGTGTTGGGGGGGAAGAGTTTGCACTCTTGATGCCACACACCTCACTGTCGGAAGCAAAGCGCGTGTTGGATCGCTTACGAATTGAGATTGAGCTATCCGCTGGTACTAAGGTAACAGTGAGTGTGGGCTTTACTGATTTAACCAGCAACAGCACTCGTTCGTATAAATGTGCCGATGTTGCGCTTTACGAATCTAAATCGTCTGGCCGTAATACGGTTTCTATGTGTACTAGCTACGATGATGTCGCTTAGGTTCGCTTTGAGCCAACCCTCCCTTCTACTGGCACCACTTCTTCAAGCTGCTCCCCGATTCATTTTCTTTTCTACCTTTTAACTAGGTATCTCACTTTTGAGCGACCTCTGTCACAAAATCTATACAGTTAGACTAAAGTCTAATGTTGGTGAAAATTTGAGCTAAAATGAACAATGAGTAAACTACCTTGCTTCAGATTACATCGTGTTAAACGATGCAATAAATAGAGTGTTTACCAGATGTAAAAGGATGACACCGTTAACTTAATTCAACTGGTAAGCTAGCCTTATCAATAGCTTGAAAGGCAGCAGTAGAATTAGGTTAGCTGGAGCAAGAGTTTGGGGATCATACAGTCTGGTTAAAAGAGGCGTGGTATGTTTGTCGATTTTTTAGTGAGGTTAACCATAGGCACATTAGCCATTCTTGGCTTTCAGCTTAGTGCATTGTATTTTTTACCTATGGTTGTGCTGCTCAATACTCATCACAAAGAGTTTTTTGGGTGGTAGTTCAGTCGTGATACTGGAAACAAAAAAACGGAGCCGTTGGGCTCCGTTTTTATTTGGTTAGAATCTACCTTGGGCATTATGCCGCTTCGATAACTTCTTCAATTCTTTTCATTGAGCTTAGTAAATGCTGATCAAGCAATTCTGTCGCTTGCTCTACATTCTTAGAGAGTACTAGCTTCATGATCATTTCGTGCTCATCAATATTGAACAGATCATCCGATGCGCTTTCTGCAGACATCGCTAAGAAGCGGTAACGTTTCACTTGGTTGATTAGGTCATCAAAGAACTTAAACATGTTCTCTGAATCTGCACCTTCAAGTAGTGCTACATGGAACTGCTGGTGGCGTTCTTCCCATTCAACACAATCAAACTCTTCAGATACGTACTGCACTCGTGACAGTTTGTGGTAAGACGTTAGTACATCCAGTTCCCAGCTCTCGTCGCCCGCTGAAATCGCTTTTTTAAGCAGAACCGATGATACAACACGAAGGCTTTCGTATAGGTCATTCAGTTCTTTCTTTGATACAGGAGATACCCAGCAGCCCTTTTGTGGCTCAAGCTTTACGTATTTGCTCCAAGATAACTGTACCAAGGCTTCGCGAATAGGAGATGCGCCGACGTTGTATCGTGCTTTTAGATCAGCAACGACGAGCTTTTGGCCTGGGGTTAACTCACCATTAAGAATATCTTGGCGAATCATCTTTGATACTTTGTCAGTGAGCGTAGGGCTAGACATTACAAACCTCATCTATATATGATTTCTAGTCTGCTAATCCGTCTCTTAGAAAGAGCCAATTGGAAGTTAACAGTACGTGGTTCTATTGTGATTGATAATACAGCGTACTGAAAAGTTAGGCAAGATTTTGTTTCATAAAAAAAGAGGGCCGAAGCCCTCTTTTATATTTTATGCGAATCGGTTCATTCTTATAGAACGTGAACAGATGCCGTGTTTGTAGTACCAGAAGCTACTAGAGCACCAGAAACCATAACTACGATGTCGCCTTTGTTACCTAGGCCAGATTGTAGAGCGATTTCTTTACCGTTGATGTAGAACGCGTCTGTGTTCTCGATAGAGTCAACAAGAACAGGCTTAACACCTTTAGTAAGAACTAGCTGTGCAGCTGTCTTTTCGTTAGTTGTTAGAGCAAGGATGTTTGCAGTTGGGAAGTACTTACGTACTGAACGTGCAGACTTACCGCCTTCAGTTGCAACAACGATTAGAGGAGCAGCTAGCTTCTCAGCTGTGTCTACAGCGCCTTTACATACTGCTTCAGTGATGCGTAGACGTGGGCTGTCTAGACGAGAACCTAGCTCAGCTTTAAGAGCTGAATCAGTGCGGTTCGCGATTTGAGCCATGATAGTTACAGCTTCAACTGGGTACTTACCTTTAGCAGTTTCACCAGAAAGCATTACTGCATCCGTACCATCCATGATTGCGTTCGCAACGTCACCCGCTTCAGCACGAGTTGGACGTGGGTTGCTGATCATAGAGTCAAGCATTTGAGTTGCAGTGATAACCATCTTACGTGCACGGTTACACTTCTCGATCATCATTTTTTGAGCGAAGATTACTTCTTCAGCTGGGATTTCAACACCTAGGTCACCACGAGCAACCATGATGCCGTCAGAAGCTTCAAGGATTGAATCGAAGTTATCTACACCTTCTTGGTTTTCAATCTTAGAAATGATGTGAATGTTCTCGCCGCCGTTAGCGTTTAGAAGTTCACGGATTTCTTTAACGTCTTCTTCTTTACGGATGAAAGAAGCAGCAACGAAATCTACGCCTTGCTCACAACCAAACTTAAGGTCAGCTTTGTCTTTCTCAGAAAGAGCAGGAAGTTGAACAGAAACGCCAGGAAGGTTAACACCTTTGTTTTCGCCTAGAGCACCGTTGTTAAGAACTTTACACTTAACTTCAGTTTCTGTTGTTGCGATAACTTCCATTTCGATTAGGCCGTCATCAACAAGGATAGTGTTACCTGCTGTTAGGTCTTTAGCGAAACCTAGGTAAGTTACTGCTACTACGTCTTTGTTACCAACAACTGTTGCGTCAGTTGTGAAAGTGAACTCTTGACCAGCTACTAGATCTACGTCGTTACCATCTTCAAGTTTGATAGTACGGATTTCTGGACCTTTAGTATCTAGAAGGATAGCAAGTTGCTCACCTTTGTTTTCCATTACTTTACGGAAGTTCGCGATACGAGTGCCGTGCTCTGCGAAATCACCGTGAGAGAAGTTAAGACGCATAACGTTCATGCCAGCATCTACTAGTTCAGTTAGCTTCTCTACAGATTCAGTTTTAGGGCCAATCGTACATACGATTTTGGTCTTTTTCATGGAAGGTACTCTCCGGTAAGTATTGTTACAATTTGAAATTTATTTAAGTTCTGAAGATTGGTCCGCTACATCAACATTTTGTGCCTGTTGTGTAAAAGCGCGGGACTTCCAATATGTCCTTCAGAGTTGTAAGTCTTTCATCAATTTTAGTCATTTTATGACCAAAAGATTTTGATTCAATATCGGTTTTCTGTGACTTGGCCCACTATAAAGGGGGTAAGTTGCAAAAAAATAACAGTCAGTTTTGTAATTTTTTTTCTTTTCGGGTGCGGATTCTACCACCTAATGACTTCAATATCACTGCTTAACAATTGTCTTAGGACAAGGTTTTATCGCTATTTATTAATTTTTTGGATCAAAATAAATGGACTAAATAGTTTCGTTGTAACTATAATATGTTTCATATCGAAACTTAGTGGCCTTTTTTAAATGTCGAAACGAAACACTCAGCTCAGAAGACATGCAATTTCTAACCTAGTGAATGAAAAAGGGGAGGTTAGTGTTGATGAATTATCCGCTAAGTTCGAAACCTCAGAGGTCACTATTAGAAAGGATTTGGCGTCTTTAGAGAAAAACGGTCAGCTTTTACGCCGTTATGGTGGTGCGATTTCGTTGCCGAAAGAGGTTGTCAGCGAAGAGCTGGGTCAACAAGTTTCGACTCGAAAGGTTTCATTAGCAAAAGCCGCAGCAGATTTAATTCGCGACCATAACCGCATTGTGATCGACAGTGGCAGCACAACGGGCGCTCTAATTCAGCAGCTTAACGATAAGCGTGGCTTAGTTGTGATGACCAATTCATTGCATGTGGCTAATGCGCTTAATGAGCTAGAAAGCGAGCCGACCTTATTAATGACTGGTGGCACTTGGGATACCCATTCGGACTCTTTCCAAGGCAAAGTCGCTGAGTCGGTCCTTCGCGCTTACGATTTTGACCAACTATTTATCGGGGCTGATGGTATCGACCTTGATAGAGGCACAACGACATTTAATGAATTGGTTGGCCTAAGCAAAGTAATGGCTGAGGTGTCACGAGAAGTGATCGTGATGGTTGAGTCGGAAAAAGTGGGACGAAAGATCCCGAACTTAGAGCTGGCATGGGAACACATTGACATCTTAATTACTGATACAGACTTGGGCGAAGAATCTAAAGCAAGTATCGAATCACATGATGTTCGAGTGATCCTAACTGATCCGGCGTAAAAACAAATTTAAGTATTATGCATTTACCTTCCTATAATTGATCTTAACAAAGATATGGCCTTTGCTTGCTGCCAATAGGAATAAAACAAAATTGATGGAGTTAAACTATGTGTGGAATTGTTGGTGCAGTAGCACAGCGTGATGTAGCTGAAATTTTAGTAGAAGGCCTTCGTCGCCTAGAATACCGTGGCTACGACTCAGCAGGTGTCGCTGTCGTCGATACTGAATCTAACCTAACGCGTGTGCGTCGCCTAGGTAAAGTACAAGAGCTAGCAGATGCAGTAGAAGAACAACATGTGATCGGCGGTACAGGTATCGCTCACACACGTTGGGCGACACACGGTGAGCCATCTGAAGCGAATGCACACCCACACATGTCTGGTGATATTGCCGTTGTACACAATGGCATTATCGAAAACCACGAAGCATTGCGCGCTCTGCTACAAGAGCGTGGTTACGTGTTTACTTCACAAACGGATACAGAAGTTATCGCTCACCTAGTTGAGTGGGAACTTCGCACGTCAGCTTCATTGGTTGAAGCGCTGCAGAAAACAGCAAAACAGTTAGACGGTGCATACGGCACGGTTGCGGTTGATCGTAAAGATCCTAGCCGTATCGTTGTTGCTCGTTCTGGTAGCCCGATCGTTATCGGTTTTGGTGTCGGTGAGAACTTCCTAGCTTCTGACCAACTTGCACTATTAAGCGTAACTCGCCGCTTCATGTACCTAGAAGAAGGTGATGTTGCTGAGGTAACTCGTCGTGATGTTACTGTATTTGATGTAGCGGGCGAGCGTGTTGAGCGTGAAATCGTTGAATCAAACGCTGAACACGACGCGGGTGACAAAGGTAAATACCGTCACTTCATGCAAAAAGAGATTTTCGAACAGCCAACAGCGCTGATCAACACAATGGAAGGTCGTATCTCTGACACTTCGGTTATCACTAATGCGATTGGTGTTAAAGCTGAAGAGATCCTAAGCAAGGTTGAACACGTGCAGATCATCGCATGTGGTACGTCTTACAACTCTGGCATGGCAGCGCGTTACTGGTTTGAATCTCTAGCTGGTGTAAGCTGTGATGTAGAGATCGCCTCTGAGTTCCGTTACCGTGATTTCGTTGTTCGTCCGAACAGCCTATTGGTGACTCTGTCTCAGTCTGGTGAAACGGCTGATACGCTTGCTGCACTTCGTCTTGCAAAAGAGAAGGGTTACATGTCAGCAATGACCATCTGTAACGTTGCAGGTTCTTCACTCGTTCGCGAATCTGATTTTGCCTTCATGACTCGTGCAGGAACGGAGATCGGTGTTGCTTCTACTAAAGCTTTCACAACTCAACTAGCAGCAATGCTGATGATGGTAACGTCAATTGGTCGCCTACAAGGCCGTATCAATGAAGAGAAAGAAGCGGAAATCGTTCAAGCACTACATCAACTGCCTGCTGACATTGAGAAAGCACTAGCATTTGATAAAGAAATTGAAGCGCTAGCCCCTGATTTTGCAGACAAGCACCACACATTGTTCTTAGGTCGTGGCGAGTTCTACCCAATCGCGATGGAAGCGTCTCTTAAACTGAAAGAGATCTCTTACATTCACGCAGAAGCCTACGCGGCTGGTGAGCTTAAGCACGGTCCTTTGGCGCTTATTGATGCAGATATGCCTGTAGTCGTTATTGCACCAAGCAACGACCTGTTAGAGAAGCTGAAATCGAACGTTGAAGAAGTACGTGCTCGTGGCGGCCTACTTTACGTGTTCGCAGACCAAGACGCTGGCTTTGAAAGCGATGAGAACATGAAGATCATCAAGATGCCTCACGTAAGCGAAGTAACAGCACCTATCTACTACACAGTACCGATGCAGCTGCTGTCTTACCACGTCGCGCTAATCAAAGGTACTGACGTTGACCAACCTCGTAACCTAGCGAAAGCGGTAACGGTTGAGTAATCGTTAGCTCGTCTAACTCAAAATAGTGTCGGAAGACAATAAAGTTTGAAACTGAGACATTAAAGTTGAAAACTTTTAAGGCCCGGTTAAACTGATTAAAAGTTAACCGGGTTTTTGTTATGGCAAAATCAAAGTACGTTTTAACTGAAAAGCAAATCATCAAGCGGGTTAAAGAAGGTCGAGGTGCAGGAAGGCTCTCTAGTTATAAACCGTGGTTGTATGTTCATGAGGTTCCTTCGGAAGTGGCTTAAACTGCATATTTCGGACTGCACAAACAAAAGCCTTGTACAGTCCCTTTCATGCATTAACTATTTAAAGGGATGCGAACTTATACGTTCTAAAACCACCGATGAGGTTTTTCACTTTGTAACCATTGTTAGCCAGTTGATTGTATGCAACATTTCCTCTTAATCCCACCTGACAGTACAAAATGATTTCCTTGTCTTTTGGCAACTCTTCCATTCTGTTACGTAATTCGTCGACAGGTATGTTGATTGCTCCCTCAATGTAACCATTGTTTTGCAGTTCTATCGGGTTACGCACATCGAGTAATATCTGGTCCTCTGAAATAGCATCCATTTCATCAAAATGAATAGGAGTGATATCGCCTTTAAGAATATTTGATGCAACAAATGCCGCTTGGTTAATAACATCCTTAGCTGAGCCGTAAGGTGGAGCGTAGGTTAGCTCTAAATGCTGAAGCTGTTCAATTGTCATTCCTGCACGCTGTGCTACTGCTAGAACATCAATACGTTTATCAACGCCATCTTTACCCGCTGCCTGTGCTCCTAAGATCTTACCGTTGTCAGGAGAAAACAGCAGTTTTAGTGATACAGTTTCAGCTCCCGGGTAGTAGCTTGCATAGCTTGCGGTGTGAACGTAAACTTTCTCATAACTGATGTTCTCACGTTTAAGTTGTTTCTCATTTTTTCCTGTAGAAGCAATGGCTAAATCAAAAATCTTACAAATTGCTGTACCTTGTGTTCCTTGATAAGTGTCGAGCTCAGCACCGTTTTCAGCAAGCATATTATTAGCAGCCATACGACCTTGGCGGTTTGCTGGGCCAGCAAGAGGAACAAGCGTTGATTCTCCTGTCACAAAGTCTGCTTCTTCAATCGCATCGCCCACAGCATAAATAGATGGATCACTAGTTTGTAGAGTTGGTGTTGTCCAAATACCACCAAGTTCACCAATCTTGAGACCAGCTTCTCCTGCTAATTTGATTTCAGGTTTAACACCAATCGCCATGATCAGCAGGTCAGTTTCCAGAGTCGAATTATCGCTTAGCTCAAGTGCTAGATGGTCGTTATCAGATTTAGATACGCCCGCAAGAGCAACACCTAAACGCAAATCTATGCCTTTTTCTTTTATTTCAGCATGAGCAAAACCAGCCATCTCTTTATCAACAGGCCCCATTACCTGATCAGAAAGTTCAAGTAGAGTGGTGTGAATACCACGTTGGTGGAATGCTTCCATCATTTCTAAACCGATGAAACCACCTCCAACAACAGTTGCATGTTTCACTTCACGATTTTGAAGTACGTTAAGGATGCGATCCATGTCTGGAATATTACGCAATGAATGAACTAAAGGCTGAACATCATCGATATCAAGACCTTCAATGGGTGGAATAATTGGGCTTGCACCTGGGCTCAAGAGTAAAAAATCATAATTTTCAGAGTATTCAGAGTATTCAGAGTATTCAGAGTATTCAGAGCCATCCAGTAAATTCTTTACAAGAATCGTCTTTGATGCGCGGTCAATAGAAAGCACTTCATTCATTACTCTTACATCGACATTGAATCGAGAAAGAAAGCTTTCAGGAGTTTGGAGCAACAAGCTTTCACGTTGAGGAATGTCACCACCAATATGGTAAGGCAAGCCACAGTTTGCAAAAGATACAAATGGACCACGCTCAAACATAATAATTTCAGCATCTTCACTTAGTCTACGCGCTCTTGCAGCTGCTGAAGCACCACCGGCTACTCCACCGATAATTACAATTTTTGTCATGATATTAATCTCTTGATTAGTTGCAGTCCGTTTAATCTACGCTCATTAATTAGCAAAGTCTAATGTTTTATTTGCTTAATTAGGATTGACTAATTTAAATTAGATGGCAGAATAAGCACGATAAGTGACAGTATGGTGTTTTATGAATATAGAAGATATGCGTGCAAACGCTAATGATGCTGCAGAGTTTTTAAAATCAATGGCTCACCCAGAACGTCTGATGGTTTTGTGCCAGCTGACACAAGGTGAAGTCGGGTTTACAGAGCTGTGCGAAAGTTCAAGTTTAAGTCAATCTGCTTTTTCTCAGCAGTTAACTGTTTTAAAAAGACATGGGCTCGTAAAAGTCCGAAAAGAGTCTCAATTAGTCTACTACTCATTAGCAGACTCTCGCGTGGAGTTATTGATGAGTTCCTTACACAATGTATTTTGCCAACAACAAAAAGAGGAGATATAGATGGACTTTTCTATGCCGTGGCATGCCTTAATAGGTGGCTCACTACTCGGCCTTTCCGCAGGTATACTTATGTTATTTAACGGAAAAGTCGCAGGTATCAGTGGAATAATAGGTGGATTGTTTTCCCCAAAAAAAGGCGATTGGGCTTGGCGACTAATGTTTGTTATCGGAATGATCGTGAGCATTGCTTTCACCGCACCAATAGGTTTTCAACTTCCTGACCTGAGCAGCATGGATATAGTCGTTGTTGCTGTCGCTGGTTTGCTTGTTGGCATCGGCACACGATTAGGCAATGGTTGTACGAGTGGTCATGGCATTATTGGTATGGGACGTTTTTCTAAACGCTCTATTGTAGCTACGTGCACATTCATGGCAGTCGCTATCCTTGTCGTATTTATTCGCAAAAGCCTAGGGGCCTTATAATGAAGTTCACAACACTTTTCATTGCACTGATTGCTGGAGTGCTATTTGGTATTGGTATGAATGTCTCAGGCATGGTGGATCCTAACAATATATTTTCTTTTCTTGATATTACTGGAAGTTGGGATCCTAGCTTAGCGTTTGTTATGGGTGGGGCTCTTGCTGTATTTGTTCCTTTCCACTATTTTCTAATCAAACCTCGTGCGCAAAGCATCAATGGTTCAAATATCAGTACACCTGAGAATAATAAAATAGATAAAAGATTAGTCATGGGCGCTTCGATTTTTGGTCTAGGTTGGGGAATTGGTGGCATATGCCCGGGCCCAGCAGTAGCAAGCTTGGGTGGAGCTAGTATCACGATTATTGTTTTTACAATATGTATGGTGATAGGTATGAAAGCTACCACTTTGCTATCTAAGACTTGCTAAGTGACTGTTTCCGGAATGGTCCCTTCATAATGCTTTCAAAGTACAGCCATGCAGGACGCATTGATTTTGTCCAAAAGCTTGTTAAGCGAGGTTACCGTTAGGGTTGAGAACCAATCAAGTGAATTTTTGGATTAAAGTTCCAAACTTTATTGTCACAAATATTTTATTTTTGAGGTGCAGATTAAAATTAGTTCCAATCTTTATTGTTATTTTTAATCATTTGGTGCCACATAATATCAAGCTCTACATTAGAGAAAAGTTTCAAACTTTAATGTCCTACGACAAATAGATAAGAGAAAGCCCATCGACGAGATGGGCTTTTTTATGTCTGTTAGTTTTCTATCAGTGTTAGAGCTAGCTGTCGAGCCATTAAGCGCTCAGTGCTTGCTCTAGGTCAGCTAAGATATCGTCAATGTGTTCAATACCTACAGATAGGCGAATCATCTCTGGTGATACTCCAGCTTGTTTTTGTTCAGCTTCGCTGAGTTGACGGTGTGTCGTTGAAGCTGGGTGACAAGCGAGAGATTTCGCATCGCCAATGTTCACCAAGCGCTTGAAGATCTGTAGCGCGTCATAGAAACGAACACCGGCTTCATAACCATCTTTTAAACCAAAAGATAAAATAGCCGATGGCTTACCTTGCATGTACTTTTCAGCAAGTGGATAGAATTCCGAATCTGGTAAACCTGCGTAACTTACCCAGCTGACTTTCTCGTGTTGCTTGAGGTATTCCGCCACTTTCAATGCGTTCTCTGTATGTCGCTCCATGCGCAATGACAGCGTCTCCAAGCCTTGCATCAACATGAAAGCATTCATTGGTGACAACGCTGCCCCCGTATTACGCAGGGGAACCGTTCTAGCACGCCCAATAAACGCAGCCTCACCAAAAGCCTCGGTATAAACCACGCCATGGTAAGAAGGCTCTGGTTGATTAAACACAGGGAAGCGATCCTTGTGTTCTGCCCATGGGAATTTTCCAGAATCGACAATCACGCCACCCAATGTAGTACCGTGACCACCAACGTACTTGGTTAGTGAATGCACCACGATGTCCGCACCAAAATCGATAGGCTTACACAGCACAGGCGTTGCCACCGTGTTATCGACAATCACAGGCACGCCTTGCGCGTGAGCAAGTTCTGCGACACGTTCTAGGTCGATGATATTACCCGCTGGGTTACCAATACTTTCGCAATAAACAGCCTTGGTTTTTTCATCAATCAATGCCGCTAAGCTTTCTGGTTTGTCGTCTTTAGCAAAGCGAACCTCAATACCTTGGTTTGGCAGCATATGAGCAAATAGGGTGTAAGTACCACCGTAAAGCTGAGGCGTTGAAACAATGTTGTCACCGATTTGCGCCAAGGTTTGAATTGCGTAGTTGATCGCAGCACTGCCCGCACTTACCACCAAGCCTGCAATACCACCTTCTAAGGCCGCCATGCGCTTTTCTAGCACATCGTTAGTTGGGTTCATAATGCGGGTGTAGATATTACCGGGCACTGCTAGGTTGAACAGATCCGCACCATGCTGAGCATCGTCAAATTCATAGGCGACAGTTTGATAAATAGGTGTGGCAACCGATTTGGTTGTTGGATCGGTTTCGTAGCCGAAGTGAATCGAGAGTGTTTCGTCTTTCATGTGTCTTCCCTGAACTATTGAATGATTTGTGTACTCTCATATTGCCGATTTTTTTATAAAAGAAAAGTCTGTTTAGTCACAGAGGGGCAATTGGAATTGTGTGCGGGACGATTCGTTATAGTTAAGAAGTGTAGGCGTGATTTGTACTGAACTAGAAAAGCAAAAAGCCAGAGCGTGAACTGTTCTGGCTTTTCTAATTTGGTGGCCCCTCCCGAACTTGAACTTGTCTTGTAAGTGATTGATGTGTAATTTGTTGTGTTTCTGGTTTATGTTGGGTTGGTACTCTTGTTGGTACATTTTGAAAAAGTCATCTACAAAAAGTGAAATTATGGATCATGACGTAAACCTGTTGTTTTTGGTTAGCATCTACGTTTTTTAGGATACCAATCATGGTAGCTATTGTCGGTGGACTAAGATCGAAACTCAGACAATAAAGTTCGCAACTTTAGCATTAAAGGTTGAAACTTTTTAGGGGTAAGCACTACTCCTGCTGAAATAAATTTTTGGACAATTCCGTTTTAGCAAGATTGCTAATTTAGCAAAGCATGAATTATTAAAAGTATGGAAAAAGTCGCTTACGTGAGTGTCCAGTATCACTGGAACAGATCAGATCACACGCTCACAAGTCTTTGGACAACTATGAGTTAGGAATTAATATTAAGGCTGCTTTTTTTATAAAAAATATCCGAGTGTGAAAATACACTCGGATATCACTAAAGAAGGTTACTAATTAAAGTTAAACTCTTATTGTTAGATTACGTTTCCTTAGAAAATGTATTGAACACCACCACCAGCAGATACTTCAGAGTAATCTCCAGTTGTTGCGTTAACTGTTGCAGAAGCACTCGAGTCTTCATTGAACGAATTTCTAGTACCGATAGTTACACTCCTGTATCACCAGCATACCCGACACCGACACCGACAGCAGTATCACCTTCCTGACTCAACATTGAACGAGCATGGCAAGAAACTGGTCATGAACGCACGTAGGCATTTTGAATGCTGATCAGAGGGTGCCTTAAGAAAAAGCAAAAAAGTTCAATAAGGATAGTAGGTTAGATGGAAATCATAGTCGGCTATAAATGCAACATTATCTGGTGTAGTAGTTCGATCTATGATCAAACAGGGACAGAGATTTCCTCAGCAAAATAACGGCATGAGATCAGTTTCATTCGCTTTCAGCGCAATTGCTCCTCGGGAAAAATACCCTTCATTTTATGCTCAATAAAATTGGAAATGTTATAGAGAGCATAGCGATTATGTAATAAGATACTAACGTACGCGCAACACTTTCAAGATTCAGGCTGAGAAGGGAATTTCTAAAGCTAGCTAGAGCCATCAAGGAAGAGAATATGGAAAAACTAAAATTATCACCTTTAGCTTCGGCTTTGGGGTTAGCGTTAACCTTTAATCAGGCGCAAGCAGCTACCCTCGATATGGATGATTCGTCCGCTGTGACAGAGGATAAACTGTACCAGATAACCAAAGCTACAGGCATTGCGATTGAGTTATCGGCACAAGGAAAGTCCACTGATTATGATGGAGTTCGTTACTTTTACAGAAACAACGGCTTTAATCGTTTCTATATTAACATCCCTGATGTCGATTCAAGTGAACTGCAAGCATTTCAAGCTATAAAGAATTTTTATGTTGAAGGAAATAATGCAAATACCGATGTATTTCTATTAACGGCACTAGCCGAGTCACAAGATCCTCGCAATCCTAACCCGACCAAAGATCGTTATGAATATATCTTTGATACCTTGAATTTGGATAATATTCATTTGCAAGTTAAGGATCAGAATAGTTCGTCGGAATTCTTTGGGCAACCTGACCTAATAATTTACGATGCTATCAACTTAAACTCCTCTAGGCTTACTTTTGGAAAAGAGCGCCAACTGTTTTGGCGGGATGATCATGCTATCAACGTTACGGGAACTGGTAATGTCATTAATGTTGGGTCAGGCGTGTGGGATAGTCCGCAAACATTTTCAACATCATTAAATATTGCTGACAATTCAGATCTGAGACTCGAAGACAATAGCGTTATCTACAATGAGTTCAACGGTAACCTCATGATGGGGCCGGGTTCGACTTTAAATATAGACAGAAGTCAAATTGTACTGGTTTCAGCACCTTCAAACCCTAAGTTTATTGCTTCAACTATTAACAACGCTACCATCAATTTATCCGGCACATTCGTGACAACGGGCAGTAGTTTATACCTAACGGATCCGACTATTACCGACTCCACAATTAACTTAGCAAACAATACTGTTTTTCGTTCCTTTCGCCGTGATGTCGTAACGGGCTCTAAAGACCCAGGGATTGTTACTTTTGAAGGGAACACTACGCTCAATCTTGGAGATAGAGCTTTATTTACGGGACAAGCAGAAGACGCAGCCTCTACTGACAGCAGTGGTACCTTTTATTTTAATAACGGTACGACAACCGTAAATGGCAAGGAGAACTCTGAATTTAAAGCATCAGATTGGGTTATCGATAACGCCACAGTGCGCTTTTTAGGTGAAACCCAAGCCGAGGAGTTCGTCAATGGTGGCTTAACGATAGAAGATAGTACCTATATAGGTCGAGGGTTCCCATTTAATGAGCTTTCAGATTTAAGCCTTACTAACTCAACAGTTTCTGGCCCGGTTAATTTTGGTAATGATAAGTCAACGATATGGGTCGGTAATAATTTTAGACTTGATCCCGGTCTACGTGCCGTCCCTGGTAGCTCGGAGCAATATGAAGGTAGGATGGCCTTTAATTTCGGCATCGTGAGTTGGACTGGAGACAATACATTCGTTTCTAATATCGACCCTAAAGGAACCGTAGTTGATGCCAGTTCAGGAATCACGACTTACTCAAATGAGCTCATTGTTGATCGTGCAAATATCATTGGTTTTGATACTTTAGATATCGAATTAAACGCAGCAAAAAATGCCTTACCTGCAAGTGATTATGCCACAGGTGGTGAAGCCAGTGATGGTGTCTATGATTTGGTTTATTTGGGTGACGGTGCAAAAACTGATTCCGATACCCCAAGTATTACGTTAGGCGGTAATATGCCCGCGTTGCTGGCTGCCAAGCAAGTGAAAACACCGAGTGCTGATAATCAAGTCAGTGTGCAGCTATCTGAACTGCCAGCGCAATCTTTATCTAATCACCCTGGAGTCACCAGTCCCAACCAGAAAGGTGCGGCTAATCTGCTAGCGGCCAGTCATGCTCAAGGTAATACTGATACGCAAACAGCACTTAGTACCCTAACGAACGATGAGGTCGCACCACATTTAGATTCGATTCATGCCGAACCTTACTCTTCAAACATGACGGTTGCACTTGAACATACCGACATGGTGATGAACTCTGTATTTTCTCAGCTGGGAAGGAAAGCATTCACACCTAACGGTAATAAAGACATCAAAGATGCCACACCAACTACCCGCAAACGTATGTGGCTCGATATAGGTAATATACAAGGGGATATTGAAGGCGAGGATAATTTAGGGAATTTTGACTATAGCTTATCGCACCTCACTTTAGGCGGAGATATTGCAGAATTTGATAATTCGATGTTAGGTATGTATTTTTCTGCTGGCACCTATGACATGGATGAACATGATAGTGCGAAAGTGAAATTTTCGAATACGGCTTATCACTTGGGTTTGTATTTGAATCAACCCGATATTGGTCAATGGCAACTGCGATCATTACTTGGTTATGCTTATGGCGACCACTCTTCAACACGCCAGGTGCAATTATCAGGTTCTAATTCTAATGCTAGCGCGGACTATAGCAGCCACAGTATTTATGCTGGAATAATGGCTTCCACAAATGTGTATAGCAACGATTGGGTGGCATTATCGCCTAGTCTTGGACTGAATTATGTCTACTTTAAACAAGAAGGCTTTTCAGAAAAGGGCGGTGACCCAAGCTTAAGTCTGCAGCTCGATGACAGTGATGCACAAGCAATGATTACATCTCTTGGGCTTAATGCGATTTTTGCTAGCATTTCCGACAATTATGCTATCTATCCAGAAGCGTATATCCGTTATGAACATGATTGGTATGCCAATAAAAACAACGAGCATGATGTTAGTGCAGGACTTGTTTCAAACCCCGATTACAAACAGGATTTTTACGGTCAGAGTCGTGGAGAAAACGCGATAACGGTAGGCTTGGGGCTGACAAGTGATGTGACAAGCGTTGTTCAAATCAACGGTGGGCTTACTGCGACTGAATCTACACATGGCAGCGAATGGGGCGCGTCTATCAATGGCAGTTACCGATGGTAATAGTTAAATTCGAAGGATCTGTGCAGTAGCTTTGTAATGTTGGTCATAAATGTATAGATGCAGGCAGTGACCATAGACAAGATATTGAGCGCTTAAAAAAGGAATGTGCTAGCAACGTGTCAGCGAAGAAAAGTCACACGCCTTTAGATAAGCATCCGTTCTTTTAAACCGAGAAAGCCCCTATTCAGGGGCTTTTATTTATAGTTCAAAACTTAATACTACATCCAGCGAAGCATTGGCATTGTTTTAAGTTTGTCTGCGATATTACCGCGAAGCAACACTTCACCATCTACCTCTACACCCATGATTGGAGCGCCAGAGTCTAGGTTAACATCTTGCAGATCTACCCAAAACCGCGCGGGTTGCAAGCTAGATTCAAAGTAATAGCGTTTAGCGCTGTGGTCAGCCAAACTACGCCAAAGCGTTGCTGAGATGTTAGGGTGATCAGGATCCGCCATACCCAGAGGAACACCAATAGAGCGCATGATTGACATTGCAGCGGCTGTTGCCATCTCGCCATCTTCAAATTTAGGCGTGCTTTCTAGAAAATAATTCACTCGTACGAAGCGATCTGCTGCATTGATTGTCCCCGGTAACATGCGATTACCACCGACAGTCTTCCAGTAACGGTCAATTGCCAGTTGCTCATCAAATGTTGGCGAATTTGTTAGAACTGTATATGCCTTACTGTGGTGAACAACAAGCTCACCGTCCAAATACTCCAGAATAGCGGAATCACCATTTACATCAGAAAGCGAAAGATGCACCGATGCTGGTCGACCGTTTTGAAGAAGAGGAGCAACAATAACAAAAGGAGGGTTTTGCATTGCGGCAACCGCCTCATCTACAGTCGCAAAATTATCTAAAAAGTATTGAACCCAAGCGCCGATAGACAGAGTCGGTTTGTCACTTAACGTATAATCTCCGTAGTCTGCTTCAGCTAAATACAAAGCATTCACTGCCAAGCCATGCTCATTTAGCCCATCAGATGAAGCGCCACCATACATAGAGATAAAGACAGAACCATATTTTGAAGTCCAAGTTAACCCATTGTCTAGGTTGCTGCCTTTTTGTTGCATGCCACGAGGCAGCACCATAACGTTGAACTTCGCAGTAGGATCATTCCAATCCATTCCTCGACCCGTAATGAATTTGTCAGAATTTGTTTGATAAACGATACGTGTACACATGGGTTGCTCCAGTTTCAATATAAATAAGAAAGAATGAAAGTGGACAGCCTTGTTGGGTGCCCCGTTTCGTTGGAGATAAATTTAACCCTGAATGTGAATTTGTTTTAATTCGATATGACGGATGTGATTCGTCATACGCAGAAATGGAGCGGGCAAATGTGTTTGAGTCAGCCCAAAAATGAGAAGGAAGGATATCTAAGGTTCATTGAGCTGCTCAAGATGCACGTTTTAAAAATGAACGAACACCGTTCGTTTGTTTTGTTCGTTCGCTTACCTATTGCTGAATTCACAAGAAAATAGGGAACAATATGGATAAAATTAATCAGCAGCGTGTTTATGACGGTTGTGAAGCGTTGCTTCTGCAAGGTCAAAAAATAACCGTTCGAGCGCTTGTTAATATCATTCCAAGCATCAAAAGTACAAGTACCGTGCACAAATACTTGCAACAGTGGAATGAAGACAAACAGGGGCGTATTACGCAACAGTGTGAAATGGTTGAGCTGTCAGAAGAAGTTATGAATATGCTGAAGAATGAAATTCAGCAGCAGGTGAAAAGCTGTGATGAACGTTGGAAGGAGTGTGTTGAAGCATCTAAAGCGCAACGAGAAGAGGCGATTGAAGATTTAGTGGAAATGGAAGAAAGGTTTCGTGATGCGCAGTCTCAAATGACCGTCCTAGATAAAGCATTGATACAGGAGCAAGCGCGTTCAGCAATGGAAGTGCATTGTTTACAAAAAACGTTGGATGAGAAAGAGCAACGTATTGCTGAGCTCAAAGAAGCTCGTCAACATCAGCGGTCTGCACTGGAGGATGTTCGTATTGAAAAGGCACGACGGGAGGCCATGTTTGAGAGTCAGCAAGTCCAAATGGAGACTCTGAAAAATGACAACGAGCAGCTTCATGCCTGTATTGCACGGTTAGACAGTAACGGACAGGAATAGCGCACTTGTCTTGCATGAACGCACTCACCCTAGTCGGTGAGTGCGTTTTTCATTTCCTATCTGCGAGCATTGATTTCGGTTCATTCCTGCATAATACGATCATGAACAAATCTGAGTATCGCCAGCCCCAATCACCAGAAAAAAGAGCAGATAGCTAGAGTGAGATGTTGAATCGAAGAAAAAACATCACAGCGTAATGGGAGATTCGCAATATGCCCTATACCTTTCAAGATAGCGCGAAAGTGCTTATCAAACGCCACAAGGCATCAACGTCAAACGACTCATTAGGCGACTCAAATTAAGAGTGGGACTCAAACACACTCACCCACAAAATGTGGCGATTCCTCATTTGCCTGCTCAGTACACTCGAAAGAGTGTACGCAAAGAGCAGGCGATGTGAATCACTAACGCACACACTCGCATTACTTCGTCTAATTTAGAAAGAAATTAGACGAAGAGCAGACTCAGGCTATAAACACAGTGAGAGCTTGTTTCTTCATAGTCTTACCGTCGAAGTTTTCGGAAGTGACGCTTTGCGCACAACCCGAAAACCCGCCATACAATGATTTCGTGATTTCCGGAATGCGAACGACTTGGTACGGATAGAAGCAACGTTGGTTTGGCGTTCTATCTCCAATGTAACCCAAGTGAATTTCAGGTACTGCGATATCAGGAAAAGTTCAACCCATAGTGATGACTAGATAGAGGCTGCAAGATGCCGCACGCTGATGCCAACAGTGCTACCTAGAGACAGAGGATGCAACACGCCCAGCAGACTCCGCGATGGAGAAGCACATCGCCCAAAGAGGCGTATTCATTTATCGATACAGAAGTAAAATTCTTCTGCGCATAACACACTATGAACACACATTCAGGAGCTTAAGATGGCAAAACTCTACGATGGTCATCTTCCAAACGGAGCGCGAGATTTTAGGAAACCCAACTTTGGATTAAAGGCGAGGCAGATAGATAAAGCCTTGGTGAATGCATCCCTTGAGCAACTCGGTGGGATGAAAAATAACACACATGAAGCTCGATCGTCGGCGTGTCGAGATCTGGCTCAATTCTTGAAAACTGAAACGCAGGTAAAGCGTCTCAATCAAATAGAGAGACATCATATTGAGCAATATGGCGAGTACTTGAGAGAACGGTTTGAAACGGAGGAAGGGTTTAGCGCAAGTTCTGCTCGCGACTATCTATCGCACGTTAACGTCTGCTTGGCACAGGCAAGAGGAGATAAAAGCTTGATAGTTAGAGCTACCCGGGATCTAGATTTTCCGCCCAAAAACGACATAGCGACGAAAGATAATTCCATCACTGCACAGCAACATACTTTCATCACGACGAAGGCAAGTGAGGCGGTCGCAGTGGTGGGCGGTATTGGGCGCGAATTTGGTGCTCGGTTTCGAGAAGGGTCATTACTGGATTGCGCTAAAGCCTTGGAGGAATATCTTCAAACGGGGCACATTACTCTCTCGCGAGGTACGAAAGGTGGCCAAGCGCGGGTCATTCCAGTAGAAAGGCAAGCACAGGTTGATGTGCTCGAAAGGGGGCAACGACTACAACGTAAGACGGGACATGATAATGCGGTGCCCAAACATGAAAGTTTTAAAGCGTTTCAAAGCCGAGCTTGGCGAGAGCACAAAACTATCGATCCGGCGTACCGATCTCATGGTGAACGTAAGTTTTTTGCTTGTCACTATTACGCTCAACAAATGGGAGTCAATCCACCGGTGGTTGCGGGGATAAACATGGTCGGGATCATCATGACTATATTGCGAAAACGTTGTCCATTCCGCTGAAAGAAGCAAAGGATTTAGACAAAGAAGTACGACTGAGACTGTCTAAATTACTCGGTCATCATCCCTGATTGCTGACTGATTGAATGCTGTTTAAAGATATAAGACCAATTACCATTCAGCGGTAATTGGTCTCATTGTTTCCTTTCTTCATCTGTCCTAGCCATTGGTGACTGATACTCATGGCACTATCGAGTGTTATTTCTCGCTGATTACTAATCCATTTATATATTAATAACTTGAACCTAAGGGAACGGATGTTGGTTATATTTTTGTTGGTTTAGCTGGGAAGTTTTTCTGGGGTTCTACTCTGGTGTTGAGTGGTATGTATATGCTCTGAATCATGCAGTACAGATGAGAGAACTTACTGATGGTCGATATCAGCCTGAGATAGGTTTACGGGTTCTGTGGTGATTAGGTGGAGTGTTTCAGTGGTGCTAATGGAATGGTGCTTACAGGAAGTAATCGAAGACCGGATATGGAAAGGACTAGAAAAGATAAAGGCCCATGAATTTCTTCATGAGCCTTATCGGAATTTGGTGGCCCCTCCCAGATTTGAACTGGGGACCGAACGATTATGAGTCGTGCGCTCTAACCACTGAGCTAAGGGGCCGTAGGGCATAGATTATAGGGGAAGCATTCAGTGGTGTCTAGACACTATAAGGGGCAATTCCGCTTACATCTTAGCCACTTAAATCACATAGGTAAAAAAAAGGTGAGCCAACGCTCACCTTTTCTTATTTATGCTTAAAAGCTAACCACACTAAAGCGCGTGATTACTCGTCTAGGAAGCTACGCAGAGTTTCTGAGCGGCTTGGGTGACGAAGTTTACGTAGTGCTTTTGCTTCGATCTGACGGATACGCTCACGAGTTACGTCGAACTGCTTACCAACCTCTTCAAGAGTGTGGTCAGTGTTCATGTCGATACCGAAACGCATACGCAGTACTTTAGCTTCACGAGGTGTTAGGCCAGCAAGAACGTCTTTAGTAGCACCGCGCAGGCTTGTTGCCGTTGCTGAGTCTAAAGGTAGCTCTAGCGTTGTATCCTCGATGAAATCACCTAGATGCGAATCTTCGTCGTCACCGATTGGTGTCTCCATTGAGATTGGCTCTTTAGCGATTTTCAGTACTTTACGGATCTTGTCTTCAGGCATTTGCATGCGCTCAGCCAGCTCTTCCGGAAGTGGCTCACGACCCATCTCTTGCAGCATTTGACGAGAGATACGGTTTAGTTTGTTGATCGTTTCGATCATGTGAACCGGAATACGGATAGTACGAGCTTGGTCGGCAATCGAACGAGTGATTGCTTGACGGATCCACCAAGTAGCGTAAGTAGAGAACTTGTAACCACGACGGTATTCAAACTTATCTACGGCTTTCATCAGGCCGATGTTACCTTCTTGGATTAGATCCAGGAATTGTAGACCGCGGTTTGTGTACTTCTTAGCAATCGAGATTACTAGACGTAAGTTCGCTTCAACCATCTCTTTCTTCGCACGACGAGCTTTCGCTTCACCGATAGACATGCGACGGCTGATATCTTTGATGCTTTGAACAGTAAGAGACGTTTCACGTTCGATCATATCCAGTTTTTGGATAGAGCGACGGATGTCGTGCTCGTTACGTTTGATCTTTTCTGCGTATGGCTTGTCTGAAGCAAGAACTTCATCCAACCATGCTTCGCTAGATTCGTTGCCAGTAAATAGAGCAATGAAAGATTTCTTCGGCATTTTGCCGTACTCAACCGTTTGACGCATGATTAGGCGTTCTTGAGTACGTACACGATCCATAGAGTTACGCAGTTCGTTTACTAGGTAATCAAACTGTTTTGGTGTTAGACGGAACTCTTTGAATACGTCTTGCATCATTGTCGTTGCAAGCGTTGCTTTCGGGCTTTCATGGCCGTACTCGTTGATCGCTAGCTGACGGTTCTGGTAGCTAGTACGAAGCGCTGTGAACTTCTCAAGAGCAAGCTCAGGATCGATACCTGTATCTTCTTCTTCCTCTTCCTCGTCGTCTTCAGCGTCTTCTTTGTCTTCGTCTTCCAGATCAGTTTCAGCAAGTTCTGAACCGATGTGAGTCGCCGTTGGCGCAGCTGTGCCATCGTCGTCAGGGTCAACAAAGCCATTGATTAGGTCTGTTAAGCGAATCTCTTCTGCTTGTACGCGGTCAAACTGTTCCAAGATGTATGGAATAGTGCCAGGGTACTCAGCAACCGATAGTTGAACAGTATTGATACCATCTTCAATACGTTTCGCAATGTCGATTTCGCCTTCACGAGTCAGTAGTTCAACCGTACCCATTTCACGCATGTACATGCGAACTGGGTCAGTTGTACGGCCAATCTCGCTTTCTACGCTTGAAAGCGCAGCAGCTGCAGCTTCGGCTGCATCTTCATCTATATTGGCATCGTCATCATTAAGTGCTAGATCATCAGCATCAGGTGCAGTTTCAACTACCTTGATACCCATGTCGTTGATCATTTGAATGATGTCTTCTACCTGTTCAGAATCCACGATTTCTGCAGGTAGGTGGTCGTTTACTTCGGCGTAGGTCAGATAGCCTTGTTCCTTGCCTTTAATAACAAGTAATTTAAGCTGTGACTGCGGATTTTGATCCATAGATGATATCCAACTTCAGGTCTGGTGAAGGACGTTGCATTCTCAAATGCAAACCAATTATGTTAACAAATTTATTAAATGCTGACTAATCAAACAGGGTTACGCTTTTAGATCTAGCATTAAAGCTAGTAGCTCCCTTTTTTCTTCGGCTGATAAACCGACGCTTCTTGCTTTGGCCTGCAGGTTTTCAATTTGTTTTTCAACGCACTGGGCAAGTATGTTGTCCAATGAGTCTAAAAATATGTCTTCTTGATTGTCTTCGTCGAGGGGGATTTCCCAGCTCGCGAGACGAGACAGAAGAGCCTCATGTTTATTGTGTCGCCAATGCTCTAATAATTGGCCTGTGTTGATATGGGGATGCGCGTGGCATTTATCAAGTACTTCGACGAATAAACTTAGTCCAGGCAGCTGTAAGCCTTTGACACTTGATAAATCCGGTACCATATCAGCATAGCTCGGATTTTGGATAAGCAAAGCGATAACTTCACGCATTGGAGTGCGCTTTAGCTCTTTATGCGGTTGAGGTGTCGGGTTCTGTGTGTGAACACGCGCTCGTCGCAATTGGTTATCAAATCCAGTCCGCTCATCGAGCAGTTTTTCGAGCAGTTCTTGGAAGTAACTATCAGGAATCTTGTTAATCAAGGCGCTAGCGTGTGCACGCAGTGCTGACTTCCCTTCGGTTGTTCCCAAGTTTAACTTGTGTATTTCAATCAGGTTATCGAACAAATAGGTCGAAAGTGGTGTCGCATTTTGAACAAGCTGTTCGAAAGCGGCCTTACCATGTTCTCTAATATAGCTGTCTGGGTCTTCACCGTCTGGCAAGAACAGAAACTTAAGCGTGTTGCCGGTTTTTAGGTACTCAAGCGCGTTTTCTAGTGCGCGCCATGCGGCTTCTTTACCTGCTCGGTCACCATCGTAGCAACAAACCACGGTGCTGGTTTGACGGAACAACATTTGAACGTGGTCGCCAGTTGTCGAGGTGCCCAGTGATGCTACTGAGTAGTCGACACCATATTGCGCTAGTGCCACGACATCCATGTAACCTTCAACCACGAGTATTTGCGGCGGTTCACGGTAGGCTTGTAACACTTCATAAAGGCCGTAAAGCTCTTTACCTTTATGAAAGATAGGCGTTTCCGGCGAGTTCAGATATTTTGGTGTGCCGTCTTCTAGTACACGACCACCAAAACCAATCACACGGCCACGACGATCGCGAATCGGGAACATGACACGTCCACGGAATCGGTCGTATCGGTTGCCTTTATCGTTCTCGATTAACATACCGCCAGTCACGAGCATGTCTTGGGCTTCTTTCTGTTGGCCAAAGTTCTTGCGAACTAAGTCCCACTCATCGGCCACATAACCAATGCCAAACTTCTGGACGATTTCACCAGAAAGACCGCGATTCTTCAGATAATCAATCGCAGGCTTGTTGGCTGATATTTTCAGTTGAGAACGGTAAAAATTACTGATGCCGCCCATCAAGTCGTAGAGGTTACGTTTTTGTTCGCTGTTGGCTCTTGGTGTTGTTGATATCTCGCCGCTGCGCTGTTCTCTAGGAACATCAAGCCCTAAGAAAGAGGCAAGCTCTTCAATGGCTTCGACAAAATCGAGACGTTCGAACTCCATAATGAAGTCGATAGCATTACCGTGTACGCCACAACCAAAGCAGTGATAAAACTGTTTTTCTTGGCTTACGCTAAAAGAAGGGGTCTTTTCGTTGTGGAATGGGCAACAAGCACCATAGTTTTTGCCTTTTTTCTTAAGTTTCACGCGTGCGTCCACAATGTCGACAATGTCGAGACGCGCTAGGAGATCATCGATGAAACTACGCGGGATGTGTCCTGCCATAAAACCTTAGAAAAATGCACTAACTGAAAGTGTGGATAATAATAGTTTGAATAGGTTACAGATACAAACAAGCCGTGCGTTCCGAAGGATTGCACGGCTTGTTGCAATTTGATTTGGGATTAAGCGAGTTTAGAACGAACTAAACCACTAACTTTACCCATATCTGCACGCCCTTGAATTTGTGGTTTCAAGATAGCCATTACTTTACCCATGTCTTGCATGCCCGCAGGTTGAGCTTCGGCGATTGCGCTATCAAGTAGTGCAATAACTTCTTCATCAGTTAGCGGTTGAGGCATAAAGCCTTCAAGTACCGTAATTTCTGCTTTTTCCACGTCAGCAAGATCTTGACGATTTGCCGATTCATATTGAGCAACAGAATCGCGACGTTGCTTAACCATTTTAACTAATACAGCAAGAATGTCGTCGTCGTTCAGAGTGATCCGTTCGTCAACTTCACGTTGCTTAATTGCTGAAAGAGCTAAGCGGATAGTGCCAAGGCGCGGTTTGTCCTTGGCTTTCATCGCTAATTTTTGCTCTTCTTTGAGTTGTTCAATAAGAGCCATAACTCAGTCCTTATGGATTAAGTTATTAGTACAGGCGAACGCGACGTGCGTTTTCGCGAGCTAGCTTCTTAGCGTGACGCTTTTGAGCTGCTGCTTTAGCGCGTTTGCGAACTGTAGTTGGCTTTTCGTAGTGCTCGCGACGGCGAACTTCAGAAAGGATACCTGCTTTTTCACAAGAGCGCTTGAAACGACGTAGTGCAACGTCGAACGGTTCGTTTTCACGTACTTTAACTATTGGCATATGCCTTTCACCTCAGGGGTTATTCATTATCGCTGACTACTCAGTACCAAATCAGAGAAGTTACCCATTGAGCTAACTCTCTATTTGCGTTTGGCCATTAACCAGCTTGATCAAAAATGGTGCGGAATTTTAATCCGATCACAGTGGCTTTGTAAAGCACTTTGTCGATTATAGTCTGTACAATATTTGTTTGAAGAGCTTAGGCAGGGTAATATTGCGCTAATTTCCCATTTTAGACGAAAGCGTGCCGAGAAAATTATGCGCATTATTGGTATTGAAACCTCTTGTGATGAAACAGGAATCGCGATTTATGATGATGAGCAAGGGCTGCTTTCTCATCAATTATATAGCCAAGTAAAGCTGCACGCCGATTACGGTGGTGTGGTGCCTGAGCTAGCTTCGCGTGACCACGTGAAAAAAACAATTCCTCTTATTAAAGCGGCATTAGCAGAAGCAAACCTAACGTCGAAAGATATTGATGGTGTGGCTTACACAGCTGGCCCTGGCTTGGTTGGCGCACTGCTTGTAGGTGCAACAATTGGCCGAAGCATTGCTTACGCGTGGGGCGTGCCTGCTGTGCCTGTTCACCATATGGAAGGTCACCTTCTTGCGCCAATGCTAGAAGATAACCCCCCACCATTCCCATTTGTGGCTCTGCTCGTTTCTGGTGGTCACACTATGATGGTAGAAGTGAAAGGCATCGGTGAATACCGAATCCTGGGTGAATCTATTGATGATGCGGCAGGTGAAGCGTTTGATAAAACCGCGAAACTGATGGGCTTAGATTACCCTGGTGGTCCACTGCTATCTCGCTTGGCGGAAAAAGGCACTCCGGGTCGTTTTAAGTTCCCGCGCCCTATGACTGATCGTCCGGGTCTGGATATGAGCTTTTCTGGCCTTAAGACGTTCGCAGCGAATACTATTCGTGATAACGAGAATGATGACCAGACTCGTGCTGATATCGCCTACGCGTTCCAAGAAGCTGTTTGTGCAACCTTAGTCATTAAGTGTAAGCGTGCTTTGGTAGAAACTGGCATGAAACGTATAGTGATTGCAGGCGGTGTAAGTGCCAACAAACAACTGCGCGTAGAGCTTGAGGCTCTTGCTAAGAAAATCGGTGGTGAGGTGTATTACCCACGCACTGAGTTCTGTACCGATAACGGTGCGATGATCGCTTATGCGGGCATGCAACGCCTGAAGAATGGCGAAACGGCTGATTTGTCTGTTCATGCCACACCACGTTGGCCAATTGACCAATTAGAGCCAATTGCGTAATACATCAAAATGTTTCGATAAACGGTCGCCGAGTGCGGCCGTTTTTATATCCTAGCTTACCGACTGTATGTCGATAAATAATTGCTGATAGATATTAGGGAAGAAAATGAACAAGTTCACAGTAGAAAGTCAATCGATGGCGTACCTAGATGAAGGTCAAGGCCCTGTTGTTGTACTAGGCCACAGCTACCTTTGGGATAGTGCAATGTGGAAGCCGCAGATCGAAGCTCTAAAAGCTCAATATCGCTGTATTGTTCCAGAGCTTTGGGCTCATGGTGAGTCTCAAGCTGCACCAACTTCAATGCGTAACCTGAAAGATTACGCTCAGCACGTTTTGGCTCTGCTTGATCATTTAGACATTGAAGAATTTTCAGTGGTTGGCTTATCGGTTGGCGGTATGTGGGGTACTGAGTTAGCGGAACTTGCACCTGCACGTATCAAGTCTTTGGTACTGATGGATACCTTCGTGGGCTTAGAGCCAGAAGTCGCGCACGCTAAATACTTCAATATGCTAGATACCATCACTCAAACTAAGATGGTTCCTCAACCGATTGTTGAAGCGGTTGTTCCACTGTTCTTTGCTAATGATGCTCAAACCAACACACCAGCTTTAGTGGAAGGTTTTACTCAGCAGTTATCAGCTCTTGAAGGCGAAAACGCGGAAGAAGTAGCACGAATTGGTCGAATGGTGTTTGGGCGTCGCGATATGATTGAATCGGTAGAGAACTTCGCACTGCCTGTTTTGATTGCTGTAGGTCAAGAAGACAAGCCGCGTCCGGTACTTGAGTCATACTTAATGCACGATTGTATTACGGGCAGTGAATTAGTGGTGATTCCTGGTGCAGGTCATATTAGCTCGCTAGAGCAACCAGAGTTTGTGAACACAATGTTGAAGACGTTTTTAGATAAACATCTGCTGTAAGCTTTAAAATACGGAATATTATGATTCGGCTTAGACGCGACAGTTTAAGCCGATTTTTTTTGTCCGAGTTTTGGTTCGCTGCCATCGAGTAGGCGTCGAATATTCTGATGGTGACGTAGCACAATCAAACAGCACAACATGGCCACAGGCAGTGTGTATTGAGGTTTGACTAACCAAGCGTAGAAAGGCGCAAGTAGCACGGTGACCAGTGCCGCCAAAGAAGAGTAACGAAACAAAAATGCGACCACTAACCATGTCGCCATAATCATGCCTGTTAGATCGAATCCGATTGGGGCGATAGCTCCGAGCGCGGTTGCGACGCCTTTACCTCCTTTAAAGTGGAAGAAAATCGGATACATATGACCAAGACACGCCGCAATTGCGACAACCCCTAATATTATGGGATCGATTTTGAGGTAATAGCCAAGCCAGACGGGGATGGTGCCTTTAAGCATGTCACACAGGAGGACGGCTGCTGCTGCGCCTTTACCACCAACGCGCAGTACATTGGTGGCTCCCGGGTTATTGGAGCCCACCGTTCTAGGATCAGGAAGTCTTAAGACTCGGCATATCAAGACCGCACTAGAGATTGAACCTAACAAATAGGCTGCAATGATCATGATTAGTGCCAATGGGGTCATGTCTTTCCTTAAACGGTTATAAGCCTAACGATGGGAAAATAATGCTCAATCCAAGAGTAATTGATATCATATCTCGAATTACGCAAATAATACGTTTTTTTCCCCAATATGGGTATCCGACCTCTAAAAGGACAAGTCATGGCACTGGATAAAGTTTTCATTGAACAGTTAGAAGTAATTACAACGATCGGTGTTTACGATTGGGAACAAGAGATCAAACAAAAACTTGTGCTTGATATTGAGATGGCTCATGACAACCGTCCAGCTGGTAAGAGTGATGATGTGGTTGATGCTTTGGATTACTCGACAGTGAGTACAGCCGTGCTTGACCACATTGCGAATGGCCGATTTTTGTTGGTGGAGCGTGTGGCTGAAGAAGTCGCTGAATTGATCATGACTCAATTCTCTGTGCCTTGGATTAAAATCCGCTTGGCTAAACCTGGCGCTGTGCCTCAAGCAAAAGCCGTTGGCGTGATCATCGAACGAGGTCAAGCATGACAGTAGCCTATGTTGGTGTTGGCACGAACATAGACCGCGACAAGCATGCAAGGGTGGCATGGACAGAGCTTCAATCGTTAGGAACTAACCTTAAATGCTCTAAAATCTATCACTGTGAGCCTGTGGGTTTTAATAGCCATCCGTTTTATAACTTTGTGATAGAGCTCGACACGTCACTCCCATTGACTGATTTTTCACAGCAGTTGCGTAAAATTGAGTTTAAATGGGGTCGCTCTCAAGATGCGCACAAACTACAAGATCGAAAGCTCGATCTTGATATTGTGCTGTTTGGAGAGATGGTTTCTGATAGCGATCCAGAACTACCACGCAGTGATATCTATAAATATCCTTTTGTAACACAACCGCTTTATGATCTTTGTCCTGCGAGAGTGATCCCGCAAGACGGAAGAACCGTTAGTGAAATATGGCAGAAGATGCAGCAATTAGATTCGCTCTCTGTCGTAGATATAAAACTATAATTTTTAAGGTAAGTAATGAGTTATTTTGAAGCGTTTATATTGGCGTTGGTGCAAGGCTTTACTGAGTTTTTACCTATTTCCAGTTCTGCACACCTAATCCTTCCTTCTGCTGTTTTAGGTTGGGAAGATCAAGGCTTGGCATTTGATGTTGCTGTTCACGTCGGTACGTTGGCTGCCGTGGTTATCTATTTCCGTAAAGAAGTGGTATCTCTATTGAGCGCATTCTTTGGTTCAGTGTTTAAAGGGGATCGCAGTAAAGAAGCGAAGTTAGCGTGGATGATTATTCTCGCGACGATTCCTGCGTGTATCTTTGGTTTGTTGATGAAGGATATTGTTGAGCTTTACCTACGTAGTGCGTGGGTGATTGCGACAACCACAATTATCTTTGGTCTGTTGCTATGGTGGGTGGATAAAAACTCAAGCCTACGTGATGATGAGTACCAAGCGGGTTGGAAAAAGGCACTATTTATTGGTCTTGCTCAAGCAATGGCGATCATCCCGGGTACGTCTCGTTCTGGCGCAACCATTACCGCAGCACTGTACCTTGGCTTTACTCGTGAAGCCGCAGCTCGATTCTCTTTCTTGATGTCTATCCCAATCATCACTCTGGCTGGTGGTTACTTGGGTCTGAAGTTAGTGACTAGCGGTGACCCAATCCATGTTGGTACTTTGCTAACGGGTATCGTGGTTTCTTTCATTAGTGCTTATATCTGTATCCACTTCTTCTTGAAGCTTATCTCTCGTATGGGTATGACACCATTCGTTATCTACCGCCTGATTTTAGGTTGTGGCCTGTTTGCCTTCTTAATGATGCAGTAGAAAGTGCTTATCTAGCACACGACAGGTTGAAACGAAAAACCCGCTTAGTCGCGGGTTTTTTTATGTGTTTTAGTTAGCGCGGTAACAATTAACTAGTCGCGAGTTCTGCTAAGGCGCTCTCAATTGCGGCAGCTCTGCGTTTTTCTTGCTCTTCTCGAATGTCTTTGCCTTTGAAGCCATCGGCAATGATTGCTTTCACTTCGACTTGAAGAGCTGCTTGGTAAGCGACTTCAAAACGCGCTTTTTGAGGATATGGCTGATCTTCTAATCCTTTGCGACCAGCGTGATCGGCTTGGCAGCAAAGTAGAATGTCGTTGAGCCTATCTGGTTTACGCCAAACATCGAATTTGTTGAGAACCTTAAGAAAGGTGGTTGGCTTTAGTTCACCTGCACGATGAATGTTTGAGTGCTGCTCACACACCAGTAGCGCCAAGTCGCGAAACTCATTAGGCACTCTTACTCGCTCACACAGTTTCTTAATGATCTTAACACCTGTGTGGCAATGCATTTTGTGGCTTGGCCACTCACTCTCTGGCGTGACACCTTTGCCTAAGTCATGCACTTGAGCGGCAAAACGCACCGGCAGTGATGAGCTTAATAGCGCAGCTTGCTGAGCAACCATTAGAGTATGAATGCCCGTGTCGATTTCTGGGTGCCATTTCTCGGGTTGAGGGACGCCAAATAGGGCGTTAATCTCGGGCAAAACAACGGTTAATGCACCGCACTCTTTTAATACAGAAAGGAAGATTTCAGGGTGCGGTGTACTAAGAGACTTGTGCCACTCTTGCCAAACTCGTTCGGCAGTAAGATGAGCAAGTTCTCCTGATTCAACGATTGTAGCCATCATGCTCATAGTTTCAGGTGCAACGCTAAAACCGAGGTGATGAAGTTTGGCGGCGAAGCGAGCCACACGCAGCACACGCAGTGGATCTTCAACAAAGGCATCAGAGACATGTCTAAGAATACGATCTGAGAGATCTTGTTGGCCGTGGTAAGGATCGTGAAGATTGCCTTCGTCATCTTGTGCGATGGCGTTGATCGTTAGATCGCGGCGCATCAGATCTTCTTCCAAACTCACGTCTGGAGCGAAGTAACATTCGAAGCCTGTATAGCCAGAGCCTGATTTTCTCTCGGTGCGAGCTAGTGCGTGCTCTTCCTTGGTTTTTGGATGCAAGAATACAGGGAAGTCTTTCCCCACCGCAGTGAAGCCAAGGCTTTCCATCTCTTGAGGGGTACTGCCGACCACGACCCAATCTCTATCATAGCTATCAATGTTGAGTAGCTTATCGCGCACTGCCCCACCGACTAGAAAGCGCTGTAGCCCATTCTCTTTTGGTAGGCTATCGTATATTTGCAACTTATCACCTCGAAATGTTTTATCACTGCTGGACTTTACAGCAAGCAATGGTACTTTCCATTAATCGTAATTATAGGGCAGCACATGTATAAGGAATATTTTGGCTTCGTTGAGATGCCATTTTCGATTGTACCAAATTCTCGCTACTTGTTTTTGAGTCAGCGCCACCAAGAAGCGATGCAGAACCTACAAGCCGGTTTAGGCGAGGGTGGGGGCTTTGCGATGCTTACTGGTGAGGTTGGTACGGGGAAAACAACGGTTGCTAAGGCGATGTTGTCTTCACTGGATAGCCATACTCAGGCTGGCCTTATACTTAACCCTACGTTTTCCAATACGGATTTACTCGAAGCTATCTGCGATGAGTTTGAGGTCGATTACCCTGAGCAAGCATCGCTCAAGCAGCTGAGCCAAGCTATTCATCATTTTCTGCTGGATAGCCATGCCGAAGGCATTCAAACCTTATTGGTGATCGATGAAGCCCAACATCTCGCAGCTGATGTATTGGAGCAGCTACGCCTTTTAACAAACTTGGAAACCGACAGTCGTAAGTTGTTAAAAGTACTGTTGGTTGGCCAACCTGAACTACAACAGCACTTGCAGACTACACAACTGCGTCAACTCGCTCAGCGCATCACTGGTCGCTATCACTTACTGCCTCTTAATACAGAAGAAACGGGCAAGTACATCGCATTTCGTTTGGAGACGGCGGGTGGAGAGCAGATGTTGTTTTCGAACCGTTCAATCAAGCTGATCGCTCAATATACTCATGGTATTCCAAGGCTCATTAACTTGGTGTGTGATAAAGCGCTGCAGTTAGCTTTTCATGATGGCGAGCAGTTACCGAGCAATGAAACGGTTAACCGAGCCTGCCAGCAGGTTATGTCCTTTCAGGCTGATGTGTATCACGTCGAGAAACCTCGAACTTCGCATGTCGCGTCCAAGATATTCCAGTACGCTGGGATTGCAACGTTAAGCGTCGGTCTTGCGGTTGCGACCTTTAACTTCGCTCCAACCTATATAAATTCGTGGTTGCCTGCGGATACTGCAAATGAAGTTAGAACTGAAGTGGCTGCGCGCACTCAGCGTTCATTGGTGGCTGATGCCCCTATGGTGGCTGTTGAGCCAAAGACGACTAAGTTTGAGTTGCCATACCACATCCAACAACACTTAATGCAGGGCACCAATCGCTCTCTTGCGATCAAGGATTTGTACACGCTCTGGGGATATCAATCTTCACTGCGTGATGGCTTGTGCTTAAGTGAGCCACAAAGTGTCTTTGTGTGCGAGCAGCAGCAGGCCAATTTGGATACATTGCTACAGCTAGGCGTGCCTGTGGTACTTAATCTCGACATAGAGAAAAAATCAGTGTTTGCTGTGCTGTATGGCGTATCTGAAGATTCTGTCGAATTGCTGGTTAATGAAAAGCTATTGGTGATGCCGAAACAGTCCTTAGAGCAAATCTGGCAAGGCGATTATGTCGCTATTTGGAAACAGCCGTTGCGAGAGACGCTGAAAGAGGGTTATCAAGGTGAAGCGGTTGCTCTACTTGATTTGTTACTGTCTGAGGTGTTGGGAGAGGGTGTGTCTGGCAGTGACGTATTTGATTATGAGTTAAAAATGAAAATCGAAGCGTTTCAAACCTGGCAGGGTATGTCTGTTGATGGCATCGCAGGTAAGCGCACCTTAGCAAGATTGCAGAGATTAGCTCAACTCGATTCGCCTAAGTTGATGTCACTAGAAGGGGGCGAAAGCTAATGTCACGTATTATGCATGATCTTAAACAGTCGTCTCACCATCAGTCTTCTATTAATCAGCACTCTCTTAGCAAACCAAGCTTCAAAGGCTATCAGAATCATCATGTTCCTAATTCTACAAAAGGGATGAACAACAAACGAGGTTCATCCCTAGCGATGGGGCTAATCTTAATCTTGGTTCCTTCTTTGTTAGTGGGGGGAGTTTTGACTTATCAATCGTATAGCCAACAACAAGAAGCCGCGAGCAAAACAACTAAGGTAACTCTGCCAGAGTCAACGACTCAATCAAACGTTGAGCCTGAAATTGCTGATGCTGATATAGCAAGCATGGATGCAGTGCCTGAGGAAGTAGATGCACTGTTTGCCGTTCGTCCAGCACCAGCAAGCCAGCCGTTGAAAGCACTGCCACGCCAAGAAATGTATGCACAGATTGATTCAGGCGCTAATAGTGCAAATACCGCTGGTGGTTCAGCAGTGATCGTAGCGAGTGCTGATAACAACACCCAAATGGCAGCAAGCTCTGAGTCGTCACCTGTTCAACCAACCGTTCAGTCAAGCGCGAGTGATGAAACGAGAGATCAACCATCAAATAGTGACTTACAATCGGACAGTGATCTGCTGCAAGGGCTAGACCTCAGTGAGTTGCCACCCGATTTGGCATTGAAGCTTGAATCTATCATGGGGGACCAACAAAGCACTCCTGAGCCGATGGACTCTAGACCGGCAGGGCAAAGAGGCTCACAGGTCATTGAGTTGGAAACGCATACCAACAGCTTATCTGGCGTATTGCCTAAGTTAGATCTACAAACTCATATGTATTCAAGCAGCGAAACTAAGCGTTGGGTAAAAGTGAACGGGCAAGAAGTGGCGCAAGGAGATTGGATTGGGCAAGACATTCAATTACTTGAGATTAAGCCGCAATCGGTAATTATAGAGTTCAATCAGCAGAAGATAGAAATCCCCGCTCTGTACGAGTGGAAAGGCTAGGGCGTGTTGACCTTTCGTGGTTAAATTTTGTTCGAGATAAAAGCGTTTTAATCGCGGCGAGGGGGAAGTAACCTAGTCATTCTAAGCAAATCTCCCTCAACAAAGAGTAAAACGCTTTTAGCCGAACCCTTCGGGCAGCGTTTGCTGGTCATTTCTACTACGTTATCGGCTTCTCATGTAGGCTAGCTACACATCAAAGCCTCTGCCTTGTATAAATACCCAGCAACTCGCTGCAAAAATCAGCTCGAAAGATCAACACGCCCTAATGAGTTCTACAGGCATCTAGATAACAGACAAATAAAAAGGAGCACCTAGGTGCTCCTTTTTGATATTCGATACTGAATTTACTGTACCTGATACAAGCGTTAAGTCTACGCCCAACCGTTTGGTGACTTTCTGCGACGAGGCATGATGTGTGGCAGAACAAGGCCAAGAAGTAGACCAATACCCGCAACACCACCACCGTACATGAAGTACTTTAATAGTAGGTCGTCTTTTTGAGTGTCTAGCTTAGCACGTAGTTCACGGTTCTCTGTTTGAGAGCTCGTCAGCTGCTGGCTAATTTCACTGTAGTTCTGTTCTAGTTCAGCAATCTGCTTGTTACGAGAATCTAGAGAGCTTGCTAGGCCAGCTTTTTCGCTGTCAGCACTCTGACGAGCGTTCGCTAGCTTGCCTTTAACTTCTGTCAGCTCTTTCTCTAGCTTAGGCATACGCAGTGCCATGCTTTCTTTTGTGCTTACAAACTTGCTTTCAACCCAACCCTTACGGCCACGGTTGTCTTGAATTTGGGTGTAACCTGTACTCTTGTTAGTTTGTAGGTATGTAATCTTTTCACCAGCATCAACACTACCTATGATACGGAAGGTGTTGTTTGGGCCAGAATGCATATAAGTAAATAGTTTGTCAGCAATATAACGGTCTTGTGCAAAGGCAGCTGGAGCCGCAAGCATTGCGAACAAAACTAAGCTAATCAGTTTTTTCACAGTAAATCCCTTAACGATTCAAATTGGGTAGGCGTATGAGTCAGCCTCAATCAGCAAATAATATTTAGTTTCTTTATGCGGTGCAACAAAGAAGGGAGGCAAAGCCTCCCTTTCTGTGCGTTTGAGTCAATAATGACATGGCATTTACATATCGTTACTGAAGCTCACACTATTCTGACGCTAGTATTCACTAACGCAGTCGCGATTACATAGTAAACGCAGCTTGAATTCCGTAGAAGAACACAACAGCAAGTAGAGCACCTGCAGGCAGTGTCACAATCCAAGAAGCCACGATATTACGTACAACGCCTAAGTTTAGTGCTGCGATACCACGAGCAAAACCAACACCTAATACTGCACCAACGAGCGTTTGTGTAGTAGAGATTGGAAGGCCAGTACCTGAAGCTAGTACAACAGTACATGCAGTTGCAAGTTGTGCAGCAAAGCCACGGCTAGGTGTTAATTCTGTAATACCAGTACCAACGGTTGCCATTACTTTATGACCCATTGTTGCAAGACCAACAACGATACCGAAACCACCTAGAGGAAGAATCCACCATGCGATAGTACTTTTACCTGTGATTTCACCCATGTGCTCAACGGTTGATACAACAGCAGACAGTGGACCAATCGCGTTTGCAACGTCGTTTGAACCGTGAGCAAATGCCATCGCACAAGCTGTAATAACCATTAGGACAGAGAAGATGCCTTCAACACCTGCAAAGCCGTGGTCTTCTTCGCGGTTAGCAAATTTCTTCTGGATGTATAGGTAACCGCCGATCATTACAAGCGCAGAAACGCCAGCAGCCCAAACCCATGCTTCAGTATTGCTTAAGTGAAGACCTACGTGCTTAAGACCTTTTTTGATGGTTACAAGTGCAATTACCATTGTTGTAATGAACATGTAAACCGGTACAAAACGCTTCGCGTTAAATAGCGGGTTCTCAGTATCAAAAATCAGTCGTTGAGCACTTACAAATATGACGTAAGCGAAGAAGCCGGAAATCACGGGTGTGATAATCCAACTACCCACAATACCTTGAACACTGTTCCAGTCTACGGCTTCAGTACCTACAGAAACACAAGCAAAACCGATGATTGCACCGATGATTGAGTGAGTCGTAGAAACAGGCCAGCCCATGTAAGAAGCTAGAAGTAGCCATGTACCTGCAGCCAAAAGAGCTGACATCATGCCGAACACAAGTACATCAGGCTGATGAGCAAATAGAGAAGTTTCGATAACACCTTTACGGATCGTGTCTGTTACTTCGCCGCCCGCAAGGTAAGCACCTGCGAATTCAAAGATCATTGCGATAATGATCGCTTGTTTAACGGTTAGAGCTTTAGAGCCTACTGAGGTGCCCATTGCGTTCGCAACGTCATTTGCACCAATACCAATAGCCATCAAGAAACCGAAAGCTGCTGCAACAATAATCAGGACAGTGCCGTAGTTAGCAAGGATATCCATCGTAATACCTAGTTGTTTGATAACAAGCGGAGCAAATTTAGACGCAAAAAACCGCTCAGCGAGAGAAATACTCAGCGCATAAGTGGTTTGTTCAAAAAATGCTCTTCGTTATATGGTTAACGTATGATTTAAGATCGAGAAAGCATTACTTCAAGACGAGCGCCTACACGCTGTGCTTGATCTGCAATACCACCAACCCATTCAAGAATTTTGTATAAGAACATGATATCAACTGGATTCAGATCGCCTTCAATTGCCATTAGTTGTTGGCGTAATTCGATCTGCATCGCATCCGTGTCATCTTCAATTACATCTAATTGATGAATCATTTCGGCAACGAGTGTTACTTCACGGCCTTTAAAGCCAGTCTCAAGTAATTCGTCTAATTCATTGATTACGTTTTGTGCTTGGTTCGCTGCATCTAGACAACGTTTAACGTAAGCGATGAAGTTTTCTTGCATAGGAGCAGGAATGACAAGTTGACGACCATATACACGGCCAGCAATGTCTTTCGCTAGGTTTGCGAGTTTGTCTTGTTGCGTTAATAGCTCCAACATATCGGTGCGATCAACTGGCATAAACAAACCACGAGGAAGTTTAAGGCGAATTTCACGTTTTAGTACGTCAGCTTCTTTCTCAAGGTGAGAAATTTGAGCTCGAATTTCTGATGCTTTTTCCCAGTCACCTTTTGAAGAAACTTCAAAGAAATTAACTAGGTGAGAACAACATTCGTTCACGCATACTACGTGACGCTGCAAAGGTTTAATTGGGGACTTTGCAAATAACCCCATAATTGTATTTACTGGCATGGTCATCCAACCTAATAAATAATAACCTTAAAACAACATACACCATATTCATGGTGAAATGTTAAGCGATGGCTACAAAGTCGCGCATGTTAACCTAATCAATCTCTCATTAAAACTGTTTTAGATCATCATAAGGGCGATATTTCTGACTTGCCGACTTTTCAAATTGGCAATATCCTGTCCCTATCTTCACAGAAAGGTATAACTATGGAAACCGAGATAGAACTGAAGTTTTTTGTTTCTCCTGAATTTTCAGAGACTTTACGCAATAAAATTGCTGAAACTAAAGTACTTCAGCACAGTTGTCGTGAGCTAGGTAACATCTACTTTGACACCGCTGACAACTGGCTACGTAAGCACGATACTGGCTTACGCATTCGACGCTTTGATGACGTATTTGTACAAACCGTAAAGACAGCGGGTCGTGTGGTTGCTGGCCTGCATCAAAGGCCTGAATACAATGCAGAACACGACAGCAACGAACCTAAGCTAACCCTGCACCCAGAGGATATCTGGCCAGTAGGTAAAGACATCGAAACGTTGCAAGCTGAACTGACTCCTCTGTTTTCGACTAACTTCACACGTGAGCAGTGGCTGATAGGCATGCCTGATGGTAGCCAAGTCGAGGTCGCATTTGATCAAGGCTTCGTTGAATCAGGCGACCTGCAAGAACCGATTTGCGAAGTTGAACTAGAACTTAAATCCGGTCAAACGGATGCGCTATTTACACTGTCTCGTCAATTCTGCGAGCAAGGTGGCATGCGTTTGGGTAACCTAAGTAAAGCTGCTAAGGGTTACCGCCTTGCTCAAGGTTATCAAGGAGATGAAGTTACTCCTTTGACTTTAGTTGATACTGACAAAAGTGATACCGTTGAATCGTGTTTCATTCAATCTTTAGAGCATGCTCTCGCTCATTGGCACTATCACGAGCAGATTTTCACCGAGCGCCAATCGATTGAAGCGTTGCATGAGATCAGTCACTCGCTCAGTTTTATTCGTCAAACCTTCACTATCTATGGTGGCATTGTTCCAAGACGCGCAAGTGCTATTTTACGTCAAGAGTTGAAGTGGCTTGAGCAAGAGCTCGATTGGCTGAAAAGCTATGATCACTTCGAAGACTTGCTAGAAGATAAAGGCCACGTGCTACGTAAATTGGATGCGCGTAAGTTCTTAGTCGCTGAGCTTAAAGAGATGCAAGAGCAACTGCCTGATCGTGAAGAGCTGCTTACCTTGTTGAGCTCTGCTCGTTACACCGGTTTATTGTTAGATCTGAGCCGTTGGATCTTGTCTCGTGGCTGGCAACCTTTCTTAGATGAGAAAGCGCGTGAGCAAATGGGTCGTGGTATCGAATGGTTTTCTGTGCAGCAACTCGATCGCACATGGGCAGACTTGATGGAAGCTTTCCCACCAGAGCGAGTGATGACCAGCCAAGCGTATATTGAACAACAATACCGTTTGATGCGTAATCTGTATTCTGGCGTTGGTTTTGCGAGTTTGTATGATGACGCGGAGCGAAACAGCTTCCGCTTGCCATGGGCCGATATGGTCCAAGGTATTGATGACTTGCTGGCACTTAAAACATTAGAGCCTTTGACTGAAAAGTTGGAAGGTGATGAAAAGCTTCAGCTAGAGCGTTGGTTGGCTCGTCAAGAAGTATCTATTCTGCATGCGATGGAGCAGACACGCCAAATTAGTGTTGAGGTTGAGCCATACTGGCAAGACTAAGCTCAATATCTGTATCAAGATAATTATGAATTTGAAAATAGGGCCTCGGCCCTATTTTTTTGTTTGTTGCTCAAGCTTTTCTAGTCGTTCGAGGATTTTTTGTTGTTGCTCGATGATCTTTTCAAGATGCTTCTCTTTAGTTTCTGCTCGTTGATTCTCATGGTGAGTCGGAGAGGTGATCAAAGAAGTAATCAAGCCAGAAATCATACCAAACACGCCCACGCCACAGATGATCACCAGAGAGGCAACTAACTTCCCTGAACTTGTTACTGGATAATGATCGCCATACCCCACCGTACTGATGGTAACGAAAGCCCACCACAAAGCATCTTGGCCAGTGGTAATGTTGGCATTGGGATCTTTGTGTTCTAGCAGCAGTATTGTCCCTGCACCTATGGTCAGGAGAATGACCAGCAGCAATATAATTGACGCGAGAGTGGTTTCTTTACGATTGCGAAATAGCTCTCTGAAAACACGCTTGCCCGAACGAAGAACAAGAATGACACGCAGGATCTGAAAAATGCGAGCGAAACGAAGAGGCTCGACCATTGGGATGCTTGCTAGGAAATCGATCCAGTGTACTTTGAGGTATTCTTTTTTGTTTTGTGATCTGAATAGATCAATTGTGAGCTGAAAAAGAAAAACACTACAGATTATAAAATCGAGGCCGATAAGGACTTGTTTCGATTCTTTATCAATCGGAACGAACAATAAGCCTGAGATCACAAATAACGCTAAGAAAGAGAGAATCAGTGACAATAAGCTCATCGGCTTGGTGGCGTCTTTGGTATTATTCAACATTCATACGAGGCTCAAAATAAATCGCGAACTTTGACTGACATAGCCACCTCGCGGATATAGAAGCCATCAATATATAAGAATTAATGGAGAACTGACAATGACTAAACTGTCATTCAAGCCGTGGGAAAGGATAATCTCTGACGTTCGTCTCGTTCCAAAAATGGTCATGTTGATGATATTCAGCACAATCTTGATCATTTCGAAGCAGCTATGGGACGCAAGTACGTTTTACGATTCATTGCTTGCTGTAACCAACAATGCGCAGGTTGCGCAGCAGCATTACGAGACTTACCTAGTTCAAGTGGCTTGGCAAACAGGCTTGATGATCATTGTGTTTGTGGTTCTTCTGTTAGCAGCGGCGCGCGTTATGCTGCGCCAGACCCAATACCTTAATGACGCCATTAAAACCATGGCCGACAAGAACTTATCAGTGCCTATTCAAATGGACTGTAAAGATGAATACGGCGATGTGGCACGTGAGCTTGAAAAAACTCGTGTTCAACTGAACGACATGATCAAAACTCAAGTCGCCTCTTCTGATGAGCTGTTTGCTTTGACGGAAGTGATGACCATCAGCATGTCTGAAACCAAAGAGTCAGCTCAAGAAGAGTTTAACGAGATCGATCAGCTGGCGACAGCAATGAGTGAGATGACCTCTACGGTGCAAACTGTAGCTGAGCATGCGCAAAGCGCTTCTTCATTGACTGAACAAGCATCAGGCCAAGCTCTTACTGGTCAGAAGTTCGTTCAAGGGTCAGTGTCTAAGATGAGTGAGCTATCTTCAGATATCGCAGCGTCTGCAGCAGCGGTAAACCAAGTAGAAGAGCGCGTTGACTCAATTGGCAGTGTGGTTGGCACTATCCAAGGCATTTCAGAGCAGACAAACCTATTGGCATTGAACGCTGCGATTGAAGCGGCGCGTGCAGGTGAAGCTGGTCGTGGTTTTGCGGTTGTTGCCGATGAGGTTCGTAACCTTGCGCAGCGTACTCAGCAAGCGACTGTCGAGATTCAAGACATGATCAGTCACTTACAAAGCAGTGCTAATTCTGCGGTAGAGCTGATGGAGAAGAGTGTTGTTGAAGCGGCTGAAGGTGTGGACCTTGTGACCAATGCAGGCTCTGAGCTTGATGGTATCGTAAGCCAAGTAAACCAAATTAATGATATGAACTTCCAGATCGCGACCGCTGCAGGTCAACAGAGCAGCGTTGCAGAAGAGATGAGTGTCAACCTGACCAATGTTCGTGAGCTTGTCGAAGCTTCAGTTGTGGTTGTTGGTGAGCTGTTGGAGACCTCTCAGCTTATGGAAAGCAACGCACAAGAACTCGACGGTAAGATTAAGCAATTTAAGGTTTAGTCATGTTCTCTAAATCCTTATTGCTAGAGGCTGTTTTCTAGAGAGAAAGGCCTAACTCGCTAAGTTAACCGATAAAACGCCCACATTGCTAATGTGGGCGTTTTTTATTGGCGTAACTTTGGTATAACTTATCTTTAGTTTTATGAAGACTCGAACCGATAACCTGAACGTTCGTCGCGCAGCTTATACAAGGAAGAAATATGCCATTGCCTTCTCAACTCGTCACTCACTCACAGTCTGCTTTTGAGCAATTATTAGAGCATCAAAGTGAAGCCATCAATACTTGGTCTGAGCCACTGACTGAAGATCTTAAACGTGTACTTGGTTTAAGCTGTTTTGTTGGTGATTGTTTGCAGCGTGATACGGTTTTATGTGGTGACTTGCCTGATATGTTGGCATGCGAAGAACGTGCTGAAGGGTACCGAGAACGACTGGCTGAATTACTTTCTGGCTGCACCGATGAAATGAGCGGTCAACGCGTGTTGCGTCAATTTCGCAATCGAGAAATGACCTACATTGCTTGGCGTGATTTCATGGGTTCATGGGAGCTAGAGCAGAGCCTAAACCATCTCTCAATGTTGGCAGAGGCGATGATCTTTGAGACCTATCAATGGCAGTACGATATTTGTTGTAAAGAGTGGGGCACACCTTGCAATGAACAAGGTGAAGCGCAGCCGATGTTGATCATTGGTATGGGCAAGCTCGGTGGTGGTGAGCTTAACTTCTCTTCTGATATCGACCTGATTTTTACCTATCCTGAAAATGGCGAAACCCAAGGTGCGAGACGCAGCATTGCCAATGCGCAGTTCTTTACTCGTCTAGGGCAACGTATTATCAAGGCGCTTGATCAGCAAACCTTTGATGGGTTCTGTTATCGAGTTGACATGCGCCTGCGCCCGTTTGGTGAGAGTGGACCACTTGTGATGAGCTATGCCGCACTTGAAGACTATTATCAAGAGCAGGGCCGCGATTGGGAACGCTACGCTATGGTTAAAGCGCGCGTGATGGGCAGCGAAATGTATCCGGAGTATCAAGAACTTCGCCAAATGCTGCGCCCTTTTGTGTTCCGCCGTTATATTGATTTTAGTGCGATTCAATCTCTGCGCCGAATGAAGTCGATGATCAGCAGCGAAGTACGTCGTCGTGGTCTTTCGAACAACATCAAGCTTGGTTCTGGTGGTATTCGCGAAGTGGAATTTATCGCTCAAGTTTTCCAATTGATTCGTGGTGGCCGCGAACCGAGCTTACGCGGCCGAGGGTTACTCGAAACCTTAAGTGCTATTGAATCGCTTCATCTGCTAGAGGCTGAAGAGGTGGGGCACCTACGTGAGGCTTACCTGTTTTTACGTCGCCTTGAGAACCTGTTACAAGCAATGGCTGATAAACAAACTCAGACTTTACCTGATGGTGAATTCGAACAGTTGCAACTCGCTGTCGCTATGCAATTTTCCGATTGGGATAGCTTGATTGCGGCAACTCGAGCTCATATGGAAAATGTACATACCGTGTTCGAAGATCTAATTGGCGTAGATGAAGATGATGCTAACCCGATAGCGAGTCACTTTAGTGAACTGTGGGATATGGCCCATAAACCGGACGTGATTGAACATGTACTGGAGCATGATATTGCTATCGCAAGCCCACCAGAAGCAGCCAAAACGATTATTCAGTTTAAAGCCGATTTAGCTAAAAAAACCCTTGGCCCACGCGGACGAGAAGTCCTCAATCGATTAATGCCTAAAGTGTTTCAAGCACTATACACCGCTAAGGATGCTGAGTTTGGTTTATCTCGAGTACTGCATCTACTGCATAAAATCGTTACGCGTACCACTTATCTTGAGCTGCTCGATGAACACCCTGCCGCGTTAACTCAGTTAGTTCGCTTATGTACTGCAAGCCCCATGATTTCGGAGCAGTTAGGTCGCTACCCAATTTTGTTAGATGAGCTTATTGATCCTCAGCAGCTCTATAACCCGGTGCCGCTTGAGTCTTACAAAACAGAATTACGTGATTACCTTGCTCGTATCCCTGAAGATGATATGGAGCAACAGATGGAAGGTCTGCGTCAGTTTAAGCAGACATGTATCCTGAGAATTGCAGCGGCTGATATAGCTGGCGCGTTACCTGTGATGAAGGTGAGTGATCACCTGACTTACTTGGCAGAGGCAATTGTTGAAGCCGGTGTTAACCAAGCTTGGTTGCAGGTGTCGGCTAAGTTTGGTGAGCCGACTCATGTCAAAGATCGCGAAGGCCGTGGTTTTGCGGTTGTCGGTTATGGCAAAGTCGGCGGTTGGGAGCTTGGCTATAACTCCGATCTCGATATTGTCTTCATGCACGACTGCCCGGTACACATCTATACTGATGGTAAAAAAGAGATCGACGGACGCCAGTTCTACTTAAGATTGGCACAGCGTATCATTCATATTTTCTCGACCAGAACTGCTTCTGGCATTCTGTACGAAGTCGATACGCGTTTACGCCCTTCTGGTGCCTCCGGTTTGTTGGTTAGTCCAACCGATGCCTTTGATGAGTATCAGCACAATGATGCGTGGACGTGGGAGCATCAAGCTTTGACTCGCGCTCGGATGATCTATGGCGATGACTTATTGGCTTCGGCATTTAACAAAACTCGCCATGAGGTTCTCTGCTTGGCGCGTGATGAGGCGACACTCAAAAAGTCAGTTGTGGATATGCGTGAAAAGATGCGCGGCCATTTAGGCGGCAAAAAAGCCGATCGATTCATGCTAAAACAAGATGCGGGTGGTATTACCGATATCGAATTTTTGGCGCAATATTTAGTACTTCGATACAGCAATGAGAAGCCAAAGCTTACTCGTTGGTGTGACAATGTGCGAATCTTTGAAAGCCTGTTGTCACAAGGGATTATGGACGAGCAGCAAGGCATGGCATTAACCCATGCTTATACAACCTTAAGGGATGAAATCCATCACCGTAATCTACTCAACCTTGATGCGGACGTGGCGATTGAGAAGTTTGAGTTAGAAAGAGAACATGTTGTCCAAGCATGGAAACAGTGGATGGAAGCATAACTTAGTCATAGTGTCGTGACTGATGCGTATATCTTGAGAGGCTTTTATTCATTTATCTATAGTTTAGCCTCTGTAATCAGTGTGCTAGACTCTAGCCAGATTCGATTTTTGGAGATCCATAATGAAACCAATTCTACCTGACTACAGCCAATCAGGCGTTCTTGTTGTCGGTGACGTCATGCTTGACCGTTACTGGTATGGTCCAACTGGCCGTATCTCACCAGAAGCACCTGTACCCGTTGTGAAAGTAGAAAATAACGAAGAGCGTCCTGGTGGTGCTGCCAACGTAGCAATGAATATTGCCTCTCTTGGTGGTCATGCGCATATCGTTGGTTTGACCGGTAAAGATGAGCCAGCTGAGGTGTTAAAAAATACCTTAGGCGCACTAAAGGTTAAATGTGATTTCGTTGAGTTAGAAGATTACCCAACTATTACTAAACTGCGTGTGATGAGCCGTGGTCAGCAGCTAATTCGCCTTGATTTTGAAGATAAATTTGAGAATACGGATCCTGAACTTGTATTGTCTCGTATGGAGCAAGCGCTGCCTAACGTGCGCTCGGTAATCCTATCTGATTACGCGAAAGGTGCTCTTGAGCACGTACAGAGCTTTATCCAAAAAGCACGTGCGGCAAAGGTTCCTGTGTTTATCGACCCGAAAGGCGCAGATTTTGAACGCTACCGTGGGGCAACGCTACTGACGCCTAATATGGCTGAGTTCGAGTTGGTTGCTGGTAAAGTAAAATCTGAAGAAGAAATGATCGAAAAAGGACTCGCGCTAATCGAAGAGTTCGATTTTGAAGCGTTACTCGTTACTCGTAGTGAGCACGGTATGACGTTACTTCGCAAAGGTTTAGAACCATTCCATTTGCCTACTCAAGCGAAAGAAGTGTATGACGTGACGGGTGCTGGCGATACGGTTATCTCGGTACTGGCAGCTTCTGTTGCTGCTGGTAAGCCGTTAGATGAGGCGTGTGCATTGGCGAATGCTGCAGCTGGCGTGGTGGTTGGTAAACTTGGAACATCGACACTGTCTACGATTGAGTTAGCCGAAGCGATTCATGGCAGCCAAGACACAGACTACGGCGTTATTTCTGAAGCGGCACTGGTTGAAGCGGTGAAGCGTGCTCGTGCGAAAGGCGAGAAAGTGGTTATGACCAATGGCTGCTTTGATATTCTGCATGCCGGTCATGTTTCTTACATGAACCATGCTGCTGAATTAGGCGATCGTTTGATCGTTGCAGTAAATACTGATGAATCCGTGAAGCGCTTGAAAGGCCCTGGTCGTCCGGTGAACCCAACTGATCGTCGTATGGCGGTCTTAGCGGGTTTAGGTGCGGTTGATTGGGTTGTACCATTCTCTGAAGACACACCGCAACGTTTGATCTCTGAGGTATTGCCAAGCATTCTTGTGAAAGGTGGTGATTATAAACCTGAAGATATTGCTGGTGGTGCGGAAGTGATTGCTGCTGGTGGTGAAGTGAAAGTACTTAACTTTGAAGATGGTTGCTCTACCACTGAAATCATTAAAGCGATCAAAGGTGGCCGAGGCTAAGTTTTAGCGGTCGAATAAGAATATTCGATAGATAATAAAAATGCCGCTCAATGAGCGGCATTTTTGTAGCTGTAGCTAACGTAATTCAGAGTTACTTGCTTGCAACTTTTAGACCTGCGTTTACATCAACAATGTCTTGTTCGCTTAGTGTGCCAACCGCTTGACGAAGCTGAAGTACACTTAGGATGTAGTTGTAACGAGCGTCTGAAAGGTTTTTGTTCGCATCGTATAAGCGACGAGTCGAATCTAGTACGTCAACGATAGTACGAGTACCCACATCAAAACCAGCTTCTGTTGCTTCTAGAGCAGACTGAGCTGAAACAACGGACTGTTCGTAAGCGCGAAGAGCACCGATCGAAGCACTGATGTTGTTGTTGAATGCACGTACGTCTTTTACAACGCTACGGTAAGTCGCTTCTAGATCTTCACTTGCCGCTACGTAGTTGTATTCAGCCTGTTTAGTCAATGAAGTCGTGTTACCACCCGTGTATAGAGGCACAACTAAGTTCAAACCAATGTTAAGGTTATCTGCATCGTAATCGTTTAGGCTGTTTGAGCTGTCAGTTTGCTCTGAAAGGCCATAGCTACCATCTAACGTTAAGCTTGGTAGGTGACCAGAGCTAGCTAGAGAGATGTTGTCTTTTGCTACGTCTTGAGAGATACGTGCAGCCAATAAACTAAGGTTCTTTTGTTCTGCTTGTTCAACCAGTGCAACTGCAGATTCAGAAGATTTGCTTGCTGAGAAACGATCAGTATCTAGGATGCTTAGGTTAGAGTGTTCCTGACCTGTAATCTCGCGTAGACCTTCGTAGCTGTTAGTTAGGTCGTTTTCTGCAAGAACCTCATCAGCCAAAACGCCATCGTACTGAGCTTGTGCATCATGTACATCGGTGATCGCTGAAAGACCCACCTCAAAACGTTGCTTAGTTTGCTCTAGTTGACGAGCAACCGCTGCTTTCTCTGCACGAACAAACTCTAGGTTATCTTGAGCACGAAGTACTTCGAAGTATGCTGTCGCAACACGAAGGATCAAAGCTTGTTGCTCTGCCGCGTAAGCTGAATCAGATTGACGAGCAGTCTTTTCTGCCGTATCTAATGTGATCCAAGAAGAACGCTGGTAAAGCTCTTGACTGAACCCAATGCCAACACCCCATTGGTTGTTGTCATTGCTCGTATCGCTTCGATCACCACGGTTAATATCGTAGTTAGCTGTTAGATTAATTTGCGGTAACAAAGAGCTACGGCTTGACGTTACTGCTTCAAAAGCGGCATCGCGCTGCGCTGCTGAACGAAGAAGCGTTGGGTCGTTCTGTTTTGCTTGGTCATAAACTTCAGCTAGCGTATCAGCAAAAGCTGACGAACTCAGGCTGCCAATTGCTGCACTGATAAATAGTGGAAGCAGTTTTTTCATTTTCCTATTCCTGCCTTTTATGGAATTTTCTTTAAAAGAGTTTAACCTAATTTGGTGGTAATTTACTCGAAACTTTGCACTTTTTTACATTTAACTGTCCACTTGTGCAATATTTATTTTTTCAAACTTAACTTTAATTATAAAATTTATATGAAAAGTTGAACCTTATCCTTGGTAGTTAACTCGGACAATGAGTAAACTATAAAGATCACTTAGTGAGGTACCAAATGCAACAGTATGACAATCAACGACATGAGTTTACTCCACAAGATGTGGAAATAGTCTCAAAAGAGACGCTGTTTCGTGGTTTTTTCAAAATGGTTAAGTACACATTTAAACATAGACTGTTTGAGGGCGGCTGGAGCCAACCCATAGAGCGTGAAATGTTTGAGCGTGGACATGCTGCCGCTTTGCTACCTTATGATCCTGTACGTGATGAAGTTGTGATCGTCGAACAGATCCGCGTCGGTGCTCTAGAACATGAGAACCCTTGGCAATACGAAATTGTTGCAGGGATCATTGATACCGATGAATCACCACAAGATGTCGCTCGTCGTGAAGCGATGGAAGAAGCCGGAGTCGAAGTCGGATCTGTATTGCCTATCACTTCGTATTACCCTTCATCAGGTGGTTGCTCAGAAAAGCTCGACGTCTTTGTGGGCTGTGTTGATGCGACGACCGCCAAAGGGGTACACGGATTGGACTACGAAGGTGAAGACATTCGTGTGCAAGTGATGAGTCGCGAAGCCGCTTATCAGTTGGTAAAAGACGGTGTGTTTGAAAATGGAGCCACGATCATTGCGCTACAGTGGCTACAATTGAACTACCAAGAATTACAGTCAGAGTGGGTAGATTAACGTCATGCCAAATATAGCGGTCAAAAAACCGTATCATGTTGATCTTGCTGAATTGATGCGAGTTTACGAGACTAACTATGCCAAACTGAACGCTTTGCTGCCGGTTGGGCATGAGGTTGGTGACGTCCGCTGTTACCAAGCCGTTAATATGGTGTATCAATTGACAGTGAATGAGGTCACAAAATACACCACATTAATAGATATATGTCAGAGTGACGCGATGCCAGTGTTTCCTTTGCCAAAAATGTCTGTCAGGCTATATCACGACGCTCGAGTTGCAGAAGTGTGCGCTAGTGGGGATTTTTCACGAGTCAAAGCGAAATATGACTATCCCAACACTAAGCTTCTGCAAAAGGACGAGAAATTTCAATTGAATAAATTTCTTGGGGAATGGTTAACGTTTTGTTTAAAAACTGGTATCAGCCGAGCCCCAATTGCCTTTTAATTGAGCCTATTCAACAACACTTTTAAAGTCTAAACAGTAACGTATCTGGATTTGTTATTTTGGAATTATCACACACTTCAAAATTTGATGAGAGCACTATTAAGCTTGTACAGCTAACGGACACGCATTTGTTTGCGCCGAGCAATGGCAGCTTATTAAGCATCAACACTCAAGATAGCTTTCGTGCTGTAGTCGATGGCATTGTTAGTCAGGGTTTTGACTATCAAGCGATTTTAGCTACTGGTGATATCTCTCAAGATCACAGTGCTGAGTCGTACCAGAAATTTGAGTCAGGTATTCAACCTCTGGAAAAGCCTTGCTATTGGCTGCCAGGGAATCATGACTTCAAACCTAATATGGGCAGTGTTTTGCCATCACCACAAATACAGTGTGTTGAACATGTTTTGCTAGGCGATAACTGGCAGATGGTGATGCTGGACTCGCAAGTGGTTGGTGTACCTCATGGTCGCCTCAGTGATCAACAACTTGATTTATTAGAACAAAAGCTGGCGGAATTCCCTGAACGTAATACCTTGGTTCTATTGCACCATCATCCGTTGTTGGTCGGCAGTGCATGGTTGGATCAACATAACCTAAAAGACGCTGACCAATTTTGGGATGTGGTTCAACAGCACAATAATGTAAAAGCAGTACTATGTGGTCACGTTCATCAAGACATGAACCGAGATCATCATGGTGTACAAGTCATGGCAACTCCGTCGACTTGTGTGCAATTCAAACCTAACTCAGATGACTTCGCGGTCGATACTTTATCTCCGGGCTGGAGAGAGATCGAATTACATCAAGATGGCACGGTCAGCACCCAAGTTCGTCGTTTGCCTGATGGGCAGTTCTTGCCTGATTTTGAAGCCGCTGGTTATTAATGAAGGTTGTTATTGATGTCTAGCTCTAATCAGCAAGCGACTAAACCCTCTCTGCTTCTCTATATTCACGGGTTTAACAGCTCATCTCGTTCTCATAAAGCGAATGTGATGGCAGATTACTGTGCGGAGCATCGCGCCGATATTAAAGTCGTTACTCCTCAACTGCCAAGTTTCCCTCAGCAAGCTGCTCTTCATTTACAGCAGTTAGTGGAGCAATATAAAGAGCAATATCAGATAGCGTTGGTTGGTAGCTCATTGGGTGGCTATCTTTCAACATGGCTGAATAGCCACTATGGTTTTAAAGCGGTGGTTGTAAACCCAGCAGTGAAGCCGTATGAGCTTCTTGCTGACTATTTAGGTGAACAAGTAAACCCATACACAGATGAACGATATGTACTGGAAGCAAAACATATTGATGAACTGAAGGCGTTAGAGGTTTCGGCTATCGCTAAGCCGAGCGACTTCTGGTTACTTCAGCAAACGGAAGATGAAGTTCTGGATTACCAACAAGCGGTAGAGAAGTACCAAGGTGCAACACAGACAGTAGAAGAGGGCGGGGATCATAGCTTTGTTGATTTTGAACGCTACCCACAACAAATCATCACCTTTCTAAATCTTTAATCTGTTTCACTAATCAAGTGATTTTCTCTTGTTTGTCTGTTATTTCATCTATCAATGGTGAAATATCATAGTTTGATGTCTTAGTTTTTGAACTAGCTTGACATCATTACTCAGCTTCCAGACTATATTCCCCAATACTTCGCTCGTTCGCTCTACTATGACGGTTCATAGTAATGATTCTGCTTTAGTGAAACTGGAGCCAGCGAACTGACGCAAACTTTTTGAGTAAACTCCGTATTATGACTGAACAATATAATGCAAAAGACCTCGAGGTACTTGAAGGTCTCGATCCTGTGCGACACCGCCCGGGGATGTATACCGAGACAGAAAGACCTAACCACCTTGCCCAAGAAGTCATTGATAACTCGGTCGATGAAGCACTAGCGGGACACGCTAAGAAGATCAAAGTGGTACTTCATGCAGACCAATCGTTAGAAGTTACCGATGACGGCCGTGGTATGCCTGTCGATATTCACCCTGAAAAAGGGATCTCAGGTGTTGAGCTGATCTTAACGAAGCTCCACTCTGGCGGTAAATTCTCGAACAACAACTATAAGTTCTCTGGTGGTCTGCACGGTGTAGGTATCTCGGTTGTAAACGCGCTGTCAAAACGTGTTGAAGTAACCGTGCGCCGAGAAGGTCAGGTTCACGAGATCGCACTTGAAGGCGGTCATGCAGTAACAGAACTGACTGTAACAGGTACTTGTGGTCATCGTAACAGTGGTACATCAGTACATTTTTGGCCTGATCCTAAGTACTTCGATAGCCCTAAATTCTCGACACTTCGTCTGATTAACAACCTACGTGCGAAAGCAGTGCTTTGCCCTGGTTTAGAAATTACCTTTATCGACAAAGTGGGCGGTGAAGAGCACAAATGGTTCTACGAAGATGGTCTAAAAGACTACCTTGCCGAAGGCGTGAAAGGTTACACCTTACTGCCTGAAGAACCGTATGTTGGCGAATTCGTTGCTGAAACAGAAATGGCAAACTGGGCGATCATCTGGCAGCCAGAAGGCGGTGATATGATCACCGAGAGTTACGTGAACTTAGTACCAACTAAACAAGGTGGTACACACGTAAACGGTCTTCGCCAAGGTCTGCTTGATGCAATGCGTGAGTTCTGTGAATTCCGTAATCTTCTGCCGCGTGGCGTGAAGCTAACGGGCGACGATATCTTCGATCGTTGTTCATACGTACTGTCGGTGAAGATGCAAGATCCGCAGTTTGCTGGTCAAACAAAAGAGCGCTTGTCTTCTCGTCAAACCGCCGCGTTTGTTTCTGGTGTAGTAAAAGATGCGTTTAGCTTGTGGTTGAACGAAAAACCACAACTGGCAGAACAGTTGGCAGAAGCTTGTATTGCGAATGCCCACCGCCGTATGCGCGCAAGCAAGAAGGTTGTGCGTAAGAAAATCGCTTCAGGCCCTGCATTGCCGGGTAAACTGACGGATTGTTCGGTTCAAGATTTAAGCCGTACCGAAATCTTCTTCGTGGAAGGGGACTCGGCGGGTGGTTCTGCTAAGCAAGCTCGTGATCGTGAGTTCCAAGCGGTGATGCCACTTCGAGGTAAGATTCTAAATACATGGGAAGTGTCAGCAGACCAAGTTTTGGCTTCGCAAGAAGTGCACGACATCTCGGTGGCTCTGGGTATTGACCCGGACAACGATGATTTATCAGGCTTGCGTTACGGTAAGATCTGTATCCTTGCCGATGCGGACTCGGATGGTCTTCATATCGCGACACTGTTATGTGCATTGTTTACTCGCCATTTCCATGCCTTGGTTGAAGCGGGTCATATCTATGTGGCAATGCCTCCTTTGTATCGTATCGATTGCGGCAAAGAAGTGTTCTACGCACTCGATGACGCAGAGAAAGACGGTGTGCTTGAGCGACTATCGCAGAAGAAAGCCAAGATCAACGTGCAACGATTCAAAGGTCTGGGTGAGATGAACCCACTTCAGTTGCGTGAAACGACTATGGATCCAAACACTCGTCGCCTTGTTCAGTTAACGATTGATGACAGCGAAGCGACCAATGAGATGATGGACATGCTGCTTGGTAAGAAACGTGCAGATGATCGCCGTACATGGCTACAGACTAACGGTGATATGGCCGAGGTATAATGGATGTCTAACGAAATTACATATGATGGCGTTGAACAGCTGCCAATGCGCAAGTTCACCGAAGATGCCTACTTAAATTACTCAATGTACGTGATCATGGATCGTGCATTGCCGTATATCGGTGATGGCTTGAAGCCAGTACAGCGTCGTATTATCTACGCAATGTCTGAACTGGGCTTATCGGCTGCATCGAAATACAAAAAATCAGCACGTACTGTTGGTGACGTATTAGGTAAGTATCACCCACACGGTGACTCTGCTTGTTACGAAGCGATGGTATTGATGGCGCAGCCTTTCTCTTACCGCTACCCATTGGTCGATGGTCAAGGTAACTGGGGTGCTCCGGATGACCCGAAATCGTTCGCTGCAATGCGTTATACCGAAGCGAAACTGTCTAAATTCGCGGAAGTTCTTCTCGGTGAATTAGGTCAAGGCACAGTTGATTGGCAACCAAACTTTGATGGCACGATGAAAGAGCCTCAAATGTTACCTGCTCGTCTGCCTCATATTCTACTTAACGGTATTACTGGTATCGCGGTAGGTATGGCAACCGATATTCCGCCACACAACGTGCGTGAAGTCGCTAAGGCAGCCATTCAGCTCATTGATGCGCCTAAGTCTGAGCTTTCAGACGTGATGGGTTTCATTCAAGGTCCCGATTACCCGACGGAAGCTGAAATTATCTCTCCGAAGTCGGATATCGAAAAGATCTACCGTACTGGACGTGGCAGCATCAAGATGCGCGCAGTTTGGCATAAAGAAGGCTCTGATATTGTTATCACGGCTCTGCCTCATCAGGTGTCAGGTGCGAAGTTACTTGAGCAAATTGCTAACCAGATGCGCGCTAAAAAACTGCCAATGGTTGACGACTTGCGTGATGAATCGGATCACGAGAACCCAACGCGTATCGTTGTTGTTCCTCGTTCAAATCGTATCGACTGTGACCAATTGATGAGTCACTTGTTCGCATCGACAGATCTTGAGAAAAACTTCCGTGTTAACTTGAACATGATTGGTTTAGATAACCGTCCTCAAGTTAAAGGCTTAGTTCAAATCCTGAAAGAGTGGATTGAGTTCCGCCGTACAACCGTTCGTCGTCGTTTGCAGTACCGCTTAGATAAAGTTCTGGCACGTTTGCACATCTTAGAAGGTTTGCTTGCTGCTTACCTTAATATCGATGAAGTGATTGAGATCATTCGTACAGAAGATGAACCAGCTCCTGTATTGATGAGCCGTTTCAACATTTCTGAAATTCAAGCCAATGCAATTCTTGATATTAAACTTCGTAACTTAGCTAAGCTAGAAGAGTTTAAAATCCGAGCTGAGCAAGAAGAGCTTGAAGCGGAACGTGAGAAGCTTGAAAAACTACTCGGTTCAGAGCGTCGCTTGAATACGTTGATCAAGAAAGAAATCCAAGCCGATGCTGATAAATATGGCGATGATCGTCGTTCACCTCTAATTGAACGTGCTGAAGCGAAAGCACTAACAGAACGTGACTTAGTACCTAGTGAACCAATCACAGTTGTATTGTCTGAGAAAGGCTGGATTCGTCATGCTAAAGGGCATGACGTTGATGCTGAAGGTTTGAACTACAAGTCTGGTGATAAGTTCTTAGCGAGCGCTAAGGGTAAGAGTAACCAACAAGCGGTGTTCCTTGGCAGTGATGGCCGAAGCTACTCGCTTGAGTCGCATTCACTACCTTCGGCGCGAAGCCAAGGTGAGCCAATTACAGGCCGCTTGAACGTCAGCCCGGGTACTTCTATTCGCCAAGTGGTGATGGGAGAGAATGAACAATTATGGTTAGTGGGTTCTGATGCGGGTTATGGCTTTGTTTGTAAGGGTAGCGATCTACTGTCTAAGAACAAGAGCGGTAAAGCGTTAGTTAACTTACCACAAGCTTCTGAAGTGATGATGCCAAGTCCGATTGCTGATTTAGATAGTAACCAGATTCTGGCGATTACTAACCAAGGGCGTATGTTGTTGTTCCCGATTAAAGACCTACCTCAGCTGAGCAAAGGTAAGGGTAACAAGATAATCAACATACCTTCTGCGAAAGCTAAAGAGCGTGAAGAGTTTGTCTCACATCTGATGGCTATCCCAGAGAATGCGACGCTGACTATCTACGCGGGTAAACGTAAGCTCGGCTTGAAACCTGCGGACCTTGAAAACTTCCGAGGTGAACGTGGTCGTCGTGGTGGTTTACTACCAAGAGGGTTACAACGAGTGACGCGCATCGATATCGAAGAGCCAAGTGAATCGTAAAGACATTTGATATCATTTTCGGATAAAAGAAAACCCAGCTTGTGAGCTGGGTTTTTTGTATCTGGCACTTTAACTGTGTGTGGCCGCTAACTTGATGCAAGCAACCCAAATACGTAGATAAGCTACAAGCGTGTGTCTTCGGCGATGGTCACCTTAAGGGTCTTGTTTTCACCTTGGCGTAAGATACCAACATCGATAACAGTACCCGGTCGTAGATCGGTAACGATATCCATTACACTCTGTCGTCCATTTACCTGGTTATTATTGATACTGACAATAATGTCTTGAGCTTCAAAACCGGCATCCGCAGCGGGGCCATTTGGATCGATACCTAACACAACAATACCTCCGATATTTTTAGTACCCAACATGCGTGAGGTGACAGAGTTGATGTCTTGTCCATCGATACCGATATAACCACGAATTACACGGCCATCGGCGATGATCTTCTCCATGATTTTATTAGCAAGCGGATAGGGGATAGCGAATGAGATCCCATAGGTTTCCATGTCGGTAGCTTGTTGGAAAGAGGCGGTATTGATACCGACTAGCTCACCCTGTGAGTTAACCAACGCGCCACCTGAGTTGCCCTCATTGATTGCTGCATCGGTTTGGATAAAGGCTTGGTGTCCATCGGCACTGATCGAAGAACGACCGGTTGCTGAGATGATACCAAAGGTTGTGGTTTGACCTAGGTTGTATGGGTTGCCGATAGCCAACACCACATCACCGACATTGGCTTTGTAATTAGGATTGAGTGGGATCACCGGTAGGTTATCACCGCTGACTCTAAGTATCGCGATATCGGTGCGTTTGTCTGAACCGACAAGTTGCGCTGCGGCTACTCGGCCATCTTGAAGTGCCACAACAATTTGGTCTGCTTGGGCGACAACGTGGAAGTTGGTAATGATGTAGCCTTTTTCGCTGACAATCACCCCTGAGCCCAAGCCTTGAGTCAGCAGCTTGTTGCGATCACTTTCTGCGTATTTACGGCTATAAATATTAACCACAGCAGGTGCCGCGCGGCGTACAGCTTGATTAAATGAAATCTGGAGAGAGCCAATATTATCGACTTTGGGATTAGTCACATCTGCGACAATCGCTGGCCTTAAGCTTGGAAAGGCGAGAAGAATAAGCGTCGCTGAAACGAGTCCAAGGGAAATAGAACGAAATAGAAAGGACAGCATGTTTCCCTCTTCGACAGGTAAGGTATTGAGCCTCCACGCATGGGTGACTAGTTTGAGTTACTTGTGAAGCATAGCATTTTGATTGATCTAAAGAAAAGGGAGACTGAGTAAGTTTAAAGCAAACTTACTGAGCCTCCCTGTAATTGCGTTGACGTAAGACTATCGGATCACAAGATAGATAGTTCTGTCGCCTCGCTGGATATTAAGCGCCAACACACCAGGTTGTTTTTCAAGAATCTCTCTAAACTCCGCAAGGTTCTTAACTGGCTGACGGTTTACCCCGATGATAATGTCACCTTCCAGGAGCTGATAGGCTTCTGCTGGCGAGCCTTGAGCAACACTCGATACTTTAACGCCCGTTGCAGAGTCACTCTCGGTTGTGTTGGTTAACTCTGCGCCGGCGAGTCCTTCGTGGAGCTTCTCAGCTTGTGTTTTGTTATTGGTGGATTCACCAAGTGTCACGTCAAAGGTCTTGTTGTTTCCGTCGCGAACCACGCCCAACTCTATTTGTTTTCCTGCGCCGAGTGTTGCGACTTTAGCTCTTAACTCGCTAAAGGTGTCAATGCGTTTACCATTAATAGAGACAATGATATCGCCCGCTTTCAGCCCTGCTTTATCTGCTGCGCTATCAGGGACAATTTGGCTAACAAACGCCCCCTTACTTGATTCGTAACCGAGAGCTTCTGCTAATTCAGAGGTTACTTCTCCGCCTTGAACGCCAAGCATGCCGCGTTTTACTTCACCGAAATCGAGAATTTGTTCTGTTAGGTTTGTCATCATATTGGATGGGATTGCAAAGCCGATACCGACATTACCTCCGTTAGGGCCAAGAATGGCAGTGTTGATACCAATCAGCTCACCGTTTAGGTTTACTAATGCACCGCCGGAGTTGCCGCTGTTGATTGCTGCATCGGTTTGAATGAAGTTTTCAAAGTTTTCTAGATTCAGACCGCTACGGCCGAGAGCTGAAACAATCCCGGATGTGACGGTTTGACCAAGCCCGAATGGGTTACCAATCGCGACACTAAAATCGCCGACTCTTAACTTGTCTGAATCTGCGACCTTTATTTGGGTAAGGTTCTTGGCTTCTTCCAATTTTAACAGTGCGATATCAGACATTTGGTCACCGCCGATAAGCTCGGCATCGTATTCTCGACCATCATGCAGTTTTACTTTGATATCGTCCGCACCATTGATGACATGGTAGTTAGTTACGATGTGGCCTTTCTTGGCGTCAATAATGACACCAGAGCCTAGCCCGCGGAATGGGCGCTCTCGTGTTTGTTCTGGACCAAAAAAGAATTGAAATTGTTCAGGGATTTGCTGACGTTGTACCTGTTTGCCTTCTACGGCAATACTAACCACAGCAGGGGTTACTTGTTCAAGCATAGGGGCAAGGCTTGGTAATTGTTCATTACCCACACTGAATGGCAGTGCGGCAGTCGCTTGAATGGGGGTGATGATTGAACTTAAGCTTAAAGTCAGTACTGATAAAGCAAGCAAAGGTTTTTTCATCATAAACTCCTCTCTAGTTAAGGTCTTAACCTTCTTATACGCATAATAAGTATGAGAAGTTTCAAATGACCTGAGTGAAAGTTATGACTCAAAAACCTTTGTAAAGTTCACAGAGTGTTAAATGTTTATGATGCTTTTGCTGTCACGACATCGGGCGCATCAATGATTTCTTTTTTCTGCTCGGTAAATAAACCCGTTGCGCCATTGGCGTAATCTTTTGGTTGTTCCTCAAGTGTCGCCTCTTTTGTTGAAGACTTCTCTTGTGGTTTGTCCGAATGGGCAGCGGCTGTTTTCACAAATGGGTTATCTTGCTCTGGCAGGTTAGGGATCAGCTCCGAGCTCGTTTTTTCCATGTGTTGGTACAGTTTTGTGTAGTCCTTACCTAGCGTGTCCAACATTTCTGCTGATTTCGCAAAGTGATCAGCCAGCTCTTGTCGCTGCTGTTCAAGGGCAAACTTTGCGCTATCTAATTCTTTCTGTACGTTCTTTTGTTTTTTATATTCAGGTGTCATGAGACGAGAAATAGCGACCCCTAAAATAACTCCGACTAGTAAACCGGCAACGGCATACATCCAAGGCATAACAGCTCCTTATTATTGTTTTTTAACATGTTTGTTACTGCTTAGTTACACGTGCTACGGCTCCATGTTACTATGAGAAAGCCGCAGTATAAAGAGAAATGCGTGTGCGCTAGTTAGCAGTTTGATGCTGCATTATTCACCACGTTACGTTATTTCTCGTACTATTTTGGCTTATTTTTATTTGCTGTCTGATATCGCTTTCATTGTGGAAATGTCGTCATGAATCCCATCCAAAAATACGAACAAGATATAAAAGAACATGGATTTCAAAGAGATCCAGCACAAGAGCAAGCCGTTAAATCTTTAGATGAACTCTTTCATCAATTCCAAGATTACATGAATACGCCCATTCCTCAACTGACTCGATTCCAGAAATTACTGGGCAAGAAGCCAGAACTGCCACAGCCACCCAAAGGTCTCTATTTTTGGGGCGGTGTTGGGCGAGGTAAAACGTACTTAATGGATACGTTCTATGATGCCTTGCCGACCACTAAAAAAATGCGCGTTCACTTTCACCGCTTTATGTATCGAGTGCATGATGAGTTGAAGGCACTAGGTAATGTTAGCGATCCATTGCCTTTAGTCGCAGATAAGTTGAAAGAAGAAGCGGACATTATCTGTTTCGATGAGTTCTTTGTTTCAGACATCACCGATGCGATGATCCTAGGAACTTTGTTTCAAGAGTTATTCGCTCGCAACGTTATCTTGGTCGCGACTTCTAATATTCCACCTGCGGACCTGTATCGCAACGGGTTGCAGCGAGCGCGTTTCTTACCAGCTATTAAGCTCATTCAAGACAACTGTCATATTCTTAATGTTGATAGTGGCATTGATTATCGTCTGCGCACCCTAGAACAGGCGGAAATTTATCATTACCCGCTAGATAACCAAGCGAATATCAATCTCGAAAAGTATTACGCTCAGCTCGTTGGCGAAGATAAAGAGAAACTTAAGCAGATTGAGGTTAATCACCGTCAATTAGATGTAGTCGAAGCGAGTGATGGGGTTCTGCATGGTACTTTTGCTCAGCTTTGTCAGTCGGCTCGTAGCCAGAACGACTATATTGAGTTGTCTCGGGTTTATCACACGGTTCTATTGGCTGATGTGCTGCAAATGGGGGCGACTTCCGATGACGCTGCAAGGCGCTTCATTGCGTTAGTTGATGAGTTCTATGAGCGTAATGTGAAACTGATTATTTCAGCGGAAGTGGAGTTAGAAAAGCTATACACCCATGGGCAGTTAGAGTTTGAATTTAAACGTTGTCAGTCGCGTTTAATTGAAATGCAGAGCCATGAGTATTTAGCAAAAGAACACTTAAGTTAGCTTTGATTATCTCGAATAAGAAATAGAATTAAAAAAATCGTGATTTTGTTCAAAAAGAGGTGATTTTTTCTTCGCTCTTCTCTATAATCCTGCGACCTACCGTTACTGCGGGCCTCTAGCGATGAGTAAAATCACGTTATGCCAAGAGTTTTCCAACACTCGAAGGGGTGATGAATGGTAACTCTTAGACAGTGGGAATACGCGAGTATTCCTTAAGTGTAAATTTTTTAAATAGGTAATTATTAGCATGAAAACTTTCGTTGCTAAACCAGAAACTGTAAAACGCGACTGGTATGTTGTAGACGCTGAAGGCAAAACTCTTGGCCGTCTAGCAAGTGAAATCGCTTCTCGCCTACGCGGCAAGCACAAAGCAGAATACACTCCTCACGTAGACACTGGTGATTACATCATCGTTGTTAACGCTGAGAAAGTTGCTGTAACTGGTAACAAAGCTAAGGGTAAGGTTTACTACCGTCACTCTGAGTTCCCAGGTGGTCTTAAAACTATCACTTTTGAAAAGCTAATTGCTAAGAAACCAGAAATGGTTCTAGAACTAGCAGTTAAAGGTATGCTTCCACGTGGTCCTCTAGGCCGCGCGATGTACCGTAAGCTTAAAGTGTACGCTGGTACTGAGCACAACCATGTTGCTCAACAGCCACAAGTACTAGACATCTAAGGGGATTATGAAAATGGCAGAGAATCAATACTACGGCACTGGTCGTCGCAAAAGCTCAGCAGCTCGTGTTTTCATCAAACCAGGCTCTGGTGAGATCGTAATCAACAAGCGTAGCCTTGATGTTTACTTCGGTCGTCCAACTTCTCGTATGGTTGTTAAGCAACCTCTTGAGCTAGTTGAACTAACTGAGAAACTTGACCTTTACATCACTGTTTCTGGTGGTGGTATTTCTGGTCAAGCTGGCGCAATCCGCCACGGTATCACTCGCGCTCTTATGGAGTACGATGAAACTCTACGTCCTGCTCTACGTGCAGCTGGTTACGTTACTCGTGACGCTCGTTGCGTTGAACGTAAGAAAGTTGGTCTACGTAAAGCACGTCGTAAACCTCAATTCTCTAAGCGTTAATTTTTCTTTACGAAAAAGTACACGCTCCCAGTTTTACGACTGGAATTGTGGTTCAAAGCTCGGCTATATGCCGGGCTTTTTGTTTTTATACCCCCTCTAAACGCTTTCCCTCCCTCGTTTTATTTCCAAATTCTTATATTTTGAAAGCTTTTGTAACCCAATGTGCGCTTTGCCTCATGATTGTTACAAAAAGGTAGCTTTATCTTGTCAAAAAGTAGGGTTTTATTTATCATTTGCCGTCAATAAATAGAACTAAATACATATTTTGTTAGCCATGCTCTTTAGTCGGAATTATTTCAATCCATAAGGAGCAAATGGGAGAATGTTTGGATGAGCAACGCGCCTTTAAATAACGGTCGCAGGCGTTTCTTAACCGCAACAACAGCCGTTGTTGGTGGTTTAGGAGCAGCTGCTGTAGCCGTGCCTTTTATTAAATCATGGAATCCGAGTGCCAAGGCGAAAGCTGCGGGCGCGCCGGTGGAAGTGGAAGTCAGCAAGTTAGAACCGGGACAAATGGTTCGTGTCGAGTGGCAAGGTAAACCTGTATGGGTTGTACGCCGTGCTGAGTCGGTACTAGAGAATCTAAAGTCTATCGGTGGTCAACTTCGTGACCCTCAATCTGAAGCTGAACAACAACCTGAATACGCACAGAACGAATTCCGTTCAATTAAGCCGGAATTCTTCGTTGCTGTTGGTTTCTGTACGCACTTAGGTTGTTCTCCAACTTACCTACCGGATTCTTTTGCAGAACAAGTTCAGGGTGTTAAGTCTGGTTTCTTCTGTCCTTGTCATGGTTCAAAGTTTGATATGGCAGGTCGAGTATTCCAAGGCGTACCAGCTCCATTGAACCTTGTTGTACCAAAGCATATGTATTTGAGTGACACTAAGATCATGATCGGTGTGGATGAGGGAGACGCGTAATGCAAGGATTGCTTGATTGGGTAGAGAAACGTCTACCCGCGATGAATGCTTACAAAAAGCATTTATCTGAATACCCAATGCCTAAGAACTTTAACTTTTGGTACCTCTTCGGTTCTTTGGCAATGTTGGTACTGGTTAACCAAATCCTTACGGGTATTTGGCTAACAATGAACTACGTACCGTCTGGTGAGGGTGCATTTGCTTCTGTTGAATATATCATGCGTGATGTGGAATACGGTTGGCTACTACGTTACATGCACTCAACAGGTGCTTCGGCATTCTTCGTTGTTATCTACCTGCATATGTTCCGTGGCTTAATTTACGGTTCTTACCAAAAACCTCGTGAGTTACTTTGGATCTTCGGTATGTTGATCTTCCTAGTGCTTATGGCTGAGGCTTTCATGGGTTACCTATTACCATGGGGTCAAATGTCTTACTGGGGTGCTCAGGTAATCATTTCTCTGTTTGGTGCGATCCCTGTTATTGGTGATGACCTAACGCTTTGGATCCGTGGTGACTACATCATCTCTGGTGCAACGCTGAACCGTTTCTTCGCACTGCATGTTATTGCTCTACCAATCGTACTTCTGCTGCTTATCGTTCTTCACGTACTAGCACTGCACGAAGTGGGTTCGAACAACCCAGATGGTATCGAGACGAAACTTCCTAAAGGTACAATGGGCGACGACTACAAAACTCAGTTCCCATTCCATAAGGATTACACTAAGAAATACGACATCATTGACTCTATTCCTTTCCACCCATACGGGACAGTGAAAGATATGGTTGGTGTTGCTGGTTTCCTATTCTTCTTCTGTTATGTGCTGTTCTTTAACCCTGAGATGGGTGGATTCTTCCTTGAGCCGCCAAACTTTGAAGCTGCTAACCCGCTGAAAACACCTGAGCACATCGCTCCGGTATGGTACTTCACGCCGTTTTACGCAATTCTACGTGCGGTTCCTGATAAGTTGCTAGGTGTTGTAGCAATGGGCGCATCGATTGTTGTGCTATTCCTACTGCCATGGTTCGACCGTTGTAAAGTGCGTTCTTACCGTTACCGTAGCAAACTGCATTTGATTAACATCATCCAATTCACAATAAGCTTTATTGCGCTTGGTGTACTTGGTGCGCTTCCAGCAACGCCAACATACACGCTACTGGCTCAAATCTTTAGCTTAGGTTATTTCATGTTCTTCGTTCTACTGTGGTTCTACAGTAAAAATGAAGCGACGAAACCATTACCAGAAAGGGTGACATTCAAATGAAAAAGTGGATTGTAATTTTATTTGCTATGTTGCCGTCACTGGCAATGGCAGCGGGTGCAAACGTACCATTAGACAAAGCGAACAATGATTTAACAGATAAAGCCTCATTGCAAAATGGCGCTAAGATGTTCATGAACTACTGTTTCGCTTGTCACTCAACGCAGTACCAGCGCTATGAACGTGTTGCGAATGATTTAGAGATTCCTGTTGATCTTATGAAGGAAAACCTGATTTTCGACCCTGAAGCGAAAATTGGTGATCTAATGGTTAATGCTATGCCTTCGGATCAAGCGGCAAGTTGGTTTGGTGCTCCGCCACCAGACCTAACACTGGTTGCTCGTGTTCGTGGCGCAGACTGGCTGTACACTTACCTTCGTACTTTCTATGAAGACCCGTCACGTCCATTTGGCGTGAACAACATTGTTTTCCCAAGCGTTGGTATGCCGCACGTTCTTGAAGAGCTGCAAGGTATCCCAACTCCAATCTACGATACGCATATGGTAGATGGTGAGGAAGTGACGGTTGTTGTTGGTACTGAGACTGATGGCTCTGGTGAATTAAGTGCTGGTGAATACGACGAAGCGGTTCGTGACCTAGTAAACTTCTTAGTATACTCGGGCGACCCTGTTCAACTTGAGCGTCACGCTATGGGTTGGTGGGTAATGGCCTTCTTAGTAATCTTCACTATCATTGTGATTTTGCTGAAGAAAGAGTATTGGCGTGATGTGCACTAATTGTGCTATAATACCGTGCTAATTCCCAAATTATGTTAATGTTCAATGGAGGCTTTAGGCCTCCATTGTTTTTATTTAAAGTGTACTGGAGGGCTCCATGGCTGTAGCTGCCAATAAACGTTCTGTAATGACTCTTTTCTCAAGTGCTTCTGATATGTATAGCCATCAGGTGCGCATCGTTCTTGCTGAAAAAGGCGTAAGTGTTGAAGTTGAGTTGGTTGATGAAAAAAATCTACCAGCAGAGCTTGTTGAACTGAACCCGTACAAATCAGTACCTACTCTTGTTGATCGTGAGCTTGCTCTATATGACTCAAAGATCATCATGGAATACCTAGATGAGCGTTTCCCTCATCCACCATTGATGCCTGTATACCCGGTTGCTCGTGGTAACAGTCGTCTAATGATGTACCGCATTGAGCGTAACTGGTATTCAGTTGCAGAGAAGATCGTTAAAGGCAATGCTGAAGAATCTGAAGCAGCTCGCGTTAAACTGCGCAACGACCTACTGACTCTTGCTCCTATCTTCGCTGAATATGAATACTTCATGAGCGAAGAGTTTAGCCTAATTGATTGTTACTTAGCTCCGCTACTATGGCGTTTACCTGAGCTTGGTATCGAACTAATTGGTCCTGGTTCTAAAGAGCTTAAGATTTACATGAACCGCGTATTCGAACGTGATTCATTCCTAGCTTCTCTAACTGAAGCTGAGCGTGAGATGCGACTCGTTCGCTAAGCGTTTATGGATATTTCTAATATGACTCCACGCCGACCATACATGCTTCGTGCATTTTATGAATGGCTGGTTGATAACGAACTAACTCCACACCTTGTTGTTGAAGCAACATTGCCGGGTGTGCGAGTTCCAGAAGAGTTTGTTCAAGATGGTCAGATCATTCTGAACATCGCGCCTCGTGCGGTTGGACAACTTGAACTGGGTAACGAAGCTGTGACGTTTAGTGCTCGCTTTAGTGGTCGTCCACACTCTGTGATCGTTCCGCTTTACGCAGTACAAGCGATTTATGCTCGTGAAAATGGTGCTGGTACCATGTTTGAACCTGAAGAGGCATACATGGAAACATTTGAAGAAGGGATTGAAGAAAGTCCTTTTGAAGAACCAGAAAAAGGCCCATCTTTGAGCGTAGCAACGGCAGATGTAGATGCTGAAGAGCCTGACTCAGATCCTGAACCACCTCGTCCAGCGAAAGGTCGCCCAAGCCTTCGTGTTATCAAATAACGTTAGTTAAATAACGAATCAAATAAAAAAGCAGCGATTCGTCGCTGCTTTTTCTTTTCTGCTAAATAGCATTTAATTGACTGGCTTGAGGCTAGTTAACGGCCGTCTCTTCTTCGCCATATTCAAACGCTCGAATGACCTGTTTTACGCCGGAGATGTTACGCGCAACTTCTGTTGCGATATCCGCGTGCTCTCGAGTGACCAGCCCAAGCAGGAATACTTCTGAGTCCTCAGTAATCACTTTTACTTTGATGCCGTTAAGCTCAGCATTAGCAAGCAGAGCTGACTTCACCTTAGTCGTAATCCAGCTGTCTTTGCTAATCGCGCTAACTGATAATGGCTCTTTCACTCGAATCTGGTTGTGTATGCTTTCGACACCGGCTACTTCTTTGGCTTGGCTCTCAAAAGCACGACGTTCAGCATCTGTTGTTGCTTGGCCCATTAACACCACAGAGCCGCGGTAAGAACTTGCAGTGACACGCACGCTACCTCGGTATGGCTGTTTATTAGTGATAGCTGCAACTTCAAATTCAATATTGTTGTCGTTCCAAATCTCTTTGGTGGTTCGCGTATCAGTGACCAGATTTGCAGTGGTTGCTGCACCAGCAATGAAAATGCCAGCACAACCAGACAGAGACAGTGTAAGTAGCGAAACACTAATCAGCTTAAACAGCCTTATAGAGGTTAATGATTTCATTGTGATGCTCCGTATATCACTCTTCGTGAGCAGGGAAGAGTACTTGATCGATTAGGTCACATAGGCAGTGTAGCGTCACCATGTGTACTTCATGAATGCGCGCTGTACGGTGTGAAGGAATACGAATTTCTACATCGTGTTCACCAAGCAGACCTGCCATCTCGCCACCATCTTTACCGGTAAAGGCGATGATTGTCATGTCGCGAGTTACCGCCGCTTCCATTGCCTTGATAATGTTCTTGCTGTTACCGCTAGTTGAGATAGCCAACAGAATATCGCCAGTCTGACCAAACGCACGTACCTGTTTAGAGAAAATCTCTTCGTAGTGGTAGTCGTTAGCCACAGCCGTTAGCGTGGTGTTGTCTGCTGTGAGAGCCATCGCTGGAAGGCTAGGGCGCTCTGTTTCAAATCGGTTGAGTAGGCACGATACAAATTGCTGAGCATTCGACGCCGAACCACCATTACCACAACAAAGAATTTTGTTTCCGTTAAGCAAGGTCGCAACCATAGCTTGAGCGGCATGCGTGATTGCGTCAGGCAGTGCTTCTGCAGCCGCAATTTGGATTTGAATACTTTCTGTGAAACTTTCTTTAATGCTGTCTAGCATGTTTATCCTTGGGTAATCGCGTTTTGAATCCAGTCGATAGTGTCATTCGGCCCTTCAATGGCAACAATATCAAACCTGAAATCTGTAGAGTGCACCGACAAGCCTTGCTGCATCAGCCAAATATTGGCTGTTTTGAGCAGCTTCTGTGACTTCTTGGCAGTCACCATTTCAGCGGCATGTCCGTAGCGGGTTTGCTTGCGGTATTTTACCTCGGCAAACACAAGTGTATTGTTATGGCGCATTATAAGATCAATCTCGCCACATTTTGCTATGAAGTTTTCTTCTATTAACGATAAACCGTGGTTAATCAGATAAGATTTTGCCACGGCCTCGTATTTATCACCCACTTGCTTGTGGGTGACGGTTGGTTTGGATAGGAACTTTCGGCTAAAAAGCCCCATGCTCTGCCCAGCTGATTTCACGTTGAACAACACAGTTGTTGTCGATGGTTAACACACCCGTTTCACCTAGAATGCTGTAACCTTGCACGGCTTTCATCTGTGGCAGTGCATCCATTAGGTAGTATGCATCCATTCCCAGTGCTTGCAGACGTTTTTGACCGTTTGAATGTGCAGGCCATAAGTCGTTTAGTTCTTTGTTAAGCTCGTTTTTGTTCTCAACCAATAATGGGATGTCGCTGTAGAACACACCAGTTAGGTCTTCATACTGCTTATCACCGCTGTTGCTGCGTGAGTTTGAGAAAAGAGCTGGTTGGCTAGCATCAGGGTTAATCGCCACTTCGATGAAGGGTTTGATTAGCGTTAGCTCTGAGTTTTTAGCCACAATGTAGACAGAATCGATATCGCGACGACTGCGTGGCTCTGTTTCCAGGTCTAGGTTCAGTAAACCATCCATTTGAGCGATACGCTGTTGGCTCTCTTGTAAGCCAAATACCTGATTTACATTACGTTGTAGTTGACGTTTGTCAGAGAACAAGCTGATAGCCACATCGTTGTTGCTGTACTTTTTCCACTCTTCTTTAAACGCTTGCTCAACACGCTCGCCTAAACGTCCTTTTGGCGCAAGGATAAGCGGGTACTTGTAGCCTTGAGCAAATAGGTATTTTGCAGCTTGAGCGACTTCTTGCTCTGGCGATAGAGCGAGATAGCAAATATTGGTATCAGGTTCTAGTTGCGTTGGAATGTTCAGAGCTAAAGCTGGAATCGAGTTCACGTGGTTTTTCTGTGCTTGTTGAAGCTTAGTGATGTTGCTCTTAATCAGCGGGCCAACGATGAAATCAACGTTGTTCTCTTCCAGTGTAGCTTTAATCTCAGCCGCACTTTGCACGTTGGTATCCATTACCGTCAGCGTTGCATCTTCTTCGCGTTCTTTGTCATTCATCATCGCAAAGATGAAACCGTCACGCACAAGTTGCGCCTGTTTGCCGTACTTGCCCGTTAGCGGTAGCAGCAGTGCTGTGCTGGTAGGCTTACTGATCTCTAGCGCTAAGATGTCGGTGATTGCTTGCGGTGTGTAAGTAGCAGCTGGGTGCTGAGGGTTCTCTGCGAGCCAATCAGACAGGGTTTCCTGTAGGTTTGGAAGGTTCGAGTTCAGCGTCTTCATGTAAATCGCCAGCTGTAACCAACCTGAAAGAACGTCTTCCGTAGGAGAAGTCTTAAGTTCTAAAATCTCATATTGTGAGTAGCTATTCAGGTTCTGCCAAATACGGTCAGCAGCTTGTTGCTGAAGCTCTTCGTCAGCATCTAGAAATTCTGAATAAAGAACTAACTCACGGCTTGCTTCAAAGTACTCGCTTTGCATTTCAGAAATGTTAGCGCGTAGCTCGTGATAATCTTTCCATTGCTCGTTAGGTAGTTTCCACCAAGGTTGAAAGTTTAGCTGGCTATAAGCTTGTTCTGGCTGTGAGTTATTCACCAGCAGTTGAGAACGAGCTAATTGCCACTCCGCTTGTTGAACTTCGCTCAGCTCTTGTTTTGCTAAGCGTTTGATAAGCAGGGTTGCTTGGTCGGTTTTTCCAGCTTGCACAGAAGCCTTAAGCGCCATGATTAACCAGTCGTTTTGTAGACTTCCTTTGCTACTATCGGCCTGCATCATGTAACTTTCAGTTGATTGCGCTGGATCTAGTGTAATATCAACGCTTGTTGGTGCTTGAGGACCTGAAGAACAAGCCGCCAATGTAATTGCTAATGCAATTGGAGTTAGTAAGCGTGGTACACTGAGTCTCTTATGGTTCATCGTTGCCATGAGTTCTTTAAATTCCGTATAAATTTGTATCTATATTAATCGTTGAAGTGATGGTAAACAAATGACAGATAACAAAACCTTGCTCACAGAGAGCCCAACTCTCTACATTGTGCCAACCCCAATCGGAAATTTGGGAGATATCACTCAAAGAGCAATTGAAGTTTTATCAAGTGTCGATGTTATTGCAGCTGAAGACACACGCCACACGGGTAAGCTGCTTGCTCACTTCAATATATCAACCAGAACGTTCGCCTTACATGATCATAATGAACAAACTAAAGCTCAAGTTCTAGTCGAAAAGTTATTAGAAGGCCAGTCTATCGCATTAGTCTCTGATGCGGGTACACCTTTAATCAGCGATCCAGGTTACCATCTTGTATCACAATGTCGTCAAGCGGGTGTGAGAGTTGTGCCACTTCCTGGTGCTTGTGCAGTGATTACGGCGTTAAGTGCGTCAGGTTTACCATCGGATCGTTTCAGCTTTGAAGGCTTCTTGCCACCGAAGAGTAAAGGCCGTAAAGATAAGTTCTTAGAAATCGCAAAAGCAGAGCGCACGTGCATTTTCTACGAATCACCACACCGTATTACGGACTCTCTGCAGGATATGCTAGAGATTCTTGGCCCTGACCGTGAGGTTGTGTTGGCGCGTGAGCTAACCAAAACCTTCGAAACTATCCAAGGTCTACCTCTTGGTGAGTTGATTGAGTGGATTGAAGAAGACGCTAACCGCAAGCGTGGTGAGATGGTGTTATTGATTCATGGTCACCGCGAAGAAGCGAGCACCGAACTGCCAGACGAAGCGACTCGCACGCTAGGTATTCTGACCAAAGAACTGCCTCTTAAAAAAGCGGCGGCGATGACGGCAGAAATCTACAATCTGAAAAAGAACGCTTTATACAAATGGGGCCTAGAGCATCTAGACAACTAGATACTTCTTTATAGAGTCGCTAACCAGTCTTGAAAAGCTTGTGAGGAGTGAGGGTAATACCGTCACTTCTCTTTTTTTGTCTTGAATTTGTGTGAAATTCGCACACTTGCTTAACGGTTTGCAGCATATTTGTGATCTCGCTAGACACTGCACACTAATCTCTATACAATCCGCCCTCGGAGTTGAACGGGTAATCGCTGCTTTGCTGATGTCCTTCGGGAGACTGACGTTGAGGTCCTTCGGGAAACTGACGTTGAAGTCCTTCGGGAGACTGGCAGAGGGGAGGAACGTCCGGGCTCCATAGAGCAGGGTGCCAGATAACGTCTGGGGGGCGCGAGCCCACGACAAGTGCAGCAGAGAGAAGACCGCCGATGGCCTCATTTCTTCGGAAGGGGCACAGGTAAGGCTGAAAGGGTGCGGTAAGAGCGCACCGTGCGACTGGCAACAGTTCGTAGCAAGGTAAACTCCACCCGGAGCAAGATCAAATAGGCCCTCACATTGCGTTGCTCGCGTATGGGGGCGGGTAGATTGCTTGAGCCTGTGAGCGATTGCAGGCCTAGACGAATGGTTACCGCCGCGCAAGCGGAACAGAACCCGGCGTATGTGTCAACTCCACCTATATAAAGAACCCATCATTACTTAACGGTAGTGATGGGTTTTTTGCTTTATATTGACGTAAATTATTTAGATTTCCTTAGAATCCTTCATCCTGATATGAGCTTGGGTCAAAAATTCCTAAAGCCTATACACAATATGGTGGAGATACAGCGTGAAATCAGTACACTAAAACGTTAATAGAACAAACTATTGCCGAACTAATGGCTCAATCCACTCACTGAGAAGACTATGACAGAAGCATTCAAACATATTTCAGTATTGCTTAACGAATCTATTGACGGACTTGCGATCAAACCTGACGGTACCTACATCGATGGTACTTTTGGCCGTGGTGGTCACAGCCGTACAATCCTGTCTAAACTGGGCGAGAATGGACGACTCTTTAGTATTGACCGCGATCCACAAGCGATTGCAGAAGCACAAAAGATTGATGACCCTCGTTTTACCATTATTCACGGCCCATTCTCAGGTATGGCTGAATATGCAGAGCGTTACGACTTAGTCGGTCAAGTGGATGGCGTATTACTGGATTTAGGTGTTTCTTCACCACAGTTGGATGACGCTGAGCGTGGCTTTAGCTTTATGAAAGACGGCCCGCTTGACATGCGTATGGATCCAACAACAGGTATTCCCGTATCTCAGTGGTTGCTTGAAGCCGATCTTGACGACATCACATGGGTTATCCGTGAGTTTGGTGAAGACAAACATGCTCGTCGTATCGCGAAAGGCATCATTGCTTATCAAGAGAATGAAGAGAACGAACCGCTAACGCGCACTGGCCAGTTGGCTAAGCTTATCTCAGATGTAGCGCCAAAAAGCTTCAAAGAGAAAAAGCACCCAGCAACACGTGCTTTCCAAGCATTCCGTATCTACATTAACAGTGAACTGGAAGAGATCGATACGGCACTAAAAGGCGCAGCAAGCATTCTTGCTCCAGAAGGTCGCTTGTCTGTTATCAGCTTCCATTCACTGGAAGATCGCATGGTGAAACGCTTTATCCGTAAAGAGAGCCAAGGCCCGCAAGTTCCACATGGCCTGCCACTAACAGAAGAGCAGATCAAAGCGCTAGGCAGTGCAGATCTTAAGCCAGTTGGCAAAGCGATCAAGCCATCGAAAGGCGAAGTGGATGAGAATACTCGTTCACGTAGCTCAGTATTACGAATCGCAGAAAAGCTATAGTCAATGAAGACCTCCAAACCAAACTTAGCCAAGATAATATTTTTTGATTTGATCTCGGTGGGCAAGGCCCCATTGATGCTTCTTATCTGTATCTTTGCGAGTGCGATGGGGGTCGTTCTTACGACACATATGTCACGTCAGGCGATCACGCAAAAAGACATGGCACTGGTGGAGCGAGAACAACTTGATGATGAGTGGCGAAATTTAATGCTTGAAGAGACGGCTCTGGCTGAACATAGCCGCGTTCAAGCATCGGCAAAAAGAGAGTTAGACATGAAACGTCCAGACTCTGACAAAGAAGTTGTGATCACACTGAAATGACCGGTAAAAAGGAAAAAGCACCCGCAAAACCCGTTAAGAAATCAACGAAAGAGCGTGTGAAGAGCGAAAAGGATTCGGATCCAATTCTTATTAAATGGCGTTTCAATGTCGTTATTGCTTTCGTGTTTCTTGCCTTTGCTGCACTGGTTGGTCGTGTGGCTTACATCCAAATCATTGAACCAGATAACTTAATTCGTCAGGGCGATCTTCGTTCCGTGCGTGTTAAGGCTATTCCTTCTGCTCGCGGCATTATCTCAGACCGCAATGGCGAGCCGCTTGCTGTGAGTGTGCCAGTTGAAGCGGTATGGGCCGATCCTAAGACGATTTTCGATAAAAATGGCATGGCTCAAATTGATCGTTGGTATGCGTTAGCCGATGTACTTGGCTTAGAACGACAATCGATGATCGATAAGATCTCTAGCAACAAATCTCGCCGATTTATTTACCTACAAAGACAAGTTAGCCCAGCGATGGCTAAGTATATTCGCGAGCTTAAGCTTGTGGGGGTTGGCCTTAAAGCAGAATCTCGACGTTACTACCCAGCAGGTGAAGTCAGTGCGCACCTTATCGGTGTGACCGGAATTGATGGACACGGCTTAGAAGGCGTTGAGCGCAGCTATGACAAATGGCTTACTGGCGAGGCCGGTAAGCGAACGATTCGTAAAGACCGTTATGGTCGTGTGGTTGAAAACATTGCTCTAGAAGAACGTGAAGAAGGCAAACCACTTGAGTTAACGATCGATCAACGACTACAAGCGATCGCCTACCGAGCGATAAAACAAGCCGTAGCCGATCATAAGGCGACTTCAGGCTCTGCAATCTTGTTGGACGTAAAAACTGGCGCTGTGTTGGCTATGGTTAATGCGCCTTCTTATAACCCGAACAATCGTGCTGACTTACAAAGCTTTAAGATGCGTAACCGCGTGCTTACCGATGCGATGGAGCCCGGCTCTACCGTGAAACCTTTCGTGGTTTTGGCGGCGCTAGAGAACGGTACCGCAGACCCTGACATCGTTATTGATACTGGCAACGGCATCATGCAGATCGGCGGTAGCCGTGTACGAGACTCTTCTAAAGTCGGTAAAGCTGATTTAGCGTTGATCCTCAAAAAGTCGAGTAACATCGGTGTGGCGAAACTGGCACTTAATATGCCTTTAGAAGCCCTGCTTGGGATGTACAGTTCCGTTGGTCTTGGCGAAATGTCAGGGCTGAACTTAATCGGTGAAACGAGCGGTATTTTCCCGAATCGCCGTCGCTGGTCTAAGTTTGAAATTGCAACATTATCATTCGGTTATGGTTTGTCTGTAACGCCGATGCAGTTGGCACATGCGTATGCGACGCTAGCCAATAAAGGCATGTATGAACCGATTCATATTATTAAGAGTAACGACCAAGACTTTTCTAAGCAGATCATCAAGCGCGAGAACGCGGAACTGGTGTTGAATATGCTAGAAGGGGTGACTCAAAAAGGCGGCACGGCAACAAGAGCTGCCGTTCCTGGTTACCGAGTTGCAGCAAAAACGGGTACGTCTCGTAAGGCTGAAGCTGGCGGGTACAGCGACGAATACATTGCGATTACCGCAGGTTTTGCCCCTGTTAGTGACCCAAGAGTCGCTCTGGTTGTTGTGGTCAATGAGCCTCAGGGTGACCTTTACTATGGTGGTTCAGTCGCTGCCCCAGTGTTTTCTGAAATCATGAAGGGCGCACTGCAAATTCTCAATGTCCCTGCTGATGAAAACAAATTTCAAGAATAGAGCCAATCAGGATTCAATATGAGTAATAGCCTCACGCTGTCATCTTTACTTTCTCCTTGGGGAGACTTCAGTTCACCTGAGCTAGATGCGATTGCTGTTGAGCAATTGGAGTTGGATAGCCGTGCGATCAAGGACGGTGATATCTTTGTTGCCATTGTTGGACATGCCGTTGATGGTCGTCGCTTTATCGACAAAGCAGTCGCTCAAGGTGCGAAAGCCGTCATTGCACAAGCGGGTGATGACAAAATTCATGGCTTAGTTGAGTGGCTAAATGCAGTGCCTGTTGTTTATGTCTCAGAGCTAAATTCAATTCTCTCTGAACTGGCTGGCCGAGTTTATTCTTCTCAAGCGACCAAACTGATTGGTGTTACTGGCACCAATGGCAAAACCACCATCACTCAATTGATTGCTCAATGGCTTGATCTTGTTGGTCAACGCTCTGCGGTAATGGGCACCACAGGTAATGGCTTCTTAGACAATCTAAAAACCGCGGCTAACACCACAGGCAACGCGATCGAAATACAGCGCACGCTGAGTGAGTTGGCTGAAGAAAACGCGGCTTACACCGCAATGGAAATCTCTTCTCATGGTTTGGTACAAGGTCGCGTTAAAGCCTTGAACTTCGAAGTGGGTGTATTCACTAATTTGAGCCGTGATCATCTTGATTACCATGGCACGATGGAAGAGTACGCGCTGGCTAAGAAGAGCCTGTTTACTGAGCACAAATGCAAGCACGCTGTCATAAACGTTGATGACGAAGTTGGCAAAGCGTGGATGACTGACTTATCGAATGCAATAGCTGTTTCATTGCTTCCACTGTCGGGCTACCAACAGTCGGTATGGGCATCTGATGTTGCTTATGCAGAAACCGGTATTCAGATGTCTTTTGATGGTAGCTGGGGGCAAGGTCAGCTTTCGGTGCCTTTAATTGGTCAGTTCAACGCATCAAATGTGTTGGTTGCCTTCGCTACTCTGCTTTCATTGGGCATTGATAAGCAAATCTTGGTCGACACAGCATCTCAACTTCAACCTGTTATTGGTCGTATGGAACTGTTCCAAGTTCCGAGCAAAGCAAAAATCGTCGTCGATTACGCGCACACGCCAGATGCTCTAGAAAAAGCACTAGCAGCGCTGCGTGTTCATTGCTCTGGAAAACTGTGGGCTATCTTTGGTTGCGGCGGTGACCGCGACACAGGTAAGCGGCCTATGATGGCAGCGACCGCAGAGCAGTTTGCCGATAAAATTATTATTTCAGATGACAACCCTCGCAGCGAAGATCCTGCCTTGATTGTCAAAGACATGCTAGCAGGCTTAAGCAACCCTGAGTCTGCATTTGTGGAACATGATCGCTACCAAGCGGTTAAGTTCGCGCTTGAACAGGCAGACAGCAATGACATTATTCTTTTGGCTGGTAAAGGTCATGAGGATTACCAAGTATTAAAAGACGAAACGATCCATTACTCAGATCGAGAATCTGCGCTTCAACTTTTAGGTATTTCATAATGATTGATGTATCACTCGAACAGATTTGTTCAGCGGTCAGCGGTGAGTTGATTGAAGCTGGCGACTCAAACACTAACGTAATTAATGCTGTTTCTACCGACACTCGCACGGTTGAAGAAGGCGCATTGTTTGTCGCTATCGTCGGAGAACGCTTTGATGCGCATGACTTTTGTCATCAAGCAGTTGAGGCTAATGCGAGCGCGTTGTTAGTCGAACGAAAACTTGACCTAAATATTACTCAAGTTGTTGTTGAAGACACTAAACTTGCTTTAGGTCAGCTAAGTGCTTGGATCCACAAACAATGTGACATACCAACCATGGCGATTACCGGAAGTTGTGGCAAAACGACCGTCAAAGAGATGGTGGCGAGCATTCTACAACAACGTGGCAAGGTGCTGTTTACGGCGGGTAACTTCAATAATGATATTGGTGTCCCATTAACTTTGTTGCGCAGTGAACCAAATGACGACTATGCCGTGATCGAACTGGGCGCGAACCACATTGGTGAAATTGCTTATACTACTCAGCTTGTGAAACCACAGGTTGCGTTGGTGAACAATGTCGCGGCGGCGCACCTCGAAGGTTTTGGTTCTATCGATGGCGTGAAGCAAGCGAAAGGCGAAATTTTTCAGGGGCTTGCTGCTGGTGATACTGCTATTGTTAACCTAGAGAGCAATGGTGGTGACTTCTGGAAAGGTGTGCTTGCAGATAAAAGCGTTCTGACCTTTTCTGAAAGTGATGACGCGGCAGATTACTTTGCGACAAATATTCGTATGAACGAGCAGGGTGAAGCTTGCTTTTGTATGCAGACCCCACTAGGTGCTATTGATGTCGAACTTGGCATTATTGGTCAGCACAATGTGGCAAATGCATTAGCAGCTGCAGCGTTGAGTATTCAATTTGGTGCCACGCTTGAAGAAGTAAAAAATGGTTTAGCGAACCTTATCTCTGTTAAAGGGCGAGTAGAGGTTCAGCAATTAAGTCAGAATATCAAGTTGATAGATGACAGTTACAACGCCAGCGTACCTGCTATGAAGGCGGCAGCCAAACTTCTGTCGAGCTTCAAAGGTCAACGTTGGTTGATTTTAGGCAACATGGCTGAATTAGGCGATGAAAGCCTTGCACTTCACCGTCAAGTCGGTGAATATGCTGCCCCATTCGCTTTTGAGCATGTACTCACTTACGGTGATGATACCAAGGTGATTAGTGAGGTCTGTAACGGTACCCACTTTGCAACGCATCAAGCGATGATCGCGCACATAGAGCAGCACTTATGCTTGCCAGAAAACGCGTCACATACCTTGTTGGTAAAGGGCGCGAATAGTGCAGGAATGAGTAAAATAGCCGCTGCTTTAAAGGAGAACTTTTCATGATAATTTGGCTTGCAGAGCTACTACAGCCACACTTTTCTTTTTTCCGTTTGTTCGAATACCTATCGTTTCGTGCAATCGCGAGTATTTTGACGGCTTTATGTCTGTCGCTGTGGATGGGACCTCGTTTAATTGAGCGTCTGCAAATGCTACAAATTGGCCAAGTTGTTCGTAACGATGGCCCTGAATCTCACTTTAGCAAACGTGGTACTCCAACCATGGGCGGCGTGATGATCTTAGCTGCCATCATTATTACAGTATTAATGTGGGCCGATCTTTCTAACCCTTACGTTTGGGCAGTATTGGTTGTCCTTGGTGGTTACGGTGCTGTTGGCTTTGTTGATGACTACCGTAAAGTAGTTCGTAAAAACACCGATGGCTTGATTGCGCGTTGGAAATATTTCTGGCAATCGGCGATTGCTTTAGTTGTGGCGTTTGCTCTGTATGCGCACGGACACGATACTGCGGCAACCCAGTTAGTTGTTCCTTTCTTTAAAGATGTGATGCCACAATTAGGTTTATTGTACATCGTACTGACATATTTTGTTATTGTGGGTACCAGTAACGCGGTAAACCTAACAGATGGCTTAGATGGTTTGGCTATTATGCCAACGGTTATGGTTGCTGCTGGTTTTGCTGTTATCGCTTGGGCGACAGGTAACGTTAACTTCGCGGCATACCTACACATTCCATACATCCCATACACCTCTGAACTGGTTGTGGTATGTACTGCTATCGTGGGTGCCGGCCTAGGTTTCCTATGGTTTAACACCTACCCAGCACAAGTATTCATGGGCGATGTTGGCTCTTTAGCACTAGGTGGTGCTCTGGGCGTGATTGCTGTGTTAGTTCGCCAAGAGTTGGTACTGGTTATCATGGGCGGTGTGTTTGTAATGGAAACCTTGTCAGTGATTTTACAGGTCGGTTCTTACAAACTGCGTGGTCAGCGTATTTTCCGCATGGCACCGATTCACCACCACTACGAATTGAAGGGCTGGCCGGAGCCGCGCGTAATCGTGCGTTTTTGGATCATCTCAATGGTATTAGTACTGGTTGGTCTAGCGACACTGAAAGTTCGTTAACCCTATGCGAGCCTCTGTCATAGAGGCTCTTTAAAACTATTAAGAGCATCTTGTTTAAATGGAACGTTGGCAAAATATTCAAAATGTAGTGGTTGCGGGGCTCGGTATTACCGGGCTCTCTGTCGTTAAACATCTCGTAAAATATCAGCCTCATACTCGTGTGAAGGTGATTGATACTCGAGAGCTGCCACCAGGAAAGGAATCTTTACCTGAATCGGTAGAGCTGCATTCAGGAAGTTGGAATAGCCAATGGTTGGCTGAGGCTGACTTAGTGGTTGCTAATCCAGGTATCGCCTTAGCGACACCGGAAATTCAAGATGTGCTTCAAGCTGGAACGCCTGTCGTTGGTGACATCGAACTGTTTGGATGGGCGGTAGATAAGCCTGTCGTAGCGATTACTGGTTCAAACGGTAAGAGTACCGTGACGGATCTCACTGGTGTGCTCGCTAAAGCCGCAGGCCTTAACGTTGGTGTCGGTGGCAACATTGGCATTCCTGCTTTAGACCTCTTAGAACTTGATGCCGATTTATATGTTCTTGAACTTTCAAGCTTTCAGTTAGAGACCACATCGAATCTGAACCTTGCAGCGGCAGCCTTTTTGAACCTGTCAGAAGATCATATGGATCGTTATGAAGGCATGGCCGATTACCGCGAGGCTAAGCTAAGAATCTTTAACAATGCTCAATATGCGATAGTAAACCGCGACGACAAAGAGACGTATCCAGACCACAACATGTCATTAGTAACATTTGGGCTCGATGAACAAGAGTTTGGTGTGGCGACAGTTGATGGCACTGAATGGTTAATGGACAACGGAAAGCCTGTACTTGCTACCCAAGATTTAACATTGGTTGGACGTCATAATGTGGCAAATGCGTTAGTCTCGCTAGCACTATTGAAGCAAGTCGGTATCGACTACAGTAAGAGCTTTGAAGCTTTGAAAGCTTACAACGGTTTGACTCATCGCTGTCAAGTAGTGGCTGACAAGCACGAAACAAAATGGGTTAACGACTCCAAAGCGACCAATGTAGCCAGTACATTAGCGGCTCTGTCGGGTTTAGAGTGCCAAGGTACTCTGTATCTTTTGGTTGGTGGTGTTGGTAAAGGTGCTGATTTCAGTGAGCTTAAACCAGTGTTGTCGCAACTAGAGCGCGTTCAACTGTGTTGTTTTGGTGAAGATGCTGCGCAATTTATGCCGCTGCATCCATCTGCACAAAAGTTCGAGACCATGCAGCAGATAATCGAATCTATCTCACCACTACTGGTGGCTGGAGATATGGTGATGCTCTCTCCTGCGTGCGCAAGCTTCGATCAATTTAATAATTTCATGGCAAGAGGTGATGCGTTCACTGAACTTGCTTATGAGTATGCCTAACGTGTTGAAGGACTAACATTCAGTGCAAAGAGTGAAAGAGATCAATCAATCTATTTGGCAATGGCTTAACCGTGCCACACCAGAGGCGCTCTACGATCGTCAATTGGTATGGATTGCTCTTGGACTGATGCTAACGGGGTTAGTGATGGTAACGTCGGCTTCGTTTCCTATCAGTGCTCGTTTAACTGATCAGCCGTTTCACTTTATGTTCCGTCATGCCATCTTCCTTGTGTTGGCATTAGGCGTCTCCAGCGTCATATTGCAAATCCCGATGCAGCGCTGGTTTCAATACAGTATGTATCTACTGGGCTTGTCCTTCTTCTTGCTGATTGTGGTACTGGCCGTCGGTAAGTCGGTTAACGGCGCATCGCGTTGGATCCCGTTAGGGCTATTTAACTTACAACCTGCTGAAGTCGCCAAGCTATCGCTGTTTATCTTTATGGCGGGCTACTTGGTTCGTAAACAAGACGAAGTGAGGAAAACCTTCTTTGGTGGTTTTGGTAAACCGATCATGGTGTTCGGCGCCTTTGCGGTATTGCTACTTGGTCAACCCGATTTAGGTACCGTAGTCGTGATGTTGGTTACTCTGTTTGGGATGCTATTCATAGCTGGTGCCAAGCTTTCACAGTTTATCGCCTTGATGGTGGCGGGTATTGCTGCGGTCGTCGGTTTGATTGTTATAGAACCTTATCGTGTTCGACGTGTTACCTCGTTCTGGGAACCTTGGAATGACCCATTCGGTAGTGGTTATCAGCTAACTCAGTCATTGATGGCGTTCGGCCGTGGCGACTGGATGGGACAAGGCCTTGGTAACTCAATTCAGAAGCTTGAATACCTACCCGAAGCGCATACCGACTTTGTATTTGCTGTGTTGGCAGAAGAGTTGGGTTTTGTTGGCGTAACCTTAGTATTGATGCTGATCTTTAGCTTGGTTTTTAAAGCCATTCTTATTGGTAAAAAGGCCTTTGAAAACGATCAAGTGTTCAGTGGTTATCTGGCATTTGGCATCGGTATTTGGTTTGCTTTTCAAACGCTTGTTAACGTGGGTGCTGCGTCAGGTATCGTCCCGACCAAAGGTCTAACCTTGCCGCTGATCAGCTATGGTGGTTCAAGTCTTATTGTGATGTCAGTGGCGGTTTCTATGCTGCTGCGTATTGATCATGAATGCCGAGTGCAACAAAAAGAACAAGCCGACAATCAAAACGAATTAGTAGAATAAGAATCTAACGTGATGAAACAAAACAAAAAACTTTTAGTGATGGCTGGTGGTACTGGCGGTCACGTTTTTCCAGGGTTAGCGGTAGCTAAAAAGCTTCAGCAACAAGGCTGGGAGATTCGCTGGTTAGGAACTGCAGACAGAATGGAAGCGGATTTGGTACCAAAGCATGGTATTGAGATCGACTTCATTAAAGTGAAAGGCCTGCGTGGTCAAGGCATTAGCAAGTTAATTAAAGCACCGTTCCAGATTATTAATGCCATACTTCAAGCAAGACAGCACATTAAAGCATGGCAGCCTGATGTGGTGCTTGGAATGGGGGGGTACGTGAGTGGCCCAGGTGGTATCGCGGCATGGTTGTCTGGTATTCCAGTGGTGTTGCATGAACAAAATGCAGTGGCAGGTTTAACCAACCAATGGCTGTCTAAGATTGCTAAAAAGGTTTTCCAGGCTTTCCCAGGCGCATTCCCGACTGCTGAAGTCGTGGGTAACCCAGTACGCGAAGATGTTGTTGCCTTAGCTGACCCCGAGCAACGCATGGCAGAGCGTGAAGGTTATATCCGTATCTTGGTTATGGGCGGTAGTCAGGGCGCAAAAATCCTGAACGATACCTTGCCAGTTACCATGGCTCAGCTTGGCGAAGGCTTCACTGTGATGCATCAAGCGGGTAAGAACAACCAGCAGCAAGTGATTGAACAATATAAATCACATTCTGTAGATAATGTTCAAGTGACTGAATTTATTGATGATGTGGCGCAAGCTTATGAGTGGGCAGATCTATTAGTGTGTCGCTCAGGTGCATTAACCGTATCAGAAGTGTCTGCGGCCGGTGTGGGTTCTATCTTCATTCCGTTTATGCACAAAGACAGACAGCAAGCGCTGAATGCCGATCACTTAGTTGAATGTGGCGCCGCGTTAATGATTGAACAGCCTCAACTAACGGCTGATAAGCTAGCGAACGCTATCGCTCAGCTTGGTAGAAATGAATTAAAAATGATGGCAACCAAAGCTCGTCAAGCAGCCAAGCTTGATGCTGACGTGACCGTCGCTGAAGCGATCAAAGCTTTAGCAAAATAATGAGATTGAATTGATGACGATTGAACATACCCAAGACTTAGCGCAAATCCGTGCAATGGTGCCAGAGATGCGCCGTGTTAAATCTATCCACTTCATTGGTATTGGTGGTGCTGGAATGAGCGGGATTGCTGAAGTCTTGCTCAATGAAGGCTACCAGATCACGGGTTCTGATATTGCTCAAAATCCAGTGACCGATCGTTTAGTTAGTAAGGGTGCGACCGTTTACATCGGTCACCAAGCAAGTAACGTTGCCGACGCAAGTGTGGTAGTGGTTTCAACCGCTATCAACGAAGAAAACCCAGAAATTATTGCTGCTCGTGAAGCGCGCACACCTATCGTTCGTCGTGCAGAAATGTTGGCTGAGCTGATGCGTTTTCGTCATGGCATTGCTGTGGCAGGTACGCACGGTAAAACAACCACAACAGCGCTAGTGACGCAGATTTACTCGGAAGCAGGTCTAGATCCAACCTTCGTCAACGGTGGTTTGGTGAAAAGTGCAGGTACTAACGCTCGTTTAGGTTCAAGCCGTATTCTTATCGCTGAAGCCGATGAAAGTGATGCGTCATTCTTACACCTGCAACCTATGGTGAGCATCGTCACTAATATCGAAGCTGACCACATGGATACCTACGGTGGCGATTTCGAAACACTAAAGCAGACGTTTATTGATTTCTTACACAACCTACCGTTCTACGGTCAGGCAGTGATGTGTGTTGATGACCCTGTTGTACGTGAGCTTATCCCTCAGGTAAGCCGCCAAGTGATTACTTACGGTTTCTCAGAAGATGCAGATATTCGCATTGAGAACTATGTACAAGAAGGTCAGCAAGGCAAGTTCACCGTGGTGCGTGAAGGTAAAGCTAACCTTGATATCACATTGAACATTCCGGGTCGTCATAATGCACTGAACGCGTCAGCGGCGATTGCTGTTGCAACAGAAGATGACATCAGTGATGAAGCGATTCTAAAAGCGATGGCGGGAACCGAAGGTACTGGTCGCCGTTTCGATCACCTTGGTGAGTACGAAACAGGTAAAGGCGTTGCAATGTTGGTTGATGATTACGGTCACCACCCAACGGAAGTTGACGTGACGATTCAAGCTGCACGAAGTGGCTGGGCTGACAAACGTCTTGTGATGATCTTCCAACCGCACCGTTATAGCCGTACTCGCGATCTGTATGATGATTTCGCGAACGTTCTTGAGCAGGTTGATGTTTTAATCTTATTAGATGTCTACTCTGCAGGTGAGAAACCTATTGCAGGGGCCGACGGACGTTCATTGAGTCGAACTATTCGCGGGCGTGGTAAGATAGATCCAATCTTTGTTGCCGATATCAACGCACTACCATCGGCTTTAGCCAACGTAATTCAAGGTGGTGACCTTGTGTTAACGCAGGGTGCAGGGGATGTTGGTCGAGTAGCGAAGCAGTTGGAATCGTTACAGTTAGACATTAATAAAATGCAGAACGCGTAACAGAATACTGTCTACAGACTGTGGTCAATCGCTCACTTCTTGCGATTGACCTAAAATTGACCAAAAATCTTATTATCAACGTTTGATAGTTTGATTTTGCTCAGTATAATTCATAGGTTAAAGTAAGTGCTTTTACCTCTATTACGAAGATAGGGAATAGAATTGCGAACCAACGACAGGGAATGCGGGCTTTGGTAGAAAGTACTTTTAGCGAAAACCGCCACCTATTCAGTTTACCGTCACTCAAGAAACACGCTTTAGGCGGGTCGTTTTTTGTCATGGTACTGCTATTCATTGGATTTCTTTTCTATACCACTCTGACTTGGATGTGGGACGATCAGCGATTGCCTCTCTCCAAAATAGTACTTCAAGGCGACTTAACTTACGTAACCGCTGGTGATGTTCAACATGCTTTTGGCGAGCTTGAACACATTGGAACATTTATGTCGCAAGACATCGGCGTGTTGCAAGACAGTTTAGAAGCGTTACCTTGGGTTTCAGTGGTCTCCATTCGTAAGCAGTGGCCAGACACAATAAAAGTGTTTTTGACTGAGTACCATGCAGCAGCAATCTGGAACGGCAACATGCTGCTAAATGACGATGGTCAGGTGTTTAATGGTGATATCGGCCTGTTGAAGGGCGATAGAGTTAAGCTTTACGGCCCAGACGGCACCAGCCAAGAAGTGATAGAAAAGTGGCGACAGATAACCCCTTTGATCAACAGTCTAGGGTTAACCGTTACCTCACTCGTTCTCAATGAGCGTCGCGCTTGGCAAATAATCCTAGATAACGGTATCCGTTTAGAACTAGGTAAAGATTCTTTAGATGAGCGTGTTGAACGCTTCATTTCGCTTTACAACGAGTTAGGTAGTAAGGCGAATCAAGTGAGCTACATCGACCTCAGGTATGATACGGGAGCCGCTGTAGGCTGGTTTCCAGAGCAAGAGTTAGAAGAGAGCACAGATGACTAAGACCGCAGATGACAACATAATCGTTGGTCTTGATATAGGCACTGCGACCATATCAGCTCTGGTTGGTGAAATATTGCCTGATGGTCAAATCAATATCATTGGTTCTGGGCAAAGCCCATCCAGAGGTATGGATAAAGGTGGTGTAAACGACCTAGAGTCGGTAGTTAAGTCGGTTCAGCGAGCTATTGATCAAGCAGAGTTGATGGCGGAATGCCAAATAAGCAATGTATTTATCTCGCTATCGGGTAAACATATCGCAAGCCGAATTGAAAAAGGCATGGGCACTATCTCTGATGAAGAGGTGTCTCAAGACGATATGGATCGAGCGATCCATACCGCGAAATCAATTAAAATAGGTGATGAGCAGAGAATTCTGCACGTGATCCCACAAGAATTTACCATTGATTATCAAGAAGGGATTAAGAACCCACTTGGCTTATCTGGTGTTCGAATGGAAGTCAGTGTTCACCTAATTTCTTGCCATAGCGACATGGCGAGAAACATTATAAAAGCTGTTGAACGATGTGGTCTCACAGTAGAACAAATCGTGTTTTCAGGACTTGCCTCAAGTAATGCGGTAATTACTGAAGACGAGAGAGAGCTTGGAGTATGTGTGGTAGATATCGGTGCGGGTACAATGGATATTTCCATTTGGACTGGCGGCGCACTTCGACACACAGAAGTCTTTTCCTACGCAGGAAATGCAGTAACCAGTGATATTGCCTTCGCTTTCGGCACGCCAGTGAGCGATGCTGAAGAGATCAAAGTAAACCATGGTTGCGCTCTGAGTGAACTCGTAAGCAAGGATGACTCTGTTAACGTCCCAAGTGTTGGTGGTCGCCCTTCGAGAAGTTTGCAACGACAAACTTTGTCGGAAGTGATTGAACCGCGTTACACTGAACTTATGGGTCTCGTTAACCAAACTATTGATACGGTTCAATTACAGCTAAGAGATGAAGGTATTAAACACCACCTTGCAGCTGGCGTCGTTCTCACTGGTGGGGCGGCACAAATTGACGGATTGGTAGAGTGTGCGGAACGTGTTTTCCGCAATCAAGTTCGAGTTGGTAAGCCATTAGAAGTTAGTGGTTTAACTGACTATGTTAAAGAGCCGTATCATTCTACGGCGGTTGGTTTACTTCATTACGCAAGAGATTGTCAGATAAGTGATGAAGGTGATTACAGCGAACCTAAGCGTTCAGCACCTTCAATGTCAGGCTTGTTTGGCAAATTGCGTAATTGGATACAAAAAGAGTTTTAACCTGAGTTGCAGGAAAAAACGGAGATAACACATGTTTGAACCGATGATGGAAATGTCTGACGATGCAGTAATTAAAGTCGTTGGAGTTGGTGGCGGTGGCGGTAACGCTGTTGAGCACATGGTACGTGAATCAATCGAAGGCGTAGAATTCATCAGTGTTAACACTGATGCACAAGCCCTTCGTAAAACGAGCGTGAGCAGCGTGATCCAAATTGGTGGTGATATCACTAAAGGTTTGGGCGCTGGTGCAAACCCACAAGTTGGCCGTGATGCAGCTCTCGAAGATCGAGAAAGAATTAAAGAAGTTCTAACTGGCGCCGATATGGTATTTATCGCAGCTGGTATGGGCGGTGGTACTGGTACAGGTGCTGCTCCAGTTATTGCTGAAGTTGCGAAAGAGTTGGGTGTGCTAACGGTTGCTGTTGTAACTAAGCCATTTAGCTTTGAAGGCAAAAAGCGTTTAGCGTTTGCTGAGCAAGGTATTGAAGAGCTTTCTAAGCATGTGGATTCTTTAATTACGATTCCAAATGAGAAGCTACTTAAAGTACTTGGCCGCGGCGTAACTCTGCTAGAAGCTTTCGCGAGTGCAAATGATGTACTTAAAAACGCTGTACAAGGTATCGCTGAGCTAATTACTCGCCCTGGTATGATTAACGTCGATTTCGCGGATGTTCGCACCGTAATGTCTGAGATGGGTCATGCAATGATGGGTAGCGGTATCGCAAAAGGTGAAGACCGTGCTGAAGAAGCTGCTGAAACGGCAATTTCTAGCCCACTACTAGAAGACATCGACCTAGCTGGCGCGCGTGGCGTTCTTGTGAACATCACAGCAGGCCTAGATATGCGTCTAGATGAATTCGAAACAGTAGGTAATACAGTTAAGGCATTCGCATCTGATAACGCAACAGTTGTGATAGGTACTTCTCTAGACCCTGATATGACGGATGAAATCCGTGTAACTGTTGTAGCAACAGGTATCGGCACAGAGAAAAAACCAGACATTACATTAGTTGCTGGTGGTAAAGCTAAGGTTGCACCAACTCCTCAACCACAGGTAGCGGCTCAAACTGCGCCAAAAGTGGAAGAGAAAGTGGCACAGCCATTGCAAGAAAAAACTGAGGTTAAACCTCAAGTTAATCCGCAGCCAACAACGTCACCTGTTTCTTCAGGTACAGGCGCTAGCCAAAGTGCAGCTCCTAAGGCTGAGAAAGAGAGTGGATACTTAGATATTCCAGCATTCTTACGACGTCAGGCTGATTAACAAATACCCAAAATTTGACTATCGTCGAATTAATGGTAAAATTCGCGGTCGGTAAATACTGACCGTGATTTGTAGCACTGATAACGAGGCAAGCAGATGATCAGACAACGTACTCTGAAAGAAATTGTGAAAACAACTGGTGTGGGTCTCCACTCTGGTCGTAAAGTCACACTTACTCTTCGCCCGGCAGCTGCAAATACAGGCATTGTTTATCGTCGTACAGATGTAAATCCACCTGTAGATTTTCCAGCTGATCCAGCGTCAGTTCGTGACACTATGCTATGTACAGCTCTTGTTAATGACGAAGGCGTACGTATCTCTACAGTGGAACACCTCAACGCAGCTCTAGCGGGTATGGGCATCGACAATATTATTGTTGAAGTAGATGCTCCTGAGATCCCAATTATGGATGGTAGCGCAAGCCCATTCGTATACTTGCTACAGCAAGCGGGTGTAGAAACACTGAATGCAGCGAAGCGTTTTATTCGTATCAAAAAGCCTATCCGTTTTGAAGATGGCGATAAGTGGGCAGAATTTGTTCCATTTAACGGCTTCCGTATGGACTTTGAGATCGACTTTAACCACCCAGCAATTGAATCTGATGAGCAACGTTTGTTGTTTGATTTCTCTTCACAAGGTTTTGTGAAAGAGATCTCTCGCGCTCGTACTTTCGGCTTCATGCGCGATATTGAGTATCTACAATCTCAAAACCTAGTACTTGGTGGTAGTTTTGATAATGCTATCGTTCTAGACGAATACCGAATTCTTAACGAAGAAGGTCTACGTTTTGACAATGAGTTCGTAACTCATAAAGTACTCGATGCGATTGGTGACTTGTACATGTGTGGACACGCTATTATTGGTGAGTTCCGTGCATACAAATCAGGTCACGGCCTAAACAACCAACTACTACGTGCAGTACTAGCTGACGCAGAAGCTTGGGAATGGGCAACATTCGAAGAAGAAGTAGGCTCTCCTGTTGCATTTGCTGAACCAGGAATGGTTCTAGCGTAATTGTTGCATACAACAATATAAGATTTCGAAAACCAGGTCATTGACCTGGTTTTTTTGTATCTATTTTCCAGATACAGTGTCGTCAACATCCGAAAGTTGACGACCAAGGGGCTACAGTCTGGCTAATCCGTCAGCAATTAGAAAGAAAAGTTCCAAGCACATCAAACAAATGGGGTTATAAATGGTCGTTAGTGTGAAAATTACTTACACTAAAGGGCATTAATTTTAACTCAAGCCTTGAAAACTCTACTCTCAAGTACAATATCAAAGATACTAGATTTATCTCAGTATCCTTGGTTAGTAACTGAAGACTAGTTCATAGCTAGTAGAGACTGACGGCATTTAAAATAGATCGCGGACGATCTGAGAACGAAGAGATTCCAAGCACATGATTACTAAGCTGCTGACAAAGGTAATTGGCAGTCGCAATGACAGAACACTGCGCCGCCTTAGAAAAATTGTAAAAGAAATTAATAACTACGAACCAACGTTTGAAGCACTTTCAGACGAAGAGCTAAAAGCAAAAACGGTTGAGTTTCGTGAGCGCTTAGATAAAGGTGAATCGCTAGATCAACTTCTACCGGAAGCATTTGCCACGGTACGTGAAGCGTCTAAGCGTGTTTACGGCATGCGTCACTTTGACGTGCAAATGATTGGTGGCATGGTTCTAAATGCTGGTCAAATTGCAGAAATGCGTACTGGTGAAGGTAAGACTCTTACAGCAACCCTACCAGCTTATCTTAACGCCCTACCTAGCAAAGGTGTTCACGTAGTAACGGTGAACGACTACCTAGCCAAGCGTGATGCGGAAACAAACCGTCCATTATTTGAATTCCTTGGTATGACGGTTGGCGTGAACGTGCCAAACATGGCTCCACCAGAGAAGAAAGAAGCTTATCAAGCGGATATCCTATACGGAACAAACAACGAGTTTGGTTTCGATTACCTACGTGACAACATGGCTTTCCGTGCTGAAGATCGAGTTCAACGTGAACGCTTCTTCGCCGTAGTCGATGAAGTTGACTCAATCTTAATTGATGAAGCTCGTACTCCACTTATTATCTCTGGCCCTGCTGAAGATAGCTCAGATCTTTACACGCGTATTAACACGTTGATCCCTAACCTTGAGCGTCAAGATAAAGAAGATTCTGAAGAGTACCGTGGTGAAGGTCACTACACCATGGACGAGAAATCGAAGCAGGTTCACCTGACTGAAAACGGTCAAGAATTTGTAGAAGAGCTAATGGTGAAAAATGGTCTGATGGAAGAGGGCGACACGCTTTACTCTCCAACAAACATCAGCCTATTGTACCATGTTAATGCAGCGCTTCGTGCACACGTATTGTTTGAGAAGAACGTCGACTACATCGTTACTGATGAAGGCGAAGTGGTTATCGTTGATGAACATACTGGTCGTACAATGCCAGGTCGTCGTTGGTCTGAAGGTTTACACCAAGCTGTTGAAGCGAAAGAAGGTGTGAAGATTCAGAATGAAAACCAAACGCTAGCATCGATTACTTTCCAAAACTTCTTCCGCCTATACGAAAAACTGTCAGGTATGACAGGTACAGCCGATACAGAAGCTTTCGAATTCCAGTCTATCTACGGCCTAGAAACTGTGGTTATCCCAACCAACAAGCCTATGGTTCGTAACGATATGCCAGATGTGGTTTATCGTACTGAAGAAGACAAATTCAATGCGATCATCGAAGACATTAAAGACCGTGTTGCTGCTGGTCAGCCATCACTGGTTGGTACGGTTTCTATCGAGAAATCTGAACTACTGTCTAACGCACTGAAAAAAGCAAAAATTAAGCACAACGTTCTAAATGCTAAGTTCCACGAAATGGAAGCTGAGATCGTTGCTCAAGCGGGTACGCCAAGCGCAGTAACTATCGCAACCAACATGGCTGGTCGTGGTACCGATATCGTGTTGGGTGGTAGCTGGCAGGCACAAGTTGAGAAATTAGATAACCCAACTCAAGAGCAGATCGATAAGATCAAAGCTGACTGGAGAGTAATCCACGATAAAGTACTTGAGTCAGGTGGTCTGCACATCATTGGTACTGAGCGTCACGAATCTCGTCGTATCGATAACCAGCTACGTGGTCGTTCTGGTCGTCAAGGTGATGCTGGTTCTTCTCGTTTCTACCTTTCAATGGAAGACTCACTGCTACGTATCTTCACATCGGATCGTATGGCTGGTCTTATCCAAAGCGGTATGGACGAAGGCGAAGCGATCGAATCGAAGATGCTTTCTCGCTCAATTGAAAAAGCACAACGTAAAGTAGAAGGTCGTAACTTCGATATTCGTAAGCAGCTTCTTGAGTACGATGATGTAGCCAACGACCAACGTAAAGTGGTTTATGAGCTTCGTGACGAACTGATGAGTTCTGACGACATAAGCGAAATGATCGAACATAACCGTGAAGATGTGTTTACTTCGGTTATCGATGAGTACATTGCTCCTCAATCTCTTGAAGACATGTGGGATATCGCTGGTCTGCAAGATCGTCTGAAGAATGATTTCGATCTAGACTTTGATATTCAAGGCTGGTTGGACGAAGACGACAAGCTTTACGAAGAAGCATTGCGTGAGCGTATCCTAGGTATGGCGGTTGATTCGTACAAACAGAAAGAAGAAGTGGTTGGTGCGCAAGTGCTACGTAACTTCGAGAAGTCTGTGATGCTACAAACGCTAGACGGTCTTTGGAAAGAGCACTTGGCTGCGATGGATCACCTTCGTCAAGGTATCCACCTACGTGGTTATGCTCAGAAGAACCCGAAACAAGAGTACAAGCGCGAGTCGTTTGAACTGTTTGAAGGCCTACTAGATGTACTAAAAACAGATGTTGTTACCATTCTTTCTAAAGTTCGCGTTCAGCAACAAGAAGAAGTTGAAAAGATGGAAGCACAGCGTCAAGCTCAAGCTGAAGAGGCGGCACGTCGTGCACAAGCACAACATGCAACCGCTGAAAACCAGCTAGGTGACAATGAAGCTGAAGCAGCTTCTCCTCAAACGGTAGTACGTGATGAGCGTAAAGTGGGTCGTAATGAACCATGCCCATGTGGAAGTGGTAAAAAGTATAAACAGTGTCACGGTAAAATTGACTAAGTTTGGTGAATCGTTGCTGTAACGGATGATTGCAGTGTCGGAGGTACTCACTTACTAACGTAAGCTCCGTGCCTCCTCCTTGCACTCACCACGTCACAGCTTAGCTTCACACAAACTTATTGATAAAAAGAGTCGCTTAGGCGGCTCTTTTTGTATGTAAATTTCATGGCTTACTTTGTTACTCAAGGAAGTCGTCCCTATAGCGAGGAACGAGCGCAATAGGGAATCTCGTTTAGTTAGGCTCATGTTGTTTTAGAGCCCCAACTCAGTCGTTCCTCCTTCTTGAGGATGATGTATTCAGGGACTACGTGAGCTCAGCGTTTTATTAAGGAACACCATCAATGAAAAGAATCCATATTGTCGCGGGTATTATCTTCAACCAAGATAAGTCGCAGGTATTTATTACCAAGCGTCCAGATGATAAACACAAGGGCGGTTTCTGGGAATTTCCTGGTGGCAAGGTTGAAATTGGCGAAACCATTGAGCAAGCGATGGCTCGTGAGCTCGATGAAGAGATTGGTATTAAGGTGACAGAACAGTCTCTGTTTGAGCACCTTGAATTTGATTACACCGACAAGTCGCTTAAGTTTGATTTCATCCTAGTTACCGATTTTGAACAGCAACCTTATGGCAAAGAGGGTCAGCAAGGTGAATGGGTAAGCCTAGAATCATTGAACCAATACACCTTCCCAGAAGCAAATGTGCCAATTTTAGAGCGAGTGATAAAAGAGTTTTCGTAATTGCTAGCCTGAGTTTGAGATTGTTGTTAGTTTAAAGAGATTAATCGATTGAACGTTGCTGCAAGAGATAAGTGGTAACGGTAACCAAAACAATGGAGATATTCGCAGTGGTAAGAATTGCAATTGCAGGAGCAGCGGGACGTATGGGCCGCAACTTGGTGAAAGCCGCTCATCATAATTCAGAAGCAAGTGTTGGAGCTGGTTCGAAGCGTCCGGAATCATCTTTGGTCGGCGTAGATGTTGGCGAGCTATGCGGTGAAGGTCGTTTTGATGTCGCGCTAGTCGATGACCTATCTAAAGCCATCGAAGAATTTGACGTGATTGTCGATTTTACTGCCCCTGTTAGCACATTAGCGAATATTGAACTTTGTAAACGTCACGGCAAGAAACTGATCATCGGTACGACGGGTTTCTCTGAAGAAGAGAAGCAGGTGATTGATGCAGCTTCAAAAGAGATGGCTATCGTAATGGCACCTAACTACAGTGTTGGTGTGAACCTGGTCTTTAAGCTGCTAGAGAAGGCCGCTAAAGTGATGGGCGACTATTGTGATGTCGAGATTGTTGAAGCTCACCACCGCCACAAAGTTGATGCACCGTCAGGCACTGCGATTGGTATGGGTGAAGCTATAGCTGGTGCGATGGGCAACAAGCTAAATGATGTAGCCGTATGGTCACGTGAAGGTATTACTGGCGAACGTACTAAAGATGAGATTGGTTTTGCTACGATTCGTGCTGGTGACATCATTGGTGAGCACACCGCTATGTTTGCTGATATCGGTGAGCGAGTAGAAATTACCCATAAAGCTACGGATCGAATGACTTTTGCCAATGGCGCTATCAAGGCTGCGGTTTGGTTAAATGATAAACCCGCGGGCTTTTATACCATGACCGATGTGCTTGGTTTGAACGACCTGTAAATGGATATTTATGCGCTGGCAATTGCCGGCGCTTTCTTTGTTTGATGCCTTTTCCTTAGTAATCTCACTTCTAGTCACTCCCTTAAGTTTCCTTTCTATCGCTATTTACCCTTAGTTTTAATGTTGTTTATGTTGGCTTTGGTGTGTTTTTTGTTTTAGTTCTTTAAATTGTCATGTTTTCTCTTTGTATTTATCGATTGCGTTTTGTTGCTGATATTTTTGTCACTCTATGGTTGTCTAAAATGAGGGGTGAGAATTAGAAAATCGTAATATTCAGGCTAAACGAACATAAAAGTTTAACTTTTGAGGCTTTGGTGGGGTAAATTGAATTAGTCCTTACAAATGTTTAATTTCTTTTGAGTTAAATGTTGACACGTATCACGCAGATCACTAAAATACCGCCAATTTGTCTAATTTCCATAAACACGCAGTTTTTGGTGTTGCAGGAAGGTAGATTTGCAAATTAAATCAATTTTAATGCATTTTTATTTCTGGAGGTTGTCTTGAAGAAGTCAGCATTACTCGTCCTAGAAGATGGGACAGTATTTCACGGTGAAGCCATTGGCGCTGTAGGTTCTGCAGTTGGTGAAGTCGTTTTTAATACCTCGATGACGGGGTACCAAGAAATCCTCACTGATCCTTCCTATTCTCAACAAATCGTTACCCTTACTTACCCTCACATTGGCAATACCGGAACCAATTCCGAAGACGAAGAATCTTCTTCAATCCACGCTCAAGGCCTTGTGATTCGCGATCTCCCTCTAATCGCTTCTAACTTCCGTAATGAACAATCCCTTTCTGATTACCTTAAGTCGCAAAACGTTGTTGGTATCGCTGATATCGATACTCGTAAGCTGACGCGTATTCTTCGTGAAAAAGGCGCGCAGAACGGTTGCATCGTAGCGGGTAACAACCTAGACGAAGCTTTGGCTCTAGCTAAAGCAAAAGAATTCCCTGGCCTGAAAGGTATGGACCTTGCGAAAGAAGTTACAACAAAAGAAGCGTATCAATGGAAACAAGGTTCGTGGACGCTTACGGGTGGACTTCCTGAAGCGAAAGCAGACTCTGAATTGCCATACCACGTTGTTGCTTATGACTTCGGTGCAAAACGAAACATCCTACGAATGCTTGTTGACCGCGGCTGCCGCCTAACGGTTGTTCCAGCTGAAACTTCTGCTGAAGAAGTACTAGCTCTAAACCCAGACGGTGTTTTCCTTTCAAATGGCCCTGGTGACCCAGAACCATGTACTTACGCAATTGAAGCGACAAAAGTGTTCCTAGAAAAAGGCTTACCAATCTTCGGTATCTGTCTAGGTCACCAGATTCTTGCTCTTGCGTCAGGTGCTAAGACAGTGAAGATGAAGTTTGGTCACCACGGTGCAAACCACCCGGTTAAAGATTTAGATCGTGATGTTGTGATGATTACTTCGCAAAACCACGGCTTTGCTGCTGACGAAGACACCCTTCCAGAGACACTACGTGCAACGCACAAATCACTATTTGATGGTTCTCTACAAGGTATTCACCGTACAGACAAACCAGCATTCAGCTTCCAAGGCCACCCTGAAGCAAGCCCAGGTCCAGAAGACGCAGCGCCGTTATTCGACCACTTCATTGAACTAATTAAACAGCACACAGCGTAATTCGGAGTAGTAGACAATGCCAAAACGTACTGACATTAAAAGTATTCTTATTCTAGGTGCTGGCCCGATTGTTATCGGCCAAGCATGTGAGTTCGATTACTCTGGTGCTCAAGCTTGTAAAGCGCTTCGCGAAGAAGGTTACCGAGTTATTCTTGTAAACTCGAACCCAGCGACAATCATGACTGACCCAGATATGGCAGATGCAACTTACATCGAACCTATCCAATGGGAAGTTGTGCGTAACATCATCGCTAAAGAGAAGCCTGATGCAGTTCTACCTACCATGGGTGGCCAAACTGCATTGAACTGTGCTCTAGACCTAGAAAAGCACGGCGTTCTTGAAGAGTTCGGTGTTGAAATGATTGGTGCAACGGCTGACGCTATCGATAAAGCAGAAGACCGTTCACGCTTCGATAAAGCAATGAAAGCAATTGGCCTTGAGTGTCCAACTGCTGATACAGCGAAAACGATGGAAGAAGCTTACAAAGTTTTAGACATGGTTGGCTTCCCTTGTATCATTCGTCCATCATTCACGATGGGTGGTACTGGTGGCGGTATCGCTTACAACAAAGAAGAATTTGAAGAAATCTGTCGTCGTGGTTTGGACTTATCTCCAACTAACGAACTTCTTATCGATGAATCACTTATCGGTTGGAAAGAATACGAGATGGAAGTGGTTCGTGACAAAAACGACAACTGCATCATCGTATGTGCAATTGAAAACTTCGACCCAATGGGTATTCACACAGGTGACTCAATCACTGTGGCTCCAGCTCAAACGCTGACAGATAAAGAATACCAACTAATGCGTAACGCATCTCTAGCGGTACTGCGTGAGATTGGTGTTGAAACAGGTGGCTCAAACGTACAGTTTGGTATCAACCCGAAAGATGGCCGTATGGTTATCATCGAGATGAACCCACGTGTATCTCGCTCTTCAGCACTAGCTTCTAAAGCAACAGGTTTCCCAATCGCTAAGATTGCAGCGAAACTGGCTGTTGGCTTCACGCTAGACGAGCTAATGAATGACATCACTGGCGGCGCAACGCCAGCATCATTCGAACCAACAATCGACTACGTAGTAACTAAGATTCCTCGTTTTAACTTCGAGAAATTTGCAGGTGCTAACGACCGTCTAACGACTCAAATGAAGTCTGTTGGTGAAGTTATGGCTATCGGCCGTAACCAACAAGAATCTCTACAAAAAGCACTTCGCGGCCTAGAAGTTGGCGCAACTGGTTTTGACGAAATGGTAGACCTAGACGCACCTGATGCTCTAACGACTATCCGTCACGAACTGAAAGAAGCTGGCGCAGAGCGTATTTGGTACATCGCTGATGCATTCCGTGCTGGTATGTCGGTAGATGGTGTGTTCAACCTAACGCAAATCGACCGTTGGTTCCTAGTTCAAATCGAAGACATCGTTAAGCTAGAGCAAGAACTTAAAGCGAAAGGCTTTGCTGGTTTAAATAAAGACGAGCTAAACAAACTTAAGCGTAAAGGTTTTGCAGATGCGCGCCTATCTAAGATTCTAGGTGTAGCGGAAAGCGAAATCCGTCGTCTGCGTGACCAATACGATATCCACCCAGTTTACAAGCGTGTAGATACGTGTGCGGCTGAGTTCTCTTCTGATACGGCTTACATGTACTCATCTTACGATGACGAGTGTGAAGCGAACCCAACAGACAAAGATAAGATCATGATTCTAGGCGGCGGTCCAAACCGTATCGGCCAAGGTATTGAATTTGACTACTGTTGTGTACACGCATCACTAGCACTACGTGAAGATGGCTACGAAACTATCATGGTTAACTGTAACCCTGAGACAGTTTCTACAGACTACGATACATCTGACCGTCTGTACTTCGAACCAGTAACTCTGGAAGACGTACTAGCAATCGCACGTGTTGAGAAGCCAAAAGGCGTTATCGTTCAGTACGGTGGTCAAACGCCACTTAAACTGGCTCGTGCTCTTGAAGCTGCTGGCGTACCAATCATCGGTACTAGCCCAGACGCAATCGACCGTGCAGAAGACCGTGAGCGTTTCCAAGTTGCTGTAGACCGCCTAGGCCTACTTCAGCCAGAAAACGCGACAGTAACAACAATGGAGCAAGCGGTTGAAAAATCTCGCGAAATCGGCTTCCCACTTGTTGTACGTCCTTCTTACGTACTTGGTGGTCGTGCGATGGAAATCGTATACGACGAGCAAGATTTACGTCGCTACTTCAACGAAGCAGTAAGCGTTTCAAACGAATCTCCAGTACTACTTGATAGCTTCCTAGACGACGCTGTTGAAGTCGACGTAGATGCGATTTGTGACGGTGAGCGCGTTGTAATCGGCGGTATCATGGAGCACATCGAGCAAGCGGGTGTTCACTCAGGTGACTCAGCATGTTCTCTTCCTGCATACACGCTAAGCCAAGAAATCCAAGACGTAATGCGCGAGCAAGTTGAAAAGCTAGCGTTCGAGTTGGGTGTTCGTGGTCTGATGAACACGCAGTTTGCTGTTAAGAACAATGAAGTGTACTTAATCGAGGTTAACCCTCGTGCAGCACGTACGGTTCCATTCGTATCTAAAGCAACTGGCGCACCAATCGCTAAGATTGCCGCTCGTGTAATGGCGGGTCAATCGCTAGAGTCTCAAGGCTTTACGAAAGAAATCATCCCACCTTACTACTCAGTGAAAGAAGTTGTACTTCCATTCAACAAGTTCCCTGGTGTTGACCCATTGTTAGGCCCAGAAATGCGCTCTACTGGTGAAGTTATGGGTGTTGGTGCGACGTTCGCAGAAGCTTACTCTAAAGCTGAATTGGGTTGTGGCAACATCTACCCAGAAGGCGGCCGTGCACTTCTTTCTGTTCGCGAAGGCGATAAAGAGCGTGTTGTTGACCTAGCTTCTAAGCTATCTAAGCTTGGCTACCAGCTAGATGCAACACACGGTACAGCGGTTATCCTTGGTGAAGCGGGCATCAACCCACGCCTAGTAAACAAGGTACACGAAGGTCGTCCTCACATTCTTGACCGTATCAAGAACAACGAGTACACGTACATCGTGAACACTGCAGCTGGCCGTCAAGCGATTGAAGATTCTAAAGTACTTCGTCGTGGCGCATTGGCTGAGAAAGTTAACTACACGACTACGCTAAACGCTGCATTCGCGACTTGTATGGCGCACACTGCAGACGCGAAAACGTCAGTAACTTCAGTTCAAGAACTACACGCTCAGGTTAAAGCTTCTCAAGCTTAATCACCTAAAGTGTATCGCTGTTAAGCGGATATAAATGCTCAAAGCCCACTCTTCGGAGTGGGCTTTTCTATGTCTGTAATTCTGCGGCAACTAAATGATGAATATTTGGAATAGGTTAGAATCTTGTGTTTCGTTATTGATCGCCTGCTGTGAGTGGTAACTTGTCGCTACACGGGACTTTAAGGCGTTGGGTATATGGAAATCACTCTAGAAATATTGGCTATCTTGTTTGTTGTTGCAACGGCAGCTGGTTTTATTGATGCAATGGCTGGCGGCGGTGGATTGCTGACTCTACCTGCACTGCTAGCGGCTGGAGTCCCACCAACACAAGCGTTGGCAACGAATAAGCTGCAAAGCTCATTTGGCAGCTTCTCTGCGAGTTGGTACTTTGTGCGTAACGGTATCGTCAGTATTAAAGAGATGCGCCTCGCTATCTTTTGTACCTTTATAGGTTCTGCGATTGGTGCGGAATTAGTGCAGTACATTGATGCGAGCCTTTTGACCAGTGTGATCCCACTGCTACTTATCGCTATCTCACTCTATTTCCTATTAGCACCCCAAACTAGAGCGTCTGAAGGAAAACAAAAGATCTCTGAGGCGATGTTTGCTCTGTGTATTGGTGGTGGCGTGGGTTTCTATGATGGCTTCTTTGGCCCAGGAACCGGTTCTATCTTCACGGTTTGTTTTGTTGCGATTGGTCATTTCTCGCTAGTCGATGCTACAGCGCGCACCAAGGTCTTGAACTTTACCTCGAATATTGCCGCGTTGATCTTCTTTATTTTAGCTGGCTTGCCAATTTGGGAGTTGGGATTAGTGATGGCCGTCGGCGGTTTTATGGGCGCTCAGCTTGGCGCTAAAGTTGTGGTGACAAAAGGGCAGAAATGGATTCGCCCTCTTGTGATCGTTATGTCGATGCTAATGGCGTCTAAACTGCTTTGGGAACAGCATCAACAATGGATTCTATCAGTGTTTTAACTCGTTGAGACTGATAGCTATTTGGTCTCACACAGATGTGAATCGGTCTAATTAATCCTGCTATTTCGGGGAAACTATACAAGTATTGAGGCTCAATATTGAGTGTCTTTACGATAGATAGTGGGATTAACGCAGGCCCAGTCCCACCCAACGCAAGTTGCGCGGCTGCTGTGTAAGCATCCATCTCCATCAAAGGCTTGATGCCAAACTTTTCCAACACAGATAATTGATAAGAGTTAGCAGGGTTGGTCATATCATTGGTAATCACCAATGGAGGTAGCTCCGTTAGCGGTGATTTACTCACTATGTAAAACGGCTCATCAAACAAGTGAAATGTCATTAACCCATGATGCGGTGGCAACAAGCCCGCGCATAACCCTAAGGTCGCTTTGCCTGATTGCACTCTTTCTATGATTCGAGGTGTGTGGTTGGTGGTAATGGTGATGTATTTATCCTGTTGGATAAATTGCCCCATCATGTCACCTAAATAACCCGCTATCAGAGACTTAGAGCTGTCTAGGGTAATTAGAGTGGTATCTTCCAACTCTTGCTGTTCATAAATAAGCCCACGAAGTTCATTGAAAGCAGGGCCAATACTCTCGATCAATGCTATCGCATCTGGCGTCAGTTTGATCTGTCGACCACTCGGCTCGATGAGTTTTTTACCTAGCTTCTTTTCTAAATTTGCAATCCGTTTGCTGACCGCTGATTGGCTGATATAAAGCAAACTGCCTGTACGGCTCATGGTTTTTGCTTTGCTCAATACCAGTAGGGTTTCGATTCCTTCGAGTAGCATTGTGTTCTATTGATGAAAGTTGGGAATGATTAAACCAAGTTACCTCAAACACTCTTCATTCTCTAGATTTGAAGTGAAAGGTTTGAACTCAGTTAGGTATTTTAAATTGGGAACGTAAAGTGTCATGAAAGATCATAAGAATGGATTGTAGAGTGAGCAGGATTAAAAAAGGCTCCTTTGCGGCTGTCTCTTGATCACAAGTCTGATTGATCAAGAGACTTAGCGAGTT
>NZ_MCZZ01000114.1 GCF_002875705.1 Vibrio sp. 10N.261.45.E2
ACTTTATTGCTCCTAAACATTTAGTGTTTTGGAACAATAAAGTTTGTTAGTGACACCCTCGCCCTTTTTCCCTTTCCGGATAGGGCTTTTCCCTTGGGAAAACCCTTCCCTTGACCCCTTTCCCCTTTGGCGCAGCCTACCCTTTGAAACAAAACATTAGCTTTCTGAAATATAGCGCTTGGGCGCAGAACATTAGGGGTATTGCTTCAATGTCTATCGGTGGGCAGTGATTTGAATGTTATTGGATATGGGTAATCGTAGTCAGGTTGCTTCAGACGTTTGCTTGGTAGTATTAGGTCAAAAAAGAAGGGAGAGCAATGCTCTCCCTTTCTTGCTTACGATGATAGGTCAATCATCTCATGTTGGCAGTGCTGACATTGTAATATCGTGACAGGCTGCTCTTGGCTATAGCGGTTATCGGCTCCAAACTCACCACGCTCTAAGAACGGCGGCTCTTCGTTGGTTGGAACATCCAGGGGCTGTAATGCGCCCTGCTATCCACTGTTGATGCAATAGTTCATGGTTTGCTAAAGTTTAAAGGCGAGTGTATACGCCCGTCATGCGTTCAAAGGTCGCTTCCAGTTGGTCGCAGTACACCATCGATTCACATTGAACCTCGATGACGTCACCGCGACGTGCGTTGACCTTTAAAGCGGTCACGGTATACGTGTCGTTGGCCTCCAACTCAATACGCACTTTATTGATGCCCTGTTTGGCTAACCTCGCCGGTAAGGCAAACAATAACCCCCGCTCGATGGCCACAAACTGTTTGGCGCCGGTCATCATGCTGAATCGACGACCTCCCAGTTGCATGAGAATGGTGTTGGCCACCTGCAGGCGTTGCTCTTTAGAATCGCTCATGCTTTCTCTCCCGTTGGTGTATGGGAGAGTCGACAAAGCGCAAAAACCTCTGGGTCGCCGTAAAGCTCAGGGTGCAAATACACATCCATGATGCGATCTTCGCCGTCCATCACCATCAATACCCATAGTGTGTTGTGCTCATCACAATAGTAGTGAAACTCACGATACGGCTCTGAGTTCGTGCTCGGTGACACAAACAGTCCACCTGACGTTCTTCGCTCTATTAACGTAATAAGCTGAGGCTGCCAGGCTAAGGCCGGACGGTGCACACGTTGTAAGTGGGCCACTTGTGCCAGCATCGAGTGTGATAAGGCAAGATGGGCCTTTAACGCGTCGCACGGTGGCAAGGTAGTTAGCTGCATGGACAGGGCTTGATAGACGGCGGCAGAATCGACTTGACCAGCATTATCAAAATGCAGGTCGGTTTGATTGGCCATGTTATCGTCGAGCCAAGCCATCAGCTCAGTCAGTACGTGATTCGTATTGTTCATAGGGTTGCTCCAGTTCAAATAAAAAAGGGAGCGTACCGGGAGGCAAGCTCCCGGTTAGGGTTGAGTTATTGTCGGATCTCACACATCGCCTGGGCTATGTGTTGCAAGGCCTTGTCTGCGCATTGCTCCAACGCTTGTCGGGTGGGATTGGGCTCTCGCTCAAGTAACCGTTTCAGTTGGCAAGGAAACGCCTCCCCGTAGAAGAGGTATAATTTATCGGGCGCGTCTATCTCAAATTGCGCCAGATATTGCTCTATTACAGGAATGACCGTCTCCAGTACGAGAGTGAAAAATTCCAAGTCCCCACCGTTTGAGACCTGCTCAAATAATAAGTGGTTGTCGTCGCCATACGGGAAGCCTTCTTTGAAATACGCAAAGGCTAAGGCATGGTCGGTTGGTATGGGTTGCGTCATCATTGTATCCTTAAAGGTCGATGGGCACCCAAGCCCCAATCGGCATCAGATGCCCATTGGGGTAAGTTAAGACGTTAACGTCTTAACGCGTTGTTTGCTTGAGTAAGGATTTGGCTAACGCCACCTCCACACTGTCGCCATCACTGTTGAGTACATCCAATCCATTGTCCGGCATGTCGCCAGAGGTGGATTGGGTGACCGCTATCTTCTTGGCCATCAATGCCAGACACGCCATTTGCGCGCTGTCTTGGTAGCCTAAAAAACTCACGTCCACATCCTCTCGTTGACCAATACGCCAGCTGCGTCTGGCCGCTTGCATCAGCGTGTAGACGTTATAGCCGGTGTTGGTAAACACAATCGAAGGGAACTCCAACAAGTCTAGCCCGGTCTTGACCAGCTCTGGGTTGGTGATGAGCACATCAATACCTCTGTCCACCTGCTCCAGTATCCAGTCTTCTCGGTCTTCGGTTTTTACGCTCGAACGCAGCACGGCGCATTTTAAGCCTTGGTCACTCAGCAGTGACTTGAGCCTCGATGCGGTGTCGCGTTTGCCGGTGTAAACGGTGTACACCAACGTCCGTCGGCCTTTACGTTTGTTCGCATTGACCATCTCAATGAGCTGTTGCTCTTTGGGTGTGGGCGTCTGCTCATCAAACAAAGCCGGAATATAAGCCAGGGTTTCTTGAGTGCGAGGGTGAGCCACCCTCTCTTCTCGAAACGCGCAATCTGGCCAGGCCAGCAGCGCACTCATGACCACCCCTAATAGGGTTTGGTCTCCAGCGGCCAACGCTTGACGAAGCCTCGCGGTTAAGCGTTGCTCCATGTCGGCGTAATGCCTCTGCATCTCACCCTCCATAGCCACTTCAATGAAGTGCTCCTGGTAGTCTGGCAAAATGCCGTCGCCCATGTCGGCCAGTTTGACGAACACCGTGTAAGGTAAGACGTATTTAGCCACCCCCATCGGCCCAAAACCGGGCGCGCGGGTTTGACTCACTTTGACGTTCTTGCCTTTCGCGGTTTTGTGGTTCACATCGTGGGTCACTTTCATGATTTCCTTGATGATGCCGTGCTCTTGCGAGAACGAGAGGGCGGCGCTGCCGAGCTTTCCTCGGTGGTAGCGATAGCCCTCTTCCATCATCACCGATGGCATGGTGCGCCACAGCAGATAAAAAAGGTCTTCCGCGTAGCCGCCCATCAGTGTTCCCGTCAGCAGTAAGCACTGTTTTACGCAGCCGGCGAGTACCTGCATGGCTTGGCCTTGGGCCGCCCCTGCGTTCTTATATTCGTGCGCCTCATCGATGATGAGCCAGTCAAAGAACCCCTTCGGGAAGTAGCGTTTGATGAACTCACTCGCTTGGTAATCGCCTTGACCAAACGCAAATTGCGTTTTGGCCAACTTGCGCTCAATGCGTTCAGATTGTCGGTCGTTAAACACAAACTCCCCGTCTTCATCAAGCAAGTTAACCAGCTCGTAAATGTTGTCCGTCAGTGCTTTCGCCAGCACGCGCTCACCCACGTCATCGAGCAGCTTGCCTGCGGTGACTTTACCGATGGTCGGTAAAGTCTGCAGAGCACGTGAGATGGTCTTGCTCAGATTGTCGTTTTGGCGTTGACGTTTGAGCGTCCACAGCGGGGCATAGCACGCTTTGCAGCTCTGTTGCACATCCACCGGAAAATGCGTTGGAGCGATAAGCTCGCCCTCTTCATCGGTGGCTAATGCGCCGCAATCTGAGCAACGAACAAAGTTCACTTGAGCGGTTTGCGCCTGCAGACCGTCATGGCCTAACGTGCGTTTGAGCGTCTTAGTTTGATAGGCACTTTCCCAGTGATACCCCATGCGCATCCGAACTCGGCCCAGTATCACGTACTCAGGTCCATCATGAGGCGCCGCTTGTCTCAGCTTAAGCAAAGAGCGCAACGTATCAGGGCCATTGAGCACCCACACCTTGGCATTGTGAACAGTGTCGAGAATTTCTCGGCGCCATTTGTACACCAGGTGCGGCGGAGCTAACAGTAAAAAGCGCTTAGCCTTGCCTTCATGGTAAGCCACCGCTGTGGTGGCGATACCCATGATGGTGTAGGGTAGGAAGCGCTCTCCTTGTTATAAGGTCGAACGTCATCCCCCCTCCGAACCGTACGTGAACCTTTCAGTTCAAGGTAAGGAATCTCAATGTTTCCTAACCTGAAAAATCGCAACCTAACTCACGTCAGAATGAGTCCCGGACAGACCTAGCGTCTGCTCTACAATCTAAACTTGGGGGTTAGTTGAACACTTTCACGCTGTTTTCGCTATTTCAGATACACTCATCCTGCGAAATGCCTAAATTGACCTGATTTGGGCTTGAACTAGAGCATGGTGGACCAGCTCTGACAGCGGCTCCCCAGCCCTAAAGCGAAGAAACGTTAAACGGTGCCCACAAAGAATGCATTCAAATGGATCAACCTTCACATACCCTTTCAACATGGCGGCGTAGCCGGGCATTTCAGGTGCGTCTTTAGGCGCGATGCCTAAGGCATCGTAGACCTTAGGGAGCATCTCACCACGACGTCGGTTTGATAGAAAACCGAAGTATCGAATCATTTTGAAGTGCTTATCTGGAATATGCTCAATCATGCGCTCTATCAGAGCTTCTGGACTCAAAATGAGGGATTCCGTTCGACCATTCCTATGATTAAGATAATCAAATGTCACTAATCCTCCTTGGAAATCATGTCGTAACCTAGATGCCGATATCGGTGGCCGCTTTAGGTATCGACCCATGTAGGTCATGGTGGGGGTCACATTGGCCGTTTTCTTTGCAAAGTGCAGTTTCCATCGTCGGCAATATTGGCTGGTTAAAAATCGGGACCAATCTTGCTCATTACGAATGAAAGGGCAGTCCTTTCCACTCAAGTCTAACTCTGAGTAATTGGAGCTGAGAAGTTGAGTGATGGCAACGCGCCAACACTTCTCTGTGGTCTTAGCTTTAAAGAAAATGGGCTTCCATAGACCTGTCCTCTTACATAAGCCCCCGCGGGTGACAGATAAGTGGATGTGAACATTCCAATTCAGCTTTCTGCCGTAGGTATGAAGTGCACAGAACACGCCAATATCGATATCGAGTTGCTTTGCCCATCCTAAGAAGATTTTGGCTGCACAGCTAAAGAGATGATTGAGAAGAAAACGATTATCCCGAAAGATTGGCCACAACGTGTGTGGTAGCGTCAACGTAACGTGTTGATACTCACACTCAGGAAAGACATGTTGTTGCTTTCGTATCCACCGCTCTGTGGCTTTTATGCCACAACTGCTGCAAAAGCGAGATTTACACGTCTGGTGAATGTATTTGTGATGGGTGCAGTCAGCATGGCTGCATCGATACTCTTTAGAGCCAAAAGCAGCGGTACTGCAAGCGAGCATCTTGGTGACGTTTTCAATGACGACGGTTCGGAGGGTTTCTCGGTACTTATTGAGGTAGTTCAGCCAAGTATCGTTGGCATTAAAGAGTTGTTTGATAGGCTTATTCGGATGCATAACCTATAGGATAAACGATCAATGTAGTGGCATAGTGAAT
>NZ_MCZZ01000115.1 GCF_002875705.1 Vibrio sp. 10N.261.45.E2
ACGCACCCGAAGGATTGTTAGTGTCGTTTCCGCTCGACTTGCATGTGTTAGGCCTGCCGCCAGCGTTCAATCTGAGCCATGATCAAACTCTTCAATTTAAGATTTTGATTACCTAAATTAATAGGCGTGACTCAACGAATACTGACTTCAAAACTACTATGTAATTCTAAAGCTATTACCATTCCAACAGAATGATAATGAATTGACTGTGCCAAATAACCGCTCTCTACAAAGAAAGTAATTATTTGTATTGGTCACTCAGTTCATTGAAATCAATTTTGATTCCGAAGAATCTGTTTTATCTAACGATAAAACGCTTTGATATTCATCAACGAGTGCCCACACAGATTGATAGGTTTAAATTGTTAAAGAGCTTCTCTTCGTTGTGACTTACATCACTTCGGAAGAGGCGGCCATTCTAGCGACTTAATTCTCAGTGTCAAACACTTTTGAAAATTAATTTCTACTTTCTAAAAGTAGGAGCGAATAATCACTCAAAGCTAGTTGCCTTACTAACATTCTTCGCTGAAGCCTTATGGCGTCTGCCGTGTCAGTGAGGCGGCATTATAGAGATGTTCATCATATTGGCAAGTGTTTATTAAAGAAAAATGCAAAAATAACACTTACATGACGAATAAACACTCAAACCCTTATTTATGCAGCTTTAACTACAAAGTAACTACACAATAACCACAGACTTATCCACAACCGCTCTAATTTTATCCCCTAAAAACTAAAAAAGCTGCCTTATGGCAGCTTTTTAAACAGCAATAAGTCTAAATTCCAGAACCATATTGCTCACCATCATCTTCATGGAGACCACATTCGCGTTTCAGCCCATTAAAACGAGTTTCCTCTTCAGTCATACCCGGTTCCCACTTCTTAGTCGTGTGTGTATCTCCAACAGAAAGGTAACCCTGCTCTCGAAGCGGGTGATAACTGAGAGCATGCTCTTCTAAGTAATAGTGAACATCTTTATTCGTCCAGTCGATTACCGGCAAGAATTTAAACACACCATTTTGGATAGATAAAATTGGTAGATTTGCGCGCGATTGAGATTGCTCTCTTCTTAAACCGGAAAACCATGTCCCAGCCTCGAGTTCATCTAACGCTCTTCTCATCGGTTCAACTTTATTGAGTTTGTTGTACTTCTCTATCCCTTCTATGCCTTGTTCCCAAAGTTTTCCATATTGCGCTTCTTGCCAATTAGGGCTCTGTTGTGCACGGAAGACTTGAAGATTTAGAGTCAGCTTCTTACTTAACTCATCTATAAATCGATATGTTTCAGGGAATAGGTACCCAGTGTCCGTCAGAATAACCGGAATGTCTGGTTTTGCTTGAGTCACTAGGTGCAGCATCAATGCCGCTTGGATTCCGAAACTAGAAGACACAACATGTGTCCCTTCTAAATGTTCTAGAGCCCACTTAACTCTCTCTAATGCGGTTAGCTGCTCCAACTCAGCATTGATTTGTCCAAGACGAAGTATTTGCTCCGTCTTAGTCAATGCGAGTAGCTCTGCTAACTTCAACTTTGAAGCGACAGAATTATGCATGCAGATCCCTCTTTGAAATGATCACTTCTTCGATGATGCCAGCTCGGATGGTAAAATCACCGAACCCTTCATTATCGTTACGCTCTGTAGCCCAACGTCCCACCAGCGAATCAATCTCTTCTAAGATCTGAGCTGAAGTGATGTTCTCTTTATACATTTTAGGGATACGTGTTCCGGCTTTGTTGCCACCTAGGTGCATGTTGTAACGCCCCGGAGCCTTACCCACTAAACCCAGTTCAGCCAACATTGCACGACCACAACCGTTTGGACAACCCGTGATACGAAGGATGATATTATCGCCCTCGGGTAATCCATGTTTCTTCAGAATACCTTCAACATCTGTTACAAACTCAGGAAGAAAACGCTCAGCTTCTGCCATTGCTAAAGGACATGTTGGGAATGCCACACAAGCCATTGAGTTTTTACGCTGCTCGGTAACGACATCATCCATCAGGCCGTATTGACGTGCCAGTTTTTCAATCTTTGCTTTCTGGCTCTTAGGTACACCTGCAACAATTAGGTTTTGGTTCGCTGTCATGCGGAAGTCACCTTTGTGAATCTTCGCTATTTCAGCAACACCGGTTTTTAAAGCCTTCCCAGGGAAATCAAGCAAACGGCCATTCTCAATGAATAACGCTAAGTGGTGCTTACCATCAATGCCTTCCGCCCAACCAATGCGGTCACCACGGCCAGTAAACTCATAAGGACGACTTTCTGAGAATTCAACACCTGCACGCTTTTCAACTTCAGCTTTGAATACATCAATACCAACACGATCTAGTGTGTATTTGGTTTTTGCGTTCTTACGGTTTGAACGGTTACCCCAATCACGCTGAGTCGTTACCACTGCCGCTGCTACATCTAACGTTTTATCTAATGGCACAAAACCAAAGTCGTCAGCTTTACGTGCATAAGTAGAGGTATCGCCGTGCGTCATTGCAAGACCGCCGCCTACTAATACGTTAAAGCCCACCAGCTTTCCGTCTTCAGCAATTGCAACAAAGTTAAGATCGTTAGCATGAACGTCGACGTCATTCTGCGGAGGAATTACAACCGTCGTCTTGAACTTACGCGGTAGGTAATTGCTACCTAGGATAGGTTCTTCATCCGTTGTTTCTAGTTTTTCACCATCTAACCAGATTTCTGCATAAGCGCGAGTCTTAGGTAATAGGTGTTCACTGATCTTTTTCGCCCACTCGTAAGCTTCTTGGTGAAGTTCAGACTCAACCGGGTTTGTCGTACACAGAACATTTCGGTTTACATCACCCGCAGTCGCTATTGAATCAATGCCAATGCTATTCAGCGTTTGGTGCATCAACTTAATGTTTGGTTTCAACACACCGTGGAACTGAAACGTTTGACGAGTCGTTAAACGAATTGAACCGTAAGAAGTGCTTTCGTCTGCGAACTTATCAATCGCCAACCATTGCTTAGGGGTAATGATGCCACCAGGCATACGCGCACGAAGCATTACGTTATGTAAAGGTTCGAGCTTTTGCTTGGTACGTTCGTTACGAATATCACGGTCATCTTGTTGATACATACCGTGGAAACGAATCAACTGAAAGTTATCGGCAGTAAAGCCACCGGTGATGCGGTCTTGGAGATCTTGCTCAATCGTACCGCGTAGATTTCTACTTTCACGCTTCAAACGCTCATTGTCAGCCAAAGGTCCAAGTACTTGACCTAGCACTTCTTGCTCTATTACTTGCTTGCTCATTAGTACACATCCCTTTGGTAACGTTTCGCTTTACGTAAATCATTAATATATTGTTCAGCTTGTTCGCGGCTTTGATTGCCGTGCTTTTCCGCAATAGTCACTAACGCTTCATGAACATCTTTTGCCATTCGAGTCGCATCGCCACAGACATAGAGATACGCGCCCTCTTGCAGCCATTGCCAAACCAGCTCGGCTTGTTCGATTAAGCGATCTTGAACATAAACCTTCTCTTTTTGATCACGGCTAAAAGCAACATCTAGCTTAGTTAGCGCACCAGATTTGAGGTGTTTCTGCCATTCGACTTGGTATAAGAAATCTTGAGTAAAGGTACGGTCGCCGAAGAATAACCAGCTCTTACCTTCTGCATCATTGTTTTCACGCTCTTGAACAAAACTACGGAAAGGTGCGATACCTGTACCCGGGCCGACCATGATGATTGGCGTGTTGTCGTCTTGTGGTAACTTAAAGTTATTGTTGTTCTCTACAAACACCTTAACTTCGCCACCTTCTTCAAGGCGTTGAGCTAAGAAACTAGAAGCTCCGCCTAAACGAGACTCTTCGCCTTTTTGATATTCAACTAGACCAACCGTCAAGTGAACTTCCTCATCTACTTCTGCTTGGCTTGACGCAATAGAGTAGAGACGCGGGGTAAGCTTACGTAGCAGACCAATTAATTCATCAGCTGATAGTTTGGTTTTCTTTTCAGCCAATACATCGACAATTTGTGTATTGCCCGCGTATTCACGAAGCTTGTCTTTATCTTCCACCAGCTTGATTAACTTCTTGCTGCCCGATAACTCAGCAAACTTAGTCACAAGCTGAGGGTTTGAAGCCGTAATCTCAAATTTACTGACTAGCGCACTATGAATAGATAGATTGTCACCATCGACATCGACACTTTCGATACCCGATAACCCAACCTTAGAAAGAATCTGATTCGCGAGTTCTGAACTATTTTCATACCAGACACCTAGCGCATCGCCAGGTTGGTAGGTAATGCCAGACTCATCAAGGTCGATCTCGATATGACGAACATCTTTACCCGAATCACGCCCGGTGATCTTCTGGCTCGTCAATAGTGTTGCCGTATAGGGATTTTGTTTGGTGTATTGCGAGTGATCTGTAGCCGCTTGGCCTACTGGTAACTGGACGATGTCGGCCTCAGCACCTGTCGATAGCGTTTCTTGAACTTGTGATAACGCTTTAGCACGCCACTCCGTTGCAGACTCTTCGTAATCAACATCACAATCAAGACGATCAACAAACGATTTAGCACCAAGCTTAGCGAGGAAGTTATCGAAGTCTTTAGCGGTTTGGCAGAAGAACTCATAGCTCGAATCGCCTAAACCAATCACACCGTATTGTAGGTTTGATAGCTTTGGCGCTTTCTTCGATTGAAGGAATTCGTGTAACTCAATGGCGTTGTCAGGTGCTTCACCCTCACCATTGGTTGAAGCGACGAAAATAACGTGTGTCTCTTTGGCTAGGTTCTTACCTTTATAATCGCTCGCATCGAAAAGCTCGACCGCAATTCCTAAGGCTTTAGCTTCTGCCTCTAGTGATTCAGCGACGCCCTTGGCATTACCTGTTTGAGAAGCAAAGATAATGCTTAGCTTACCCGCTGGCTTAGACGCTACCGCAGCGGCCGCTTGAGCGATTGGCGCAGCAGCGCCTACTGGCTGAGCTTGGCTCACACCCCAAAGGTAACCACTGACCCATGCCAGTTGCTGTGAAGACAGTTCAGAAACAGTTTGCTGAAGATGACCCAATTGTTGGTCATTAAGTGGTGCAGCTAGCCCAGGTAACTCGTTAGCCCCAGACTGTGCATTATTATTTTGTGAAGACTCTTTCTTATTTAAAGACATGGTCACGACATCCCTAATCATTGCGTGACGATAGATTAACCACTCCTTTTAATAACAAGAAAGAATAGAAAAGTATGTTTTATAACTTTTTGGAAGTAAAAACCGATTAAATAGGAAAATTAACTATTGGTTTTCAATACGTACTTGTTGAAAGCCAACTGCCAATGCCGATTTAGATGCTAGGTCTAAATCCGCATAATGACACTCTTCTCCATGAACATCAGTGAGCAGAACAAAGCCACCTCCCATGTGGCGAAACTCGACAACCCAAGCCCCCTCTTGAATTGAGGGCTCTATGATCGCTTCAACTAGCAGGTTTTCTCGATATAAGTTTCTTAATTCATTGAGTGTCATATTCCATCCCTTGCTTTGACCTCACAACATAGACCTTATAAGAATAGACGCTATTTAGATCTCTGTATTAAGGATGGTCGAAAGTGATGAATGTGCTAACTAATTCCAGAAAGATATAAAAAACGCCACTTAATAAAGTGGCGTTCTTAAAGTTTGTTCTAAGTTTGCTTTATATGGCCTAGAAGCGCACTTCAGCACCAGCAAACCAACCATCGACCATGACAAAGCTTTTGCCTAGTTCCGAACTAAAGAACTCATCCGAATCTAGGTCGATAACACGGTAACCACCACGCAGGGCAATTTCAGACTCTGATACAGGGATTCGATACTGAACACCCGCCATCAGGTCAGTGCTCTTAATACCACTGCTATCACCGAACTCCATCGTACCAATGATATCGAAGTTGGTATCAGGAACATTGATCTCTGCGTTACCGTAGAAGTTCCACGTAAATTCATCGAAACTAGTTTGCGCACCATTGGCTTTCGGCTCAATGTAATTGGAGTTCGAGTACTGAGTAAACGTCACACCAGCATCAAAGTTCATCAACTTGTGCTCTAACAGTGTGTAGTAAAACGTGTAGTCATACTTATCAAAAGCCAACGAGTCTGAATCAACAGAGGTATAACGAAAGCTAGCATTTGGTAGCATTGGTGCATTGTGCTCAAATGCGAAATACAACGAAGGAGAGTTAGCGTCGTCATCTTGTCTAACTTCGTTTAGCTTTGTACTTCCCCACCACATATCAGCACCGACTTTAGCCGTGTAAGAAAACTCCTCAGCAGCAGACACAGCTGAACTTAAAGATAGCATTCCCACTAAAGCAATTAATGGCATTTTATTCATTTGAGATAGCTCCAATTCCATATCGTAGTGCTAATTGTATGCACATTCATAGATTATTGGGGAAAATTCTACCACACATCTTAAATTCTAAAACGATAAACCGCTGACGAATAAAGATTTGACGGCACTATGACCTTAGTAACGTCTCTGATTAGAGCTGTGTACAAAGTTTTTGAAAAACCACACACCAATTGCAATCACAATCAACCAAGGCAGTAATTTAAAAACCACACCCATCATACCCAGCAGCAACATTACTGCTAATGCGACTCCAGTGGCCGCTAATACCGTCATGAACGTAATACCTGTTACAAGTAAAGTAGCAACGAAAATAAGAACAAAGATTAATTCAAACATAATGGTCTCCCTAATGAGTTAATGACCTATCTTTCCTACTTTCTAACATTGCAGCTTCTGTACCAAGTTGCCAAACTCAATAAATTCCTTATTTATCAAACAAATAAAAAGCCACGCATTTTCATACGTGGCTTATCAGAAACTCAGAATGGTAAATTTAGCCTCTGGTGGCGAATTTAACCTTGAACTCTAAGCTTTTAAGATTGGCTTTTAACCTCGAGAGAGATTATACGTTTAGCTCTTTAGGGATCTTCGCCAATGCCGTCTGCATTACTTCGATACCCGCACCTTTCTTATGCGCATTTTCGCTGATGTAACGACGCCATTGTCTTGCACCCGGCATGCTTTGGAATAAACCAAGCATGTGACGAGAAATATGGCCTAGGCTCGCGCCGTTTGAAAGTTCGCGTTCGATGTATGGGTACATCTCTTCGACAACCTGTGAGCGCTTCTTAATAGGTGTATCTAAACCAAAGATCTGTTGGTCGACTTCAGCCAAGATAAATGGACTATGGTAAGCCTCACGACCAATCATCACACCGTCAAGGTGTTGCAAGTGTTCTTTAGTTTGCTCAAGCGTAGTAATGCCACCATTCACAGCAATCACAAGATCAGAGAAGTCTTTCTTGATTTGATATGCGCGATTGTAGTCTAGAGGTGGGATCTCACGGTTCTCTTTTGGACTAAGGCCGCTCAACCATGCCTTACGTGCATGGATAGTAAATTGCTCACAACCGCCCTTTTCAGAAACCGTAGAAACAAACTTAGTTAGGAACTCATAAGAGTCTTGGTCATCGATGCCGATACGCGTTTTCACAGTAATTGGAATATCAGTCACTTCTTTCATCGCCGATACGCAATCTGCCACCAGCTCTGGCTCAGCCATTAAACACGCACCAAAGCGACCGTTTTGAACTCGGTCTGAAGGGCAACCTACGTTAAGGTTCACTTCATCATAACCGCGCTCACCGGCAAGCTTGGCACAAGCAGCAAGATCAACCGGGTTTGAACCGCCAAGTTGAAGTGCAAGAGGATGTTCTTGCTCGTTATATTCTAGAAAGTCGCCCTTACCATGTAAGATCGCGCCCGTTGTTACCATTTCCGTGTACAGAAGAGTCTGCTGAGAAAGCAAACGGTGAAAGTAACGACAGTGGCGGTCAGTCCAATCGAGCATGGGAGCGACAGACAACCTACATGAATGTGTCATGGCAAAGTACCCTAGTAGCGAGTCAAAAAAATATGCTGGAATACCCAGCAAAAGCAAGGTCGGCTATTGTAAATGCTATGCCCTGTTTGTGCTATATGAACTTTGCCTCACACTTTTTTATACACCTATTCACCAGATCTCTCATTCAGCCTCATTAATCAGTTATGCCTTGAGTCACACTGTCATTTTGAGTTACCTTGTCTTATTCAAAGTCGTGGGTCACAATACGCTCTGTACCTGACTTTAATAGAAATCATTGGCTCCCAAAACGTAGTAACCTAGAAATAAGGTTTGATTAGGGATGTCCGATTGAATGGTGAAAAATTTGGACCACACATTAATAGAGCAAGTTGAAGGGATATGCGCATCGCGAGGAGTTAGATTAACGCCTCAAAGAAAGCGAGTGTTTGAGCTCATCCTCTCTAATAAAAAAGCCTCCAGTGCTTATGAATTATTAGAGCAGTTGAAAGTCAGTGAACCACAGGCCAAGCCTCCTACAGTTTATCGCGCTTTGGATTTCTTGTTGGAACAAGGTTTCATTCACCGAGTTGAGTCAACCAATAGCTTCATATGCTGCTGTTCTTGCAATGCCAACAAACATTTCTCCCAACTACTGATCTGCGATAAATGTGGCACTGTGATAGAATTGCAAGACGATGCGCTTGTCACCCTACTTGCCAGTAACGCTGAGAAGCATGGCTTTCAATTGACTAATCATGTCATTGAATCGCATGGCATTTGCCAATCTTGCTCCTCCGAGATGAAAGAATAAGATTATAGAAGAACATTATGCGCGCTGAATTTGTAAACCCGTTTTTAGCTTCTTTGATGAACGTATTAAAAACGATGGCTTCTCTAGAATTGAAGCCACAAAAACCGAGAGTTAAGAAAGATGAAATCGCTCGTGGTGATGTATCCGGCCTCATTGGTATGGTGGGTACACAATCTCGTGGCTCTATGTCGATCACCTTTGATGAAGGTCTTGCTCTCGAAATCATGGAAAACATGCTCGGTGAGCGACCAAACGGCCTCAACGAAGAAGTGACCGATATGGTGGGTGAAATCACTAACATGGTAACTGGCGGTGCAAAACGTATTCTTGCAGAAAGCGGTTTTGACTTCGATATGGCAACGCCGATTGTGGTTTCTGGTAAAGGTCATACGATTCGTCACAAGTGTGACGGGGCAATCATCATCATGCCTTTCTCATCTCAATGGGGTAATGCTTTCATCGAGATCTGTTTCGAATAGAAATAGTCACTGCAAATATTAAGAAGGCTGACGCTGTACTTAAAAGGCTAACAGATATGTCAGCCTTTTTTATTACCTGCGATTTAGCTATTGCTTATTCCACAGATACAAAAACGCCAACCCGAAGGTTTAATGCCGTTCGGATAAGC
>NZ_MCZZ01000116.1 GCF_002875705.1 Vibrio sp. 10N.261.45.E2
CAAAACCCCTTGGGTGTTGTATGGTTAAGCCTCACGGGCAATTAGTACAGGTTAGCTCAATGCCTCGCAGCACTTACACACCCTGCCTATCAACGTCGTAGTCTACGACAACCCTTTAGGACGCTTAAAGCGTCAGGGAAAACTCATCTCAAGGCTCGCTTCCCGCTTAGATGCTTTCAGCGGTTATCGATTCCGAACTTAGCTACCGGGCAATGCCATTGGCATGACAACCCGAACACCAGAGGTTCGTCCACTCCGGTCCTCTCGTACTAGGAGCAGCCCCTTTCAATTTTCCAACGCCCACGGCAGATAGGGACCGAACTGTCTCACGACGTTCTAAACCCAGCTCGCGTACCACTTTAAATGGCGAACAGCCATACCCTTGGGACCGACTTCAGCCCCAGGATGTGATGAGCCGACATCGAGGTGCCAAACACCGCCGTCGATATGAACTCTTGGGCGGTATCAGCCTGTTATCCCCGGAGTACCTTTTATCCGTTGAGCGATGGCCCTTCCATTCAGAACCACCGGATCACTATGACCTGCTTTCGCACCTGCTCGAATTGTCATTCTCGCAGTCAAGCGGGCTTATGCCATTGCACTAACCACACGATGTCCAACCGTGTTTAGCCCACCTTCGTGCTCCTCCGTTACTCTTTGGGAGGAGACCGCCCCAGTCAAACTACCCACCAGGCACTGTCCGTAATCCCGATTCAGGGACCAACGTTAGAACATCAAAACTACAAGGGTGGTATTTCAAGGACGACTCCACCACATCTAGCGACGCGGTTTCAAAGTCTCCCACCTATCCTACACATGTAGGTTCAATGTTCAGTGCCAAGCTGTAGTAAAGGTTCACGGGGTCTTTCCGTCTAGCCGCGGGTACACTGCATCTTCACAGCGATTTCAATTTCACTGAGTCTCGGGTGGAGACAGCGTGGCCATCATTACGCCATTCGTGCAGGTCGGAACTTACCCGACAAGGAATTTCGCTACCTTAGGACCGTTATAGTTACGGCCGCCGTTTACCGGGGCTTCGATCAAGAGCTTCGACCGAAGTCTAACCCCATCAATTAACCTTCCGGCACCGGGCAGGCGTCACACCGTATACGTCATCTTACGATTTTGCACAGTGCTGTGTTTTTAATAAACAGTTGCAGCCACCTGGTATCTGCGACTCTCGTCTGCTCCATCCGCAAGGGACTTCACTGATAAGAGCGTACCTTCTCCCGAAGTTACGGTACCATTTTGCCTAGTTCCTTCACCCGAGTTCTCTCAAGCGCCTTGGTATTCTCTACCCGACCACCTGTGTCGGTTTGGGGTACGATTCCTTACAATCTGAAGCTTAGAGGCTTTTCCTGGAAGCATGGCATCAATGACTTCACTACCGTAGTAGCTCGACATCGTATCTCAGCGTTAGTAGCGGTCCGGATTTACCTAAACCACCCGCCTACGTACTTGAACCTGGACAACCGTCGCCAGGCCCACCTAGCCTTCTCCGTCCCCCCATCGCAATTGTAAGAAGTACGGGAATATTAACCCGTTTCCCATCGACTACGCCTTTCGGCCTCGCCTTAGGAGTCGACTTACCCTGCCCCGATTAACGTTGGACAGGAACCCTTGGTCTTCCGGCGAGGGAGTTTTTCACTCCCTTTATCGTTACTCATGTCAGCATTCGCACTTCTGATACCTCCAGCAGCCCTTACAGACCACCTTCAACGGCTTACAGAACGCTCCCCTACCCCACATACCAAAGGTATGTAGCCGCAGCTTCGGTGTATAGCTTAGCCCCGTTACATCTTCCGCGCAGGCCGACTCGACCAGTGAGCTATTACGCTTTCTTTAAATGATGGCTGCTTCTAAGCCAACATCCTGGCTGTCTGAGCCTTCCCACATCGTTTCCCACTTAGCTATACTTTGGGACCTTAGCTGGCGGTCTGGGTTGTTTCCCTCTCCACGACGGACGTTAGCACCCGCCGTGTGTCTCCCGGATAGTACTTACTGGTATTCGGAGTTTGCAAAGGGTTGGTAAGTCGGGATGACCCCCTAGCCTTAACAGTGCTCTACCCCCAGTAGTATTCGTCCGAGGCGCTACCTAAATAGCTTTCGGGGAGAACCAGCTATCTCCAGGTTTGATTGGCCTTTCACCCCTAGCCACAAGTCATCCGCTAATTTTTCAACATTAGTCGGTTCGGTCCTCCAGTTGATGTTACTCAACCTTCAACCTGCCCATGGCTAGATCACCTGGTTTCGGGTCTAATCCTAGCAACTGTACGCCCAGTTAAGACTCGGTTTCCCTACGGCTCCCCTAAACGGTTAACCTTGCTACTAAAATTAAGTCGCTGACCCATTATACAAAAGGTACGCAGTCACACCACGAAGGTGCTCCTACTGCTTGTACGTACACGGTTTCAGGTTCTATTTCACTCCCCTCACAGGGGTTCTTTTCGCCTTTCCCTCACGGTACTGGTTCACTATCGGTCAGTCAGTAGTATTTAGCCTTGGAGGATGGTCCCCCCATATTCAGACAGGATATCACGTGTCCCGCCCTACTCGTTTTCACTGATGATGAGATGTCGATTACGGGGCTATCACCCTTTACTGCGGCACTTTCCAGAGCCTTCATCTGTCTCATTAAAAGCTTAAGGGCTAATCCAATTTCGCTCGCCGCTACTTTCGGAATCTCGGTTGATTTCTCTTCCTCGGGGTACTTAGATGTTTCAGTTCCCCCGGTTTGCCTCCTGTTGCTATGTATTCACAACAGGATACTTACTTATGTAAGTGGGTTTCCCCATTCAGGAATCCCAGACTTAAAGGTTATTACTACCTAATCTGGGCTTATCGCAAGTTATTACGCCTTTCATCGCCTCTGACTGCCAAGGCATCCACCGTGTACGCTTAGTCACTTAACCATACAACCCGAAAGGGTCTTAGTGTATGGCAACTAACCAAGGTTTTTGGTTGTCATCAAGAAGGGTTAATTC
>NZ_MCZZ01000117.1 GCF_002875705.1 Vibrio sp. 10N.261.45.E2
ATACCAATTCCGTTAATTAACTTATCAAGTTTAACCAGTCTCTAAAGCAGAGTGAGATGACTCTGCTTTTATCTTCACAAAATCGATTCCACGCTCCACATAGCGTTTCTACGATGTCGTCATAGTTTTCGAAACACCTGTTTGCGACTTCATTTTGACGAAGCCAACTCCATACCTGCTCTATAGAGTTAAGTTCAGGAGAATAAGGCGGGATATGGATAATAGTGAGGTTTTCAAATTCATCTGCAAGGTAGCTTTGGTGCCAACTCGCTTGATCCATGATAACAACAGCATGCTTGCCAACGGGTGTGGCTTGAGAAATCAATCTGAGTTGCTCTTTCATTGCTTCCATATTGCTCAGGGGAACCACTATCGCTTCAGCTTCTCCTGTTGTGACACATACGGCTCCAAACAAGTATGCATACTCAAATTGTTGTTGCTGCACTACTCTGGGGCGTGTCCCTTTCTCTGCCCATATCCGCGTTGTTGTATTGCGTTGACCAAATCTAGCCTCGTCTTGAAACCATATTTGAACATCATTTAAAGGAACATGGCCGGGGATCTTAAGGATCGTTTCGATTGGGAATTTTTTTAAAAGCTTCTTGGGCTTCGAGTGACTGCTTAGGATGTTTAGAGCGAGTCGTAATCCAACTCAGACCGATATCATGTAATAACTGATAGAGCGCCGACTTCTTATATGATGTACCGAAATTACTTTCTATATAAAGCCCAATGTCTCTCGCTTGAAGGCGACCACCACTCTTATTAATGGCATGTTTAATTACATATTCTTTGAGTTGCGATTTCTGTTCGTCAGTTAGGCGGTGAGGTCTGCCAGAGTGTGGTTTCTCCTGAAGCCCTTCAAGACCATTATCGAGATATGCTTTAACCCATTTATTGACGCTTACTCTGCTAACTTTAAGGTACTTAGCTATTTCAGTGCGACTTTTACCGTCAACAAA
>NZ_MCZZ01000118.1 GCF_002875705.1 Vibrio sp. 10N.261.45.E2
AAAGGGGCGCTAACGCCCCCTTTACCCCCGTTAACTGCCCCTTCGGAATGGCGGAATGTTGATTGTCTGTCCTGCTAATTCTTCAGCCAAAGCTTCTTGTTCTTTTTTTAATTTCTTAGCGTCCTTAATTCGCTTCGCTTGTCTTTTCTCATACTCAAGTCGAAGTTTTTTTTCCTTTTTGTTTTTCTCTTTACTGTTCATTAGACCTCACAGGGTTGTTCCGATTTTAAGGTTTATATTGCATGACCTTATCAAAGACCTTCCTGGAAAATGAAATGCTGACGCACTCACTTCGTTTGTTTGTCGGATCGTACTCACTCATGAAAGAACTTCGTTCACTTCACGACTAAGCACGATCTTAAATCACAAACTTTCGGTTATGGGCGTTACGGTGTGATATTTGGGTGAGTCCAAAAGATGTTAATTCACGCGGTGAATCGCCCTGAAAGCGTCACAAACTTACAATGCCGCTTGGGTGTGCTTTGCCTTAGTTAAGTGTCGGAAATATTCGCTAAGAGCGTTTGAGGCGATCTGGAGGGTGTTTCTGATAGCAAACTCGTGGATTTACCATAATAGGAATAATGAACACCCAATTAGTTGCTTCGGTTTCTATCTTTCTTGTTTTTAACTACAATGTAATTACGTTGTAGTTGTGGTGGTGATATGTCTTACTTAAATTTCCAATGGGATCTCAATAAAGCTGAAACGAACAGAAGAAAACACGGTGTTACCTTTCATGAGGCTCAGTCTGTTTTTTATGATGAGTTTGCCCGTATCATTCCAGATCCTGACAGTTCATTTGGTGAAGAGCGTTTCATTATTTTAGGTGTAAGTGAGGAATACAATACTTTGGTTGTTTGTCATTGCTATCGTGGTGAGGATGAGAAAATCAGAATAATATCAGCCAGAAAAGCAGAGAAACGAGAACGAAAACAATATGAGGATTGCCGTTATGCGTGAACAGTATGATTTTTCTAACTCAGTAGCTAACCCTTATGTGAAAAAGTCAAAGAAGCAGATAACGATAAGATTAGATGAAGATGTTATTAGCTACTTCAAAGAGCTTTCCGACAAAAATGGAGTTCCTTACCAGAACTTAATGAATCTCTACTTGAAAGATTGTGCATCTAAACATAAAGAGTTGAAGATGGATTGGCAGTAGCCACTACAAATCGAATTTAGATACAAGAATGGCTCCCTATTGGGAGCCATTCTTGTTTTATGAAGTTAATCCATTGAGCACGATCGGAATATTACTGCCCGCTTTTGGACTCTGAAGACTTGCTAGTTTCTTTTCCATTACCTGCGGAAGACTGACCAGTCGATGTTGTTTTTATACCCGGAGCCATTTGCATTGATGGTATGTCAGCACTTGCTGTTGCTAGCTTTCCACTCGGGGCAGTTTGCATTCTTAACATATCTGCGCTATCTGTCACTATGGCATTATGGATTGTTTTTTTGTTGGACATTGTTTGATTCTCGATATTTAGAGTTACAAAAAGAACTACAAATGTTATTGCGAAGCAAAAAAAGATACCAGTGGTTATATTGAGATATGAGTTAAATTTTAGGTATGGATTGCTTTCGGCTTCTGCGCTTACTAAAGCTTGAATGTAGTATCTCTCAGCAATTTCTAGTTGCTTACTTATTGCTTTATTGCTGATCTGATAGGCTATTATTGATGATATTACGGTTATTAAAAATAAAAACCATGAGGCCTGTATAAGAAGCAAATACGAAGATTTTTCTAGTGGTGTGATGAAACGTATCGCGGTTAAAGATAATGCTAGACCAGAAGCTGATAGGGATAAAACCGCCTTATCATAGCCTTCATTATTAAAGAGTTGCCGTTTAGAAAGTTCCTCTCGGAATTTGTCGTATATTTCTTTGCTTTCCTTCTGTTCTTCCTCTGTACGGGTAAATCTTTCATTGCTCAAATATAACTCCTTTGAAGTTGATGTGTGGTCATTCTAGATAGGATTATAACAGTATGCTTGTGTCATTATATTTAACGTAACTACACTTAGTGCGAACTCAGATTTAGATACAAGAACGGCTCCCTATTGGGAGCCGTTCTTCGTTGCGTCTTCGGTAATTAATAACGCTCCCCCCCTTATTTATATAACTGTCAGGTTTTTTCTCCCAAATCTAGGGTATGCAGTAAATTTTCAGGAGTGTCAGGTAAAAAATCACTCAACCACTTGCTATGTATGGCATAAAGCTCCATCAGGGTGCTACTTGAAAAGTAGGCCCTGAGGGAGCGAACCCAAAAAATGACAAGCTAAAATAAAAAGATTGTTGTTAGAACTAATAGATCGTTGATGTTGTTCGGAAATAAGATTTTGAATTGATAAGTGGTTATTTGTGATTGATTGTATTTTTAGGTGTTAGGGGGGAATTGCGAAGTAAGATGTTGAGGCGTAAGATAAACGCCAGATAAAGGAAAGCCCCAAACCTCGTACTAATCTTGGCAGATATCGAGAGTTAGGGGCTATGCACTATGGGATAATTATACCTAATGAGCTTTCAAAAACCAACAATTCATCTCTGCCTAAGTGTAGGTGTGGGTGGCTAATAATCACTTCGATGAATTTCATCTCGATCTTATCGAGTCACTACCCTATAAACCGTACTGCACTGACGAACTCGGTGTTACTTACATACGCCCTAAAAAGACAGCAATAACGAAAAAGTATCTTCAAGTTAACCAGCCTCATATGGTGAAATATCTAATTTTTGATATTGATCATCAGGGGGCGGTTTTATCGTGGTATGACAACGGGCTTGCTCCTCCGAATTGGTCTAGTAAGAACCGAGAAAATGCACACGCTCACATTGCGTATCGCTTGAAAGTTCCGTTCTGTACGTCTGATATCGCACATAGCGAACCTATTCGCTACGCTGCTGCGATTGAATCCGCAATGATTGAACGTCTTAAATCGGATCGTGGCTTTGCTGGGTTACTTACGAAAAATCCACTGCATCCGCATTGGCAAAATGAATTTTGGACAGAACACGAATACACGCTAGATGAACTGGCGGACTATCTTGACCTTAAAGGTCATCCGTTACGTGGTGTTGAAATATCAGGCTTAGGTCGTAATTGTGAGCTGTTCGATACAGCACGCCAGTGGAGCTATAAGGCGATTCGAGATTATTGGGCTCCGAACTACAAGCGTGACTGGAACTCGGCTGTATACGATCAAGTTGAGGCCGTTAACGCTCAATTTAAAGTACCTTTGCCTGTCTCTGAGGTGAAAGCTATAGCTAAGTCGATTGCTAACTGGACATACCGAGAGTTTTCGCCTGAGAAGTTCCGTCAGAGCCAAGCTAAGAAAGGGGCTAAAGGTGGTAAATTTTCAAAAGGTGGTGGTAGACCAAATGGTTCAGTGAATGTTGACTCTTTAAATCAGACTAAGCCTTGGGAAAATCTAGGGATCAGTCGGGCTACATATTACCGACGTTTGAATAAGTCGTGAGACAAAAAACAAGCCTTATCAGATAACAGCCCTTTTTGGGCTGTTTTGCTTTCTAGCACTCTGTTCTATTTATTGCGTTTGCTATGTAGTTTATTTCGATTTGTTAGAGCTGCTATATGCTTGCATGTAGAGCTTTTGCAAATCCGACAAGCGAAGCGCGTCAGAACTCCGAAAGCTATTAAAGCCATTTAAAACCTTAAAGTGGTTCACTTCTCTACTTAAAATCTTAACTGATTTCAGCCTAAAATTTATGCTAACCTGACCGCGCGCTTTTATTTTAAGCCAGCATACACAGAGTGCACTCGCTACGCTCGTTTCTCTGTGAGCTGG
>NZ_MCZZ01000119.1 GCF_002875705.1 Vibrio sp. 10N.261.45.E2
ATTCACTATGCCACTACACAACCATCTTTCGAACACGCCACGAAAAATAGGCTCCGGTAAAATAATAAGCGTGTCTCGATGAGAGAAAAGATTTGGGTGCACCTTGGCATGAATCACAACACTGAATCAGGAAGAGGCTGACGCCCCTTCCTGCCCAGCTACCTTACCATTTCGTAGACAACAAAGCGTGCTAGGAAATCTGTACTTCCATCTTTATATCGAACCTCGCAGAGCGAGTCTCTAACAATAAAAAGTCCACACAGAACGGTGAAACAAATCACCACCAAGCCCATCAGGGCTATTTTACTCTTTGGCATTTTTTGTTGCCTCCTAGTGATAAAGAGGCTAATATTTGTAGTGTCTAGATACATACATTGCCTCGTAAGTTTTAATTAACTTTCGGGGCTTTTGTCTATCTGCCACAAACAAAAATAGTTAAATGATTGCTCATGACAAACAGCCAAGAGCACCCGCAGGCAGTATACCACGACTCAGTAACACTTTGTTAATCCTGTAATAGCCACTCATTCGCTTCATTAAATGCCTCTTCGATAATACGATTAGCGATTTTCTTTTCTTCTTTTTTTGCAAAAATTTCTAGTTGGTTATTGGTGCCAGTACGTATTCGAACCTTTACGTCTGGATACATGACAGACAATCTTTTGAATAATTCATCGTTGATCAACGTTAATCCATTCTTTGGAAGGCCAGCTTTTAAAATCTTCATTTCTACGCGCATGTTCACTCCTTAGTAAAATTAATACTGTTTAAATATACAGTTATTTTTTAGTTTTTCAATTGAACCGCTCGGCGCAACCCCGTAGCTGGCGTAGCCAGTCGGAGGGTGAGCAAGCGGAATATCTGCTTAAATTGAACCTTCGCACGGTCACCGAATATTTTATTTTTTCGTCTAGATCGATCAAGTTAGCCGTGGGGGATGAGACTGACGCGCTAGGCTTGATGTTTAGCGATTTC
>NZ_MCZZ01000120.1 GCF_002875705.1 Vibrio sp. 10N.261.45.E2
ATTCACTATGCCACTACAGAGTCGTTATATTTGGGCAAGTATCATTTATGGCATTCTGTGTGCCCAAACGTATGCCCTAACACTATCTCCTACCGTCATCGAGCTTAACACCGATTACAGGGCAGCATCGCAACTGGTTGTGACTAACAACTCTACCCAAGCTCTCCCACTTGAAGCTAATGTTCGTCGTTTAAAATTCTTATCCGATGGCACATTCGAGACATCAGCTCTAACGAGTGAAGAGATGTTTGTATTTCCACCAGCCGCAATGTTAGCTCCCGGAGAGCGACAAGTATTCCGTATACAATGGTTAGGAAGTCGTTCACTCGAAACCTCTCAGAGTTACTTTGTTCGCTTCAGTACTGTCAATGTTGGCCAAAACAACGCGAGAACGGATAAACCCATCGGTTTAACAACCGGAATCAACCTACAAGTGCATTATAACGCGTTGTTACACATTCACTCATCCTCACTAGAGCCTGATGTGAAATTGCATATCGACGAACAAGGCAACCTCACACTCACTAATTCTGGGTCGCGATTCACCTATACATCATTACTCCATTTTACGGGGCTCGAATCTCAGAGCAAAAAGGTACACGAGGCTTTAGGTGAGCAGTTCATTCCACCGCGCTCCATTATTACTTTGCCTCCTTCTTTAAATTACTTACCAATGGGCACCTACCATGGGCATGAAGACTGAAACCCATCATAAAGTGTGGCAAGGTTTGTATGTGTTGGGGCTCGTGCTCTTTTATTGTGCCGCCCTAAGCCCTGCGGCTTGGGGGCAGGAAATGGTCTTGAATCCCACAGGACGAGATATTCAACTGACCTCTTTACTAAGAATAAGTGACACCATACTCGGGGAAGCGGACATCATCATTACCGCCAACAACGAAATTTTGTTACCAAAGGAAAGTACACTTTCTCTTCTTTCGTCCGTGGTCACTCAAAAGGGTATTGAGAAACTCAATGGTACAACAGACGGTGACATGCTGTCGCAGCACAATTTTGAGAGCGTAGGACTTGGCCTGAGCTTCGATTTCTCGTCATTAGAATGCATCGTGACAGTTCCGTCCGAATTTAGTCTAACTCAACAACTGTCTATGAACGGTGCAGATGATTTTTATAACTACGCTGAGCCAAGTCAGTTTAGCGGATACATTAATTTTGCCCTTTCTGCCAATGAGAGCCAATACGTCGATCAAAACTCATCAAGACAGGATCTCTATCGCAGTCAATTCGATTCGGCACTCAACATTGGTTTTTTAAACTTTGAGTATGAATCCTATTTAGAAAACGGCTCATCACAAGATTCGCGTTACGTAAGAGAAGGAACTCGTCTTAATATAGACTTTGCCGAACAAGGGACGCGACTTGTAGTCGGCGATATGTACAACAGTGGTCAATCTTTTCAGGACAGCACCGACATACTTGGTATTGGGTTAACGCGAGATTTCACACTCATTCCAACCAGAAATGCACGGCCACGAGCCAATCAATCATTCACTCTTCAAAGAGCGTCAAATGTCGATGTCTATATAGATGGGATTGCAGTCCAAAGACTAACCTTAGGCGCTGGTAGCTATAACCTTAGTGATATACCGCTAGCACAAGGTAGCAATGATATTGTGCTCGTCATCACCGACCGCTCAGGGAATGAAGAGCGCATCGAATTTTCTATTGCCACCGGTAACGATTTGCTCAATAGCGGTGAGTTTGAATATAGCATCATGTATGGAGCGCCTTCTGAACTACAAAATGGACAACTAGAATACCTAACAGACGAGCGACTTTTTCATGGTTATGTTGATATGGGTGTTACTCCTTGGTTGACCTTAGGCACGAACTTTCAAAGCCGTGAAGATCTTTACCAGTATGGTGCAACCGCGCTACTGGCCTCTAGATGGGGCGTCACTGAACTCAATGCCTCGCGTAGTGAACACCCTACATTTGGAACTGGCGATGCTTATAAATTGGCGTTCGATGCAGAGTTTTCCAATACAAACACACTGTCTCCACAACTGAGTTTCAGTTATGAATATCAGGCTAATAATTTTACTGGTGTCTCTGGGTTTGATGCTTCCGATATCGATATCAACTTAACCACCCATTATGTATCTGCATTCAGCTCCATTTACCTTGGCCAATCTTTACGTGCAGCCATGACCCTCAACTATCGTTCGGGAGTAGACAAAGAGAACGATTATTGGCTAATTAGCCCGAGTTTATCGGACGGCCTATTTGACACGCCCGCGACCTGGAGTGCACGCGTTAACTATCGGTACAACGCAACCGAAGACGATGATATCAGCACTACCGTCACCATAAGTTGGCCTCTCAGTCGACAAACTCGTGTTGTCGGTCGTTATACCACAGAGTTAAATGAAGCCGCCTTAGATTACAGCTATCAAAATAATATTGGTAACACCGGCGGTATCTCAGCATTTGCGAGTGTAATTACTAATGAAGAAACCGATGCCGATATGGATGCAGGGGTTAACTACACAGCAAACCGTTATGAATTAAATGCGACCCACGCTTCGCGGCTCGAAGACATCAGTGGCGAAACACGAAACCACAGTACAGACGTAACAATCAGTAGCTCCCTTGCATTTGCTGGTTCATCTGTGGCGATCGGCAGACCAGTACGCGAAGCATTCGCGATTGTCAGCAAACATAAGAGCCTTAAATCAAACGATGTAGCTATCGACCCCACAAAAGATGGTGAGTACGCACGCGTTTATCTAAAAGGAGATGCAAGTGCCATGGTTCCTGACCTTGTTGCTTACAATAGCCAATTAGTCGGTTACGAAGTTGATAACTTACCGCCAGGATATGACTTAGGCGATGGTGCCTTCTGGATTAAGCCCGGTTACAAACGGGGCTTTAAATTACAAATCGGTTCCGATGCTGTATTAACCGTAATAGGCAAGCTATTCGATCGTCAAAATAACAACCCCATTTCACTCGTTGCTGGTGTGGCACATTATCTTGGTGAAGCTAAACAACTGCCGATTGACTTCTTTACAAATCGTAACGGCATATTTGCAATTTCTGGATTAAAACCAGGTAAATATCAACTGGTACTGGACACTAAAGAACAAGAGTCAGTCATCATTTCCCTCAGTGAGCGCAGTGACAATTTGATCAGATTAGGAGATGTGTATGTTGAATAGACTCATACTTTGGGGATCCTTGTTTCTCATCACCATAAACCATGCACCTTTGGCCTTGGCGTGTGAAGCAAGTGCGTTGACTATAAAACCTGTATCATCTAAATCACAATATGATGTTTTCAGTTCAGGAACGTTCGCCACAATAAACACTTACCGTATAGATGCGGTCATAATTGGCGAGCCCTGCAAATTAAGCTTAATTTTACAACTTAACGATACCAGTCGATCGTTAAAAGGGTCAAAGGAAGACAAGCTCAACTTTGAGTGGTCTGGGCAGGTTGGCATGCAAATCGCTAATCAATGGCACTTTTCATTAACCGACAGCCAGCCTTCAGCAACGATACAAATGCGATTTCCGAGCAAGCAATGGTTAGAGTCAGGAACCTATCGGGGGCTTTTAGAGGTCTCACCTTCTTATAACTCAGATAGTAAGCAAATAGAAATTAGCCCAAGCTCACTTCCAGTTTCTGTTGATGTTCCTCCTGCTGCGAAAATTCATTTTTATGGATTAACCCAACAACATTATGACCTTGATCTAGGGACATTATATTCAAACAAGGTAATTCGCTCTGCACCTAACCTATGGGTTCAAAGCAATACAGCTTATACCATCGTATTGGAATCATCCCATCAAGGAATGCTACGTCATGAATCTAATGAGGCTAAATGGGATATTCCATACGAACTTTCTCTCGATAGCGACAGAATAAACCTTGAGCTACTGGATACAAGAGTTCAACGTCTTTCTGCGACGGTTGGTCAACCTATTCCTTTGAGCTTTGTCATTGGTGACACAGAAAATAAACCAGGAGGGCAATATGAAGATACATTACAAATTTCTATTGAACCCCGACTTTCACAGCAGCCCTAATTATGCAATTATGTAAAAAATAAGCCGCAGAGCTCAATTTTATAAATCACAACGTCATAGAATCAAAACATGATTTGCTAGGTTCGGAATAAGTTATGCATAAGAATAATTTAAAGCAGATGCTCCTAATTGGTGACAATGGTATTAACAACCAGTTTATTCAACGAGAAATAGAAAAATACAATGACTTTTCTTTTAACAGAGAGTGTATTTTAAGCATTGGACGCTCTCGTGAACATAAAACCTTCGATGTCGTCCTCATTAGCTATTTACTCTTGGCAAATATCGAAGATATCAACATCATCTTATCAAAAATAGAATCGAATAAATGGGTTGTCTACGATGTTCCTGCAGACATTACAGGACAAAGTATTACCGTGATGCAGCTATTCAACCTGTTTAATATAAAAGGAATCATCTATCAAGACGCGCCTATCGATCACCTTACCCGCTGTTTAAAAACAGTGTGTGACGACGATTTGTGGCTGCCTAGGAAGTTAATGTCGCATATTTTAACCAATAGACACGATTACACATTCAAGTCGAAAGTAATATTATCTAGCCTTACGAAAAGAGAAGTTCAAATATTTAAGCGAGTGATTAGAGGAGATTCAAATTTAGAAATATCGAACGACCTATTTATTTCAGAAAGTACAGTAAAGACACACGTTTACAATATATACAAAAAGATAAATGTCACAAACCGCAAAGAGGCAATAAGAAAGGCATATTTTATCAATAGTTTAGAAAAAATTATACAACCAGACATGAAGTTCAAAGTATAGCGACAAGCATAAGAGATGATTTAGAGTTACCGACAGGTACGTTGAAAGTTGACGACAGTTACGGCTCAGAAATTCAGTGATTACCACCATCAAAGTACATAAGCCTCGCGACACGCGCAGACTCTATGATTCACTCCTCATCAAAAGATAAGGAGCTCCAATAGGCTAGGTATCCTCCTAACAAAGCTAGAAAATACGCTTTGAACCATACTAACTGCTCACTGAGAACAAATAAGACTTGAGCTTCCTCTTAGGGCAAGCTTTATAGTTGTGTTTTTACTGGAGTAAAAACGTGTCTTACCAATCCCTCACTCTAATATTGCTTGCTCTTTCCCCCGGACTTCAAGCCTCTGATTTTGGCGATCCTGAACTGGGAAAAATGAAATCACCAAGCTGTGTTTTCTGTCATACCCCCACCAGCACATCAATTAACAATTCCTATCCCATCCTTTCTGGGCAGGACCCAATCTATCTTTTTAATACAATGAAAGCGTATCAGAATGGGGATAGACAAGGCGACTACGCGGAGATGATGCGAACACAACTAAGTAAACTCAATCATCAAGATTTGAAAGATATTGCGGCTTTTTACGCTTCACAACGTTAGCGCCGCCCATCTTCATTACGTCAGCCATCATCTAAATAAACACCACCAAGTCGCCTATACTTCAAGCAAACTCACACAGCTCATTGAAGGTCAGGATAGATATACCTTTACACGTATCATCCAACCCTTACAATGTGCAGCAAATATATTTATCAAGGTTTATCTCTATGTCTATTCAATGGTTTCCGGGTCACATGCACAAAGCCCGCAAAGAAATCGAAGAAGTTATCCCACAAGTTGATGTGATCATCGAAGTACTGGACGCTCGTATCCCGTTCAGTAGTGAAAACCCAATGATCTCTTCACTGCGCGGCGATAAGCCTTGTGTAAAAGTACTGAACAAGCGCGACCTTGCGGATCCTGAGCTCACTGAGCGTTGGATTGAGCACTTCGAGAAAGAGCAAGGCGTTAAGGCGATTGCGATTACCACTAGCGTAAAAGAAGAAGTTAACCACGTTATGGAGCTAGTACGTAAACTGGCGCCGCACCGTGAACAGATGGGCAAGAACATTCGTACAATGATCATGGGTATCCCGAACGTGGGTAAATCGACCATTATCAACTGTTTGGCGGGACGTACGATCGCGGTTACTGGTAACCAACCTGCGGTAACTCGTCGTCAGCAACGCATTAACCTGCAGAATGGCGTGATCCTTTCAGACACTCCAGGGATCCTTTGGCCTAAAGTAGAAAACCCGCACAGTGGCTTCCGCTTGGCTGCAACAGGTGCTGTAAAAGATACGGCAATGGAATACGATGAAGTGGCATTTTACACAGTAGAGTACCTAGCAAAGCAGTACCCTAACCTTTTGCAAGAGCGCTACCAAATTGAAGAGCTGCCTGAGTCTGACATCGAACTGATGGAAGCGATTGGCCGTAAGCGTGGTGCACTTCGTGCAGGTGGCCACATAGACATTCACAAATGTTCAGAAATCCTGCTTCACGAATTGCGTAATGGCACTTTAGGTAAGGTAACTCTTGAGTTGCCAGAAATGATCACACAAGAGCTGATCGAAGTTGAAGAAGCGGCTGCGCTAAAAGCAGAGCAACAAATTAAGAAGAAAGAAGAGCGTCGTAAGCGTTACTTGAAGAACAAGCGCTAATCTCTATTCATCACTGTTAGTTTCTATTAATCATTCTCACACCTGCCTCACAAATATTCACGCTCTATCAATAATTGAGCGTGGATATTGCCTGCTACCGTTTGTTGATCTAGCTAACATACTGACAAATCAATAGAAACGGTCGTTTACAATCCCAAAGACTGTGACATACTACGCAAATTATTGTGTATCCATCTCGGCTTATTTCTCAATGCGCTCTTATTCTGGGTTCAAAAATCAAAGATTTAAAACCTATTTCGATAATGAAATTTATTTGCCGTACATAAATTTCATCTACATCCCGATCTCAATATTCTGTGCTTTCATCATCACCGATTACATCCACTTTGGTAGCGAGTGCATTACACCTATCATATTCCGAATCATACTTTTTCTATTAATGATGGCTGTTGCCAGATATTGCATTGCAAACAAGCCCAACGTTTTAGAACTCGTAGAAAGTACTTTCCTTGTTGTTAGCTCCATTTTCTTAGTCTATGTTGGTCGACTCGCTATCGAGCTGAACAATTTCGATTACCAAGGTGGCATCATTCTAGTCATGATCTTTATAGGCACCTTTTCACGACTTTCTGCTAGATACAGTATCTCTACGCTTTCATTTATCTTTTTGGCTTATCTAATCGGCCTTGCGCCACTGCTTTATGAAGCTGAGCCAAAACATGAGATAGAAACAATTACCGTTTATATTTCAGCTTACATCCTAATCTCAGCGGCCTGTATAAGGCGCGACTTAGAAGTACACAAACGTTTTGCCCAGTCTGAACAACTACGTAAACAAGCGATTCAACTTCGCAAACAATCCAATATGTTTGAAGCCCTTTCTTATCAAGACGCGCTGACGGGCTGCTACAACCGCCTTTATCTTCATCAGGTCATCGAGCCGAGCATCAACCGTCACTCATCTATTACATCGATCATGATAGATATTGATCATTTCAAATCGATTAACGACACCTACGGCCATCAAATGGGCGATATGGTGATCAAGGAACTGGCCACTGAAATTCAAAAAAGGCTACCGACCAGCAGTAACTGCTTTCGGTACGGTGGTGAAGAATTTCTCGTGATGGTCCAAGGGGAAACAGAAGCTTCAATTAAATCAGTGGTTAACTCTCTTTTAGAGTCCCCTTACCGCTTAAGATTAGAAGTCACAATTTCAATCGGTGTGAAACATGCACCTCAGGCATTTGGTTCTATCGAGCAACTCATCGACGACGCCGATCAAGCGCTCTACATTTCAAAGAAGAACGGTCGGAACCAAGTTACTTGGTGTGATTAGACGTTCTACGATAACCCAAAACTACTATTTACTGAGCACCGACAACTATAAACAAAAAGCCCCGAGCAATTTAATGCTCGGGGCTTTTATCTTTGTCTCAAAAGCAACTTCGGTGAGAAGTTAATTAGCAAAAAACGATTGTTTAACAGTAATCGACTAAGAATACACAACGCTTGCTGTTTTCTGTTCAAGTTCAACGGGAGAGTTCCAAGAGATCACTTTCTCGTTCACTTGACTGCCACACGGTGCGTTCCAAACTTGCTCTAGTTCTTCTTTGCCACCAATCGCTTCATAAAAAGCAATCGCTTGATGGTTCTCAGACATCACCTCTAGGTAAAGCCCAGAGTCAGAATAGTATTGTTGCAACCACTTCGATAATTCGGACAAGAGACGTTTGCCAACACCTCGACCACGATAATTATTGTCTACGTGTAACGCATCAATGAATGTTCCACGCTCAAAGTTGTGATTGCCAAACGCACAGACGAAACCAACCAGTAAACCGCCCTCTTCAAGCAATAACACATGTTGGTTAAAAGGAGGATTAATCAAACGAGTCTGCCAAATAACAGATCTGTCCTCCAAAACATCATTTTCTAAGTAATCATCAGCAAGAATGCCACGGTAATATAGCTTCCAGCTATCCGCGTGTAATTGGGCAATCCGCTCATAATCTTTATATTCAGCTACCTTAATTTCCATTTATTAGCCCTTAGTACTTCCATTTATGACTTGCTACTACATTTCACACTACCTTTATACAATATTTAAGCAAAACATACTAATACACGTTTACACTTTCAATATTGACTTACACGTGTACGCTGATATTCTAGCGCACAGATGTAAGCTCAATGGAAAATTTGCTAATGAATAGTGCCGACAAACAATCAACAAAAAAGCCGCCATTAATCTGGCTCAATATTTTTATATTCTCTTTTAGTATGCTGCTTGCTGTTGTTGCGGCTCCCGTTTATGGCTACTTTTTTGGCTATGGTATGGAGCACTGGATATGGCTAGCAATCTGCTTTACGTTCTGTAACCTTTCAATCACAACAGGTTATCACCGCTTATGGTCACATAAAGCGTTTGAAGCACATTCAAGCCTACGATTCCTGTTTGCATTAGGTGGCGCATTCGCCCTTCAGAACAGCGTGCTACACTGGTCTTCCGATCACCGAGTGCACCACAAGCATGTAGATAACAACGACAAAGATCCATACTCTGCAAAACGTGGGTTTTGGTACTCACACATTGGCTGGATGATTCGTAATTACAGCACTTCAATGTATGAAAACTATGAAAACTGTCGTGATCTTAAAAAAGACAAGATTGTTATGTGGCAGCACAAACATTATGTTCTGCTGGCATTACTGATGAACTTCGGTGTTCCTATCGCACTAGGTGTTATTTACGGTGACATACTTGGTATGTTATTAATCGTGGGCGCTGTTCGTTTGGTACTTAACCACCACACAACATTCTTCATTAACTCTCTTGCCCACATCTGGGGTAGCCAACCTTTTACCGACAAAAACACGGCCCGTGATAACGGTGTGTTAGCGGTTCTAACTTTTGGTGAAGGCTACCATAACTTCCACCACATCTTTGAGAACGACTACCGTAACGGCATCTACTGGTGGCAATACGATCCTACAAAGTGGTTGATCAAGACTGCTTCTTTGATGGGACTGGCAAGTAAGCTTAAGAAAACCCCTCAAGCTCGTATTGAGAAAGCCGAAGCATCTATGCTACTTAAGCGAACACAGCAAAAAATCATGCACCGTGCCGACAAGCAACAAATCGCAGACAAGCTTCAACAAGAATTCGATGCTTTAGTATCAAACATGAACGAATACTACGAAGTGAAAAAGCAACTACTCGAGAACAAACGCGAAGACGTTGTGAAAAAGTACGAACACTCGGTACTTAAGGTTCGATACCAGCAAATCAAAATGAATTTCGAACAGCAGAAGAAAAATTGGGCGATGACAGTGGAGCAATATGCTTAAAGTAAAACACTACGCTTAACTCCCCATTAACAACAACGTTTAACCCTTAATCAGAAGCCCTCATATTACTATGAGGGCTTTTTTAATGAGCGTAAGCTTTTGTGTTTTAAATATGAATTGTGGACACCAAGAACCATAGTAATTGGATATAGCTAATCTTTAATCCTATTAGATAACTGTTTATATTACTTGAAGTTATCGAGTTAAAGCTAAGGAATTGAAAATGAGCAAGCTGACTATTATTGCAACAATCATCGCTAAACAAGACAAAATCGACCTTGTTAAATCTGAACTGATCAAGTTGATCGAAACTACTCGATTAGAAGATGGTTGTATCAATTACGATTTACATCAGGATAACAGTAACCCTGCTCACTTCGTTTTTCATGAGAACTGGGAGTCTGAAGCTCATCTAGAGAAACACTTAGCGAGCCAACACATCGCCGAGTACATGGCTGCAACTGAAGATTGTATTGAAACCTTTGTGCTTAATAAAATGACGCACATTGCCTAACCAGTTACTCAGTACTTATTCAATGAAACCCTGCGCTTAATGCAGGGTTTCTCATTTTTAGAGTCTTACAACCGCTTATTCTAATTATGAAAAAACCCGCCAGAGCAGCGGGTATGGTCAATAAAAATGACTATCAAAAATAGATAGGTAACAACCATCAATCCAATATTGAGAACCACTTTACAGCGGTACTCTGACATTTCTTTTGCTGATCGCTAGCACGGGGGCACTAGTTAAAAGCACGAGCCAAAATGCCATTCCCTTGATATTGGTAAACACTTGAATTACTACTCACGAAGACCGACTCTCCGGGTTTAAGAGAAACTGTGCGTCTTTCTGAAGTTACGCTCGCCTCTCCTTCCACACAGAACAAGATCTCCGCGCTACGTAAATACTGTGACTTGCTTTCGTCGGTTGCAGACAAGATATCAAAGCCAAAGTCGTCTACTGGAATCGGGTAGCTCATCTTACCCTCTTTTAATACAGGCTTAAGGCGAATATCTTCTGGCTTAATCGGTTCAAAAATCGTGTTATCGATAAGCTCTGGAACATCAATGTATTTAGGCGTTAAACCAGCACGTAATACGTTGTCTGAGTTTGCCATGATTTCTAAGCCTGTACCTTGAACATAAGCATGTGGCGTTTCTGCGAATAGGAACATCGCTTCACCAGGTGCCAGTTCAACCGTGTTAAGCATCAATGGCGCAAACAAACCAATATCACCGGGATAATGCTGTTTGAATTCGATGCTATATTGTAAAGCTTCACGTCCCATTACCGTTTTTGCTGGTCGCGCATGTGCAGCATAAAGCTCATTGAGCGCTGTCTCTTTACGTTCCCCCTCAAGCGACATGATTGCGCTAAAGAAAGACTTCAAAGAATCGCTATCAGCATTCGCTTTCAGTACATTGAGCTCGATTGTTAGCGATGAGATATTTGCTTCTTCGAACAAAGCAACAATATCTCCGATTGGACGGAACCCATTCATCGCTTTATAAAAAGTTAGCGCGTAAACAAGTTCAGGCTTATGGTTTGGATCTTTGTAATTTCGGTGCGCTGCATTCAGTGGAATTCCAAGTGCATTCTCTCGCTCAAAACCCATTTCAGACTTGCGCTTGTTCGGGTGAACTTGAATCGATAAAGGCGTTTCTGCAGCCAATACCTTAAACAAAAATGGTAACTCACCAAAACGTGCCGCTGTGTAACCACCTAACACATCGATCTTATTTTCGTCGATCATGTGAGACAAGGGTTCGCCTGTTTCTCCGACTTTAGAACAACCATTGGGATGAGCACCCATCCAAATCTCAGCTTGAGGCTCTTGATTTGGGTTCACAATACCAAACAGTTGATTAATGGAGTCTTTACTTCCCCATGCGTAATTTTGAATAACATTGTCGAGTTTAAATAGAGACATAACTACTTCTCATTAAAGATCTGGCTGCCAAGCTTAAGCGTGGCTGCGATATTACGGGCACAACGAGTCAGGTTTTGATTCGCTTCTGATAAAACTTGATCTAAAGACTGAGGTGAACGCACGGTTCCAAAAACGCTAGACATTGATCCATACAGCTTTTCAACGTCTTTGCCCAAAGAGCCGGCGATTCCGATGATTGGAATGTTCAACTGCTGAGCTCGCTGAGCAATACCGAAAGGCGTTTTTCCTTGCAGAGTCTGGTTGTCCATCTGCCCTTCTCCGGTCATAACCAGTGAAGCTCCCTCAAGAACCTTATCTGCATCCAATGCGTCTAACACCATTTCAATGCCCGCTTTGATTTGAATATTGAACGCAAGACTTAACCCCAGTGGCGTGCCACCAGCAGCACCAAAGCCAGCAGTGTCACGATGACAAATACCCGTATGCGCTTTAGCGATATCAGCAAAATGCTCGATGGCAGTATCAAGTTGTTCAACTTGGGCTTGTGACGCGCCTTTCTGTGGCCCAAACACAGCGCTTGCACCGTTATCTCCACACAGTGGGTTATTCACATCGCAAGCAACCACAAACGTGACTTCTTTGCATCTAGGGTGAAGATCATCAAGATCGATGCTTGCTAACTTGCTTAATGCAGCGCCGCCACCAGATAGCTCGTTGCCTTGCTTATCTAGTAACTTGCCACCCAAAGCTTGGAAGATACCAGCACCTGCATCATTCGTTGCGCTACCGCCCAAACCAATGATGATTTGGTCAACGCCTTTATCTAGCGCATCTCTAATCAGCAGTCCTGTCCCGAAAGACGATGCCGTGAGAGGTGATCTTTCTTGCACTGTTAATCGATCTAAACCTGATGCTTGTGCAAACTCTATCAAGGCCGTATTTACAGGTTTGCTTTCAACTTGTTGTTCAAGTGAAGCCCAATAAGCCGTACATTCACGTCCGATTGCATCCGTTGTTTGCAACCGTTGCTTTTTACCATCGAGCGCCTCTAGCAAAACGTCTACCGTGCCTTCACCACCATCTGCTAGTGGCAAATGAACGTATTCGGCGTCAGGAAAAACCTGAGCAAACCCTGCTTCAACACTTTCACAAACTTGTTTTGCAGATAGAGATTCTTTAAATGAATCGGGAGCAATAACAATTTTCATCGTCGTTCACCTACTCCGCCCAATTGCTTGAGCGGAGTGCCTTGAATTAGAATTTCACTTGGAATGTTTTCGCTTGGCAAGAAGCTAGTTCACCAAAGGTTTCTGTCGCTACATCACCTTCACGAACGCGCTCGTCCATACTCGTCTCTTTCCAGCTTGAAACCGCTTGAGTGAACGAGATTGAATCTGACACTGAACCCGTTTCTGCTGGGTTGTAGACACGCATGATCAGTGCATCTTCGTCTTCCGCTTTCTTAAGTACGCTTAACACCGCACCTGCTTGTTGCTTAGACAGAAGGCTGAAACTCATAGGAAGGTTCTGCTCACCTACGTTTAGCTTCATCGCGTTGTAAGGGATCTTGTTGTAGCACTCGAACGGAGTGACATTGTCACGTGCTTGCGCCATGATGTTCGCGTCAATGTGATTACCAGAGAAACCGCATAGCGTGAATTCACACACTAACTTGCCGCGCACTTGTGAATCTGGTGTCGGGATCTTGATACCTGACGGACGTCCCGGACGAAGCAATAACTCTTCTTTACCCAATACACCAATACCGCGGAATAACGTTAGTGCGAACGTATCTCTATTCTCGTCGCCTTGAGAAGCAATCACTTCAAACTCACGCAGGCCATTCGACATGATTGCCATGCCCGCTTTGCCGTTCTCTAACGCTGCAAAGTTCATTAACTGGTACACAGGAACTGGCGCTTCTTTCCATTGCTCTTCTTCCCAAACGGCCATTGCAGGATCGTTGGTTGGTCGAGTAATGCAACCGAACTGATTATCAGCAACGACAGTTTCAGAAACGAATGGCGTTGGTACTAACACACGTACACGGTGGTCGTCGGCTTGGTTGTCTAGTTCCATGCGTACTTCAATGCGGCGAGACCCTTGTTTCAAGACCACTTGGCATTGCGCTTCTACGAAACCATTTTGACCCGTACGTTCTTCACGCTCAGCAAGGTTTGCTGGCACGTTCATACGGAAAGCGATGTTCGCTACCGATTGGAAGCCTTGGTGGTCAATAGATGTTTCTACCGGGAATTCGTCTGAGTACAGTAACCATTCTTGACGAGATGGGGAGTAGTCGTATTCATCACCATCATCAGAACCATCTTCTAAACGAAGTACTTGATCGAAGACTTGCTCTGTTTCTTTATCGAAAATAGTCAGAGTACCGTTGTCGTTTACATTGATTCGGTAGTATTCGTTCTCTAACAAGCTTTCTTCACATGAGAACGCTTTTTGCTCTGCAACTTTTACTGCACCCTTCTCGTTACCTTGGATGTGTAACGTAGTGAAGCCCATTGCTGGTACAGTGCGTTTGATTTGAATATCAAACTCCATGAAAGGGTCGTAGTTACCGTAGTGGACGATTTGACGGTCGACTTTACCTGGGTCGATTTGGCGCTTGTCTTGGATGAAGTACTCAACTGGGTTTTCGTTTTCATCAAAGATAGAAAATTCTTGAGCACGGATAGTGATGGTTGTGTTCACCACTTCTTCACGCTCGTATGGAGAAAGGTTGAACATCGCTAGTTTGTCACAACCTTCGCGATCCGGCATGTGATCAACGATTTTACGCTTGTAGAAGTGGATTAGGTTTGTCGCCATGTCGTCTGCAAGGATGTAACGGTTTAAAATCTCAGCGTGTACTTTGTCTGAACAGCAGCAACCGATAGAGTCATGAGCGTGGTTCTTCATGCTCTCTTTCCACATTTTTTCAATCAAACCGTGGTGGTATTCAAAGCCTAATGTCCAAGCGATAGATGCGAGTGGCTCCAAGATATTTACAATCTTGTTCTCGATTTCTGCGTGGATCAGTTTGATGTCCATACGCGTAGAAGAGATCGTACGGTGAACACGCATGTATTTACCGTCGTTGAACTCGCCTTTGATTGTGTCAAGTTGATCGCGCGCCGCTTCTACTTTCTCAAACACTTCTTCATAACGGCTCATTGAGAATTCACGATCTGGGTAGATTTCGCGTAGCTTATCCATGACTTCAAAGATGTCTTTTTGAATCGGCATTTGATCGTGACCGTTCGGTAGCAAGATATCTTTGGTTACCGATGGTTTCTCTAGCACTGGGAAGTATTTATCTAAACGAGCACGCAGACCTTCTTCATCTTGAGGAAGGTATTTACCAATCGCGTAACCCAGCGGAAGTACTTGCGCCGTCACTTCACTGCCATCGTTTGATTGCCATAAGAATTCTGTTTTGTTGGTGCCATGACGCTCTGAGCAACCACGCCAGAACATTGCGCGTGTGATGTCGAAGCCGTTGTAGATCATTGGCAGCTGTGAGCTCATGCTGAATGAATCTGGTAGGTAACCAATCTTCATTGCATCGCCAAATTTCATACAGTCACGAATGCCATACATCATGTTACGTACAATCGATTCGCCAGAAACTTGCATTGTGTCAGTTTGAGAGTACCAAGGGCCAATAATTAGCTTGCCCGCTTCAACCAATGCTTTTACGCGTTCTGTATTTTCTGGTTTGATTGCAAAGTAGTCTTCTAGAACGGCTGTTTGACCGTCTAGAACGTAGTATTTGTATTCTGGATCGCTCTCCAGACGGTTCATGATTTCTTCCATGTTGTTCACAAGAAGAATACGAGACTCTTCTGTTGTGAAATACCATTCACGATCCCAGTGCATGTGAGGAGTAATATGTACGCGTGATGTAGTCATAATCATTTACCTAAATGTGTCGCTTCGAGTCACTCTGAAAATTGAACCCAAATACAACTAAATTAAACTTTTTCAAGGGGTTAAAATTGGCTGTCGCTAAATTTAGGGTGCAGAAAACCACGCCTAGAATCTGTGTGAATAAAACCATTAGGAGCACAGGTATTTAGGACAGCCAAGTTGTTCGTTATTTTTTATATTTTGATTTCGCAGTGAGTTAGGAGCTAACTCAAAATTTAGTTAGTTCTGTGTTGCAGTACTTGCTTCAAATTTACCCTTTTTTACAGCGTGACCACGCCACATTAGAAGAGTAATCGTTGAAATCGCTGTACCGACAATCGCAGCGCCGAACCAGATTGCAGCAGCAGAGAATGCACCCAAACCAGAATCGTGTAGCAAGAAGATTGAGAAGATACCCGCACCTGGAGTCGATAGACCAATACCTGCCGCACCAACCATTGCACCTGTTACCACAGAGCCTAGTAGGAATGAGCCGATTACGCGGATTGGATCTTCAATCGCCATTGGGATTGCACCTTCGGTAATACCCGCTAGGCCAAGTAACCAAGTTGATTTACCCGTTTCAATCTCAAAGTCTTTGAATAAGCGAGGAGCGATCATGGTTGACGCCGTTACGGTGAACGCTGATACCATTTTCACAGATCCGAAGATTGCGTATGGGCCATAAACACCGTTGGCCATTGCACCTAAACAGAATGCGTAAGCGGCTTTATTTACCGGACCACCCAAGTCGAATGATACAAACAAACCAAGAATCGCACCTAGAAGCAGAGCGTTAGTGCCTGACATACCGTTCAGCCAATCTGTCAAACCTTGGTTGAGGAACGCGACAGGTTTACCGATAACAAACAGCATTAAGCTACCTGCCACCAAAGTACCAATCACAGGGTAAAGGTAGAAAGTAAGGAAGCCGTTAAATGCAGGACCTAAGCGAACATGCTCTTTCACCCAGCGCATCACGTAACCCGCAATCAAACCACCAACGACACCACCAAGGAAACCAGAACCAATGATGTTCGCTGCAATACCTGCGGCAAAACCCGGACCAAGTGCCGGTTTGTCGGCTAATGAGTAAGCTGTGTAAGCTGCTAGTACAGGCACCATTAATGTACCCAGTAGGCCGCCACCTAGTTTTCGATACATCCATAGCCAAGAATCTTTTGTTGCGTAGAGCTCTTGCAGGTCAAAAATTTGCGCGATAAGAACAGCAACCGCAAGAACAGTACCACCAGCAACGATAAGAGGCACTGCGTAAGAAATACCTGAAAGCAGTGCTTGTTTAAGCTCTGTTTTCAGTGGCACTTTCTTAGGTTTGTCATCAGTAGCAACTTTACGCTCGGCACCGTTACCTTTTTTCGACTCTTCAATCGCTTCGTTTAAGATGCGCTCGCCGTGCTTAATCGGTTCGGCTACCGGAGTTTCTACGCGAGGAATGCCGTTAAAACGCTCAGATTCTTTAATTGCTACTTCAGCAGCAAAAACACACGCCACTGCCTTGTTTAATTGATCAGCCGTTAAACGATCTTCAATACCGTTTGCGCCTTGTTTTTCAACATGCACGTTATAACCAAGCTTTTTACCCGCTTTTTCTAGATACTCTGCCGCCATATAAGTATGAGCAATACCTGCAGGACACGCAGTTACACATACAATTGTTGGTGCATTTGTATCTAAATTGTCTTGTTTTTCTTCTTGCTGATTATCACCATCAAGAAGTGCAAAAATCTCGTCAGCGGTTGTTGCTTTTAATACTGCTTCGCGAACGTCGTCATCGACTAATGTGGTGGTCAGTTCTGTCAGCAGATGCATGTGGGTTGAACCCGCTTCTGCATTTGGAATAGCAATAAGGAAGATAAGATTCACATCTTCGTCTTCATCTAAGCCTTTCCATTTCATATCTTCTTTCAATGTTGCTACGGCAAAACCAGCTTCTTTGACCGCGTCAGTCTTGCCGTGCGGCACAGCTAGACCTTCACCAAGTGCCGTAGGGCCTTGCTCTTCACGAGCAAATACTGCATCAAGATATTCTTGCTTGTTATGCAGTTTGCCTTGCTGATCCAGTTGGTCAGCAAGTGCGTAAATCGCTTCTTCTCGACTGCTAAACGTAGTTTGCAGATTTACGAGCGACTTATTCGTTAGAGTAGTAAGTTTCATAACCTTTGTCCCATAGTCACGGATTAGTACGACAGTCATCCCTGTCGACGAGAAGAATAATACAACTTCAAGACATTTAATCCGTGATCACGATCTCACCAATACACATTTGTATTTAATTTGTATTTAAATCGTATTGGTAAATCCTTCAAGAAAGCTTGTTATGTATCGTTTAATTTGTATTATATGTACTACAAGATGCCGATACGTTGCTCACACTAACCCTTTAAGCAAGGCTTATATAGAGCAAATCTACGTAATTAAGGTACAGGTTGTTAATCAAAGTCTAGTTGTCCTAGCGCACAAATGAGGCAAAAATGGCAAGACTCCCTATGTATCGCCAAATCGCCGATGCAATAAGAGAAAAGATAAGTTCTGGAGAATATAAAGTTGGAGAAGCTCTCCCAACAGAGGCGCAATTGCGTGAAGTATTCTCAGTAAGCCGTGTCACCGTAAGACAAGCACTCAAACTCCTAATCGAAAACGATGAGCTTGAAAGCGTGCAAGGCAGCGGCACTTACGTCAAAGAGAACAAGATCAATTACGACATCTACAAACAGTCGAGCTTTCAAGAAAAGTGGGCGCATTTGGATGTCGTTACGCACAGTGATGTTCTGGCCTTTGAAATGAAGCCATGTTCTTTGGCTATGTCTGAACATTTAGATATTAAAGAAGGCGAATTGGTTTTCTACGTAAAGCGTGTCCGTTTTATAGATAACAATCCAATCACGGTTGAAGAGACTTGGCTGCCAGTTGCCCTATTCCCGGATCTTACCTATCAGGTGATGCAGACATCAAAGTACGACTTTATTGAGAACACCAAAGGCATGGTGATTGATAGAAGTGAGCAAGAACTGGTGCCGATTCTTCCTCCTGAAGACGTGGCTAAACAGTTAGGTATTGACCCAGCTCAACCTATCATAGAGAAACGCACTCGCGGTTACCTATCCAATAACACGGTGTTTGAATACAGCCGCAACTACTTCACATCTAACGATTACCGATTTACTTTGGTCGCAAGACGTCAAAGATAAAACTTAATCTAACACCGCAAATAACCCACACAGAGAGCATCTTGTTCTCTGTGTTTCTATGATTTTGTCTCAATCATAAACCTAATTTACCCCTCCAAATATTCCTAAACCAATATCAAGCAACCTCACGAAAGATCATTCACGTTCATTTAAATACTGTTCGCGCGCTTTGAACATAAACTAAGCGCCAAATTACAAGAACAACAGTCGACAGGAATGTAGATGAATACCAAACAACTTGAGGACGCTGTAAGTGAAGTGAGCTTATTCAATCAGCACCTTCACTTAATCCAATCCGTGCATACCATTCCGACCCCAAAAATGAATTGGGAGTCGATTGCGATGGAACCTGCACCGACAATGCCAACGGTTCGATTCGATCATAAAGTCCAAGCCATGGCAGCACTCGATGAATACAAGCCTAGCTGGCTAGATATGCTGCTAGGCAACAAATCGAAGTTGTATACCCTCACCAGTAATATTGAGCGTGCTGCTGAACAAGATATCGAACAATACAAAACAGAGTTTGTTCATTGGGTTCAAAGTTACAGTTACTGGGCTAAGGGCAACCAACTATCGAAGGGGATTTTAAACAACGACAGCGAAGCAAAGCTATCTGCCCTTTCAGAAGCACAACAGAACCCGATAAATGCCGCGGTGGTCGACACCAAGCTGATCAACCATAACTTTAATACCTATAAGAACGGTCACCTGCTAGAAATCAATATTCAGGTTAATAAGCACAACGTGATCCCAAAAGAAAAAAAGGTATTGTGCCAGGGCCAAGTAAAGCTTGAAACACTGGCGCTTTCTGAAAGTAATGCCTTATATCGGGAGTATGTCTCAAGCTGTATTCTCAAATGTGCGCAAGACGCGTTCAATGTCTTGCCCGAGACGAGTGTCGTGATCAATGTCGAGCAAGTTTCAGCAGACCAATCGAGCGAAACCATAGTTTCATGCCATGTCGAACAAGGATTACTCGAGTTCTTGTTAATTGAAGACGATAAACCCTCCGAGATACTTGAATTCTTTGTCCACATTGAAGATTTCAACCCTCATCGAGGTGATGGATTCTCAGCGATCAAAACGATCTTTTCGCCTTTGCCTATCGCGTCATAACTTACTCGCATTTTCTATTCAATCATTGACGACTCTTCACGACTAGCCTTGCGTTCGTCGTGTTCAATCATCCTATATACCAAACCATTATGCCGACACACGCTATCTCACAAACCACGCGCCCATTAACCAACACAGTTTCATACACACGATCCCTAGCAAAGCTGCCTTTAGCTCTCATCGCGTTCTCTATGCCCATATTTGGAAAAGAGGCCGGAGAAGACGTTGAAGAATTGGTACTCGAGGACGAAGCCGTATTCACCGAAGGTTCTGAGTTAAAAGACGAAGCTGAAGAATCTCCGTTCACGACCTTGACCAAACTCGGGTTTATCTACTCACAAAACACCAGTTCCTCTTTGTCGATCAACTCTGGAATCTCTGTTGGATACAAAAAAGAGAACTGGGGGCAACGAGTTCAGTTTGATACCTATTACACCGATGCTGAAAATGATGAAGACGGCACCAATCGCTATACCACAAACTATGGCATCAGTTATGACTTAAACGAAGTCACCTATTTGGTTGCGACAACTCGCTTTGAGCACGACCACTTTGGTACTTATCGTAAGCAGTTCATTACCGCGACCGGTTTGGGTCGTCACTTTTACGATACCGAAAGAATCAAGCTTCAAGGCTCTGCTGGCCCAGGTTATCGAATCAGTCAACGCCAATCCTCTGATGAAGAGTTCCCTAACAAAGAGAACTACGAACTTATTGCTAATGCCAGTATCGATGGCTCCTTAACGCTTACTGAAACGTTTTCTATGGGTGCTACTGCGAACATGGCTTACGGTGAAGAGAACACAAATTACAACCTAAAAGGCTATATTAAGAACATCTTGATGGGCAATTTGGCGCTAACCTTTGATACCGAATACATCTACAACACCACTGTTGCATCGGACCAAAGTAACGCTGAGATCTACAGTTCAATGAATCTAAACTACGACTTCTAACCGCCCTCACCGCTTTCTTCACTTAATCTAGCCCACAATAGCAAAAGGCCCTCACACTGAGGGCCTCGAAGTATCTAGCTAAATCTAAAGCATAACTCTAAGCTGTTTTGGTTCTTAACCGAGTCAGCACATCCATTTGCTTTAAATTCGCCATTCCAACGTAAGCAACTGGCACTAAGAACAGTGAAAAGAAGGTTCCGGCTGTTAAACCTCCGACTAACACCAAACCAATATTAATTCGCCCTAATGATCCCGGGCCATCCGCCAGTGCCAATGGTAATGAGCCGAGGATCATCGTCAATGACGTCATCAAAATGGGGCGCAATCTTGAACGCGCACTACTGATCGCTGCTTCCTTCGCACTTGCACCAGTTTTACGTCTCTCGTTGGCAAACTCCACCAGCAGGATGCCGTGTTTAGTGACAAGACCCACTAAAGTCAGTAAACCAATTTTTGAGTAAATATTGAGGCTTTGCCCGAATACTGAAAGCGTCAAGATTGCACCTACAATACACAATGGAACCGTCAGCAAGATGATCATCGGGTCGACAAAGCTTTCAAACTGCGCGGCCAAAATCAAGAAGATGAAAATCAATGCCAATACGAACAACACTTGTGCGCCCGCGGTCGAGTCAACGAGGTCTTTAACTATGCCGTTGAACTCGTAGCTCTGAGCAGGTTTCAATAAGCTTGGTACCGTGTCATCAATGTAGGCCTTCACATCGCTCGCGGTATATCCGGGCATTAAGTCTGCCGTGATTTCAGCGCTGTCTTTACCCATGAACGTCTTGAAGTTAGATTCCGATGTCACCTGTTTGATTGATACAAATTGAGACAAAGGAAGCCTTTGACCCGACTGTGAATCCACATACAACTTATCGAGCACCTTGAAATCTCCAAGGTCACTTCGGTTTACTTGAACTTGAATTGGGTAGGTATAACCGTCGTCTGCTTGCAAATCTGCCGCTTTAACAGAACCAAGGAACGTCGATAACGCATTGGTGACGTTACCGTAATCAACGCCAGACAAGACTATCGCATTACGGTCAATCGACAAATCATAACGTAACTGGTCACGCAACATCGAGTTCTTAATGTTGGTCACGCCTTCGTAATCTTCAAGCGCCTTAACGACTTCGCTCGCGGTTTCAGACAACACAGTGGTATCGCGGTTAACCGTGGTTAATTCAAGAATCATGTTAGTAGCAATGTTCAAGTTATCTGCTGAGCGAACCTTGAAAGACATGCCGTAAGCAGAGACCGAACTTTGCGCTTTTGCGATAAACTCGTTCACCAATTCATCGGCTGACTTGTCACGTTCGCCCCATGGTTTCAATAGAACGTGGTTAGTTGGTGTGCCTTCGATATACGACAAATTCGCTTCTACTGAACTATCACCTTTAAACACACTGTTAAGCTGTTCGTTGTTATCTAGATGGTATTGACGCCCAACCCCAGTTGGAGGCGTGGAAGTCACTTCAACAAACCCTGTATCTTCCGTTGGAAGTAACACTTGAGGCATTTTCCAAACCGCAAAAGCAGATAAAGCGATCAGCACTAAAGCAATGCCGCTCATCAGAGCTTTGCGATCAAACCATTTACCTAGCTCTTCAGTATATAAATCCGATAAGACATTCAGTTTCGCATCAATCTTTTGGTACCACTTCGCAGGACTCGATACTGGCTTCATTAAATAAGCGCTCATCATCGGCGAAAGTGTTAACGCCACAAAACCAGAAATAATGACGGCAGCTGCAAGCGTAAACGCAAACTGCCTGAATAGATCCGCGGTTAAGCCTGCCATCAAACCGATGGGTAAGTAAACAACGGCCAAAGTCAGTGTCATCGCTATCACTGGAAAGACAATCTCTCGACACCCTTTAATTGCTGCGTTAAACGGCGTTTCACCTTCTTCGATATGACGGTAGCAGTTTTCAGCCACAACAATCGCATCATCAACCACCAAGCCAATGGCGAGAATGATAGCCAGAATCGTCAGCACGTTGATGCTAAACCCAAGCAAATGCATGACGGCAAATACGCCGATCACACACACGGGAATAGTGATGATCGGGATGGAAGCAACTCGAAAAGAGCCAAGGAACAGAACCACAACCGCTGAAACCAACACAATCGCTTCAACCAACGTCATGAAGCCTTCATCAATTGCGGTTTTAATGAAATCTGCTTGGTTGTAAACCATCTTCATCTCAATGCCTTCTGGCAACTGAGGTTGAATCACATCGATCTGTTTCTTAACTTTATTAGCAACGGTGACTGGGTTTTCACTTTTCAGCGGCAACACTTGGATCGACATCGCTAGGTTGTCGTCTACACGTAGAATACTCGGCGTAAGACTCTCCTCACCCATTTTGACTTCGGCAATATCACCAATACGAATGATCTTGCCGTTATCAACACGGACTACCAAGTCTCGTACATCATCAACGCTGGTCACTTGGTTTACTGGGTTGATGGAAAAATCTCTTACCTGCCCCTTGATAGTACCCGCGGTAAATGTCGCGTTGTATGAGCTTAATGTTCCAACCACATCGGATGCACTCATATTGAGCGCCATCATTCGATCAGGTTGCAACCAAACACGCACCGCTTTTTCGCTGCCACCATATGGCCCCCAAATACCTCCCACACCTTGGATATGTTTAAATTGAGGTACGACTTGCTGGCTAATGTAATCGTACATATCTTGCTTAGACATCTTGCCAGTGTTCACAAACGTGATGATGTTACTCGGCATACTGGTGTCAGAAGAGTCGTCTGTTACCGTTGGCTTATCCGTCATACTCGGCGGGAAATCACCAATCGCTTCGACACTGCTGCGCAGGTTGTTCATCAAGCTGGTGTATTCGACGTCATTAATGTCATCTTCAAAAATGATTTTGAGATTACATGTGCCTTCCTGACAGTCCGTGGTCATGGTTTTCACGCTATCGAGGCCAGTTGCAGCGGTAATTAGCTTTTCTGCCACATTGCGTGACATGAACTCAGCACTGGCTCCATTGATCGCGGCAGTTACTGTTGCTGAAGGTGTCTTATGTTCTGGAAAGTACTGGATTGAGAGCTTTTGAAACGACAAAAGCCCAAGCAAAACAATGGTGATGCTCAGAACCGAGGCAAACACAGGATGCTTGATACAAATCTCAGGAAGCTTCATTCAGATTCTCCTTCGCTACAGCTTCCTTGCTTGATGTTTCCTTGCTTAATGTTTCTTTGCTGTGAGTTTCCTTGTTTTGGGTTTCGCTCGATGATTGCTCAAAAGTAGCGCTAGTCTCTGCTTGCTCGCTGTTTTCGTTAACCGCTTCGTCTACACCTTTCGATGCTTCCGTCCAATCAACCGAAGGCTCAACCGGATGCGGCTCATCCAACTCAATGTTCCTTTTCTCAGTCGGTTCCTTTACTAACTCAACGGTTTTCTGCTCAGCATCTGGATTCATCACCTTGACTAACGACGCTTTCTTGAGGTTCTGTTGTCCCGTCACCACGACGTCATCACCAAGCTTCAAGCCTTTTTCTACAACAACGTAACCGTCGTTAGTATTCACGCCCAGTTCAACGAAACGTTGCTCGATCTTTTCACCATTCACCACCCAAACAAAGCGCTCTGCATCTTTGGCTTGAACGGAGTTTTGAGAAACCACCATCTGTGTTGAGTCTTCGCTCGTCATCTGACTCACCTTGGCAAACATACCCGGTACTAAGCGATGTTCTGGGTTGGTCACGTGCGCGTGCACCTCTACTCGGCCCGAGCTCTCGTCTACCGCTGGTGCGATATAATCCACCACGCCAGAAAACGCTTCATCGACAAAGGCATCAACTTGGATGGACACATTCTGCCCAAGCTTTGCGTGCCCTAAATCCGACTGTCCAATGGAATACTGAACTTCTACAGGATCGAGCTTGATCAGGCTGACCAACGCGGTTGCACTATCAATCTTACTGCCCACTGAGTGGGTGAAGTTGGTTAACTGCCCATCAAATGGCGCGACCAATAAATAATCATTCATCAACGCTTCTTTCTGGCGGAAATCAGCAGCGGCCAGATTCGCTTGTTCTCCCAGCTCTTCCACATCTTGCTGCGACATAGAGTCAGGCTGTTTTTTTAGTAGTTCTTGTACTCGCTTTAGTTTTGATTTCGCAAGTGCTAGAGAGCTTCTTGCTTTGTCTAAATCGGCTTTCGCTTTGGTATTGTCCAGTTGAGCGATCAGTTCGCCTTTTTCAACTGAATCTCCATCTTTGAAATGGATGTTGAGAATTTTTTCGGAGGCACTAAATGTCAATGCAGCAGAATCCGTTGCCCTGATTTTGCCAACCTCGTTGATTGAAGAAGTGAAGGCTTGTTTGTGAGCTTTTTCGATAGTCACAGGAATCAAGCTTGAGTCTTGGGCAAATGATGGAGAGATATGCAAGGCAAACAGTGCCAAGCAGATTGTTTTACTAAGCTTTGTAAATTTCATTTTTAATAACCATAACCGTTGAATTCGTCTGAATTAAAACGTTTTTCTAAGCAGCTATTTCTTACTTAATGAGCTTCCAGCTATTTAAATAATGCTAAAACAGCTAATAATGAGAAAGGGCTCAACTCACTGTCGAGCCCTACAAGTTGTATATGATTCCTAAATTTTTACGTTCTGAACTCCAAAGTAAAAGTTAAAAACGATGTTGATACTGAACACCGAGCAAGAGAGCATCGGCAGTCACATCAGCAGTTATATTGGAACTCGTTCCGGGGATCGTCGTCAGGCTTTCGTCAATATCTTGTGATTCTCCGATGATAAATCCGATACCAACATCCACAGAGCTGGCCGCTGTGAAGTGATATGTGCCTCCAACGGTGAGCCAATGACGGTTAACATCGGGAATTGATAATGATGTGAGTTCGTCAGTTGGGGAAATGTCGTACATGTAACCCGCTCGTAGAACGATGTCTTTGGACATGGTGTAGGTACCACCAACAGAAACATGCCCAGCATCTCTCCATTGATACTCTTTGATTGAATCGTCATAAGAGTCAGACGTTAGCGAGTCAAATTCAGACCAGTTCACCCATTGCAGACTGTAGTGAAAAGCCCATTGTTCGTTGAGTTGGTGCCATCCGGAAAACTCAAGCGTGTCGGGTAATGGAACATTCATCTTGTCGGCAGGGACACCACCTCTGGCAATGTCACCCTCCACTTCGATATCTGGGCTGTAACGGTAAGTAATACCAAACTTGTTATGTTCATTGACTTGATAAGTCGCACCAACATTTGCCCCCAAACCGAAGCCGTCTGCATCGACGTTTAGCAAGTTTTGACGGTAGATTTCACCTTCACCATAAATAACGTCAAGCCCCGCGCCTAAATTGATTTTTTCAGACAGCTCGTAAGCCACAGCGAAGCCAACATTGATACTCGAAAGCGCCGTTTTGCCTCCAAACTCATCCGCTTCGAACGAGTTATCAAATTCGACGTCAGTACCGAAATTAGAATGGACCGTTGCGCCCAGTGTGAACTTAGAACCTTCGATTGGATGAACGTAATGGATATTCGGAACTAATGTCCCTGCGTCTAATGATTGGTCATCTAACATTCTTGTATCACCAACCATCGGCGTATAACTAACACTAGACACATCAATACCACTATCGATATAGATAACGCCGATAGAGAGTGTTGGTTGGTCGATGTAAGCCATCGCAGCACTATTCTTCGCAACAATTGCAGCGCTGTCTGCCATCACAGCATCACCGGCGAATGCGCGACCTAACCCTGTTGCTGATTGTGCATTAAGTTGAAAGCCAGCTGCATTAGTCAGGCAAGGAACAAGAGCAGCGGCAGTGCCCAGTAAGAGTTTATTCTTCATCTTGAGGCACCTCTGTTTCGATATGATCTTCGTTGTTGATTACGACGATTGAGCCGTCACTCATTACCATGGAAGCAACGGCAACTTGCTGAGTGCCCACAGCTTCACGCACGTCTGACATGTTTTCACCCGGCGAACCAGGTAAGCCATTCTCATCAACGGGGCCTTCATAAGGGAACAAATACGTGCCGTGGCCACCTGTTGTGGTTCTTACGGCTCCACGCTTAACGTTTGTATTTTCCGAAGTGCCTGTGATTGGGTCCAATCCAAGAGCTCTAATAAGCGGCTCTGTACCGGTGCGAATGTTATCTGGTGCCGTATTCGGGACTACGCTATCAGGGACATAATCAACACCAACGTCACAGGTTTCGCCGCAATCTCCAACAGCGGCTAGCAATAGAGTCGGCTGCTCAGCCGTAACTTGACGAGATGTAAAGCTAGCTGGGTCGGCACTATCAATTGTTGCTTGAACCCCTTGTTTAAGATCGGTAACAACTAAATCGAAGATGTCATTCTCCAACTGACTCACAAGTAGCGCGTTATCAGATGAAAGTTCGACAAACTCTCTCAGTGCTTCAATACATTGTTGGTTCGTTGCTTCTGCTGTACATGTACTAGGTATTACAGTTTCAGCAATACCGCGCTGAACATCTGGAGACTTCTTAACCCCTTCAGACATTTCAGGACCTAAGGTTTGAGAAGACAAAACCAAGTTGGTTAACCCCTGCCCCGGGACAACAAAGTTAACCGTATTGAATTCAAAATTAGAATTAGTATCCGAGTGGAAATTAGGACTTGCTTGGCTAAACTCACTCACCATCACCGACATGATTCCACCCAACGATTGGCCGATTAAGTGAACGTCATCTTTTTTAACCCAATCTTCTTGGCTTAACGCGTAACGGAGACCTAAGAAATCAGACACTGATTGTTGCAGGTTAGATCGTAGTGCTAAAGGCGAATCGATATTGATGAAAAACGCTTTGTTTGCGCTTGCACTGATTTCTACTCCTGTTTCTTCACCATCATCGTCAGGGTCTGTGTTGTCATACCGCTTTCTTTCTCCGTGATATGGCATATCGATCGCAACCACGGCGTAACCTTTTTTTGTATACTCGGCAGCCATCAATGAAGCAGTACCGCGCTCCGCTGTAACACCGTGGATAAATATTGCTGTTGGGAACCCTACTGAGGAATCTTTTGGCCTTGGAAAGGCCTCGAAATTAGGCAAATAAATATCCGCCGTTATTTCGAGAAATTCTATAACCTTTGGTTCTGGCATTTCTGCGGTTGGGAAGCCACCTTCAGTATTGGTAATCCATTCATAAAGTGGCGGGCAGTTTTCTTTGGGGTCAAACTCATCGATGATGCACTCAGATTCTCGAGCTTGAGTAAAAGGTAGATAAGACGGTATTCTTAACTTCTTAGAGTATTGGCTGTAATCACTATTAAACTCACGAACCTTTTCATAACCATCTAAAAATTTAGTTCGGAAATTTACGTGATTATTTCTCATCGCATCAAGAGGAGAATAAGCACTCTGAGTTTTAAATTGCGCTGCATATACAGGAGTACCGTTCTCTGGATATAGAGAATTATATGAATCAATTGCGTTTAATACTTGCTGTTGAAGGACTTCTTCTTTTTCACTTTCTAATGGAACGTCTGAATTAATCAATTTATCAAAGCTAGCATCGGCTTTTAAAGGTTCACTAAATTCAGTTTTAACTCCATTCGTTACTACAATCGAATAAGTGCGTTCTTCAACTAAGCCTGATTCACATTGAATTGTAATGTAGGAACCATCAGCGGATATTTGAGTACTTACTTCCTCACCTGTCACATCATCGATTAATACAACATTCCCCGTTAAGGTTTCGTTATTCAATGGGTAACGTTTGTCAGAATTAACACTTTGTAGCGGAATTAAGATCGGTTCTGCACAAAGCCCCCAGCCGTCTAGGGCTGCGTATGAGTTATTGTAGTCCTGATAATAAGTATCATTCTTCGATGACATGGTCACAGCGTCTTCACCGACACCAGATATTGTTCCATCCTCATCATAGCCGTAACCATCATTCGGTTTTGGTAGCTCATTAGTGTTGTAGGGAACCAATACCGAAACGGGGGCTTGGGTCGAGTCTTCAGACTGACAGCCAAGTAAGGCAAGCGTAATTAGTCCACATATATATGGCTTATTGAAATCTTTCAAAACAGCTCCTTCGTAGCTTTCGCATTTAACTGGTGTGGTCATGCGATTTATCGTTATTAACGTTGCCGATTAAGTCGGAGGTAAACTCGACTTTTATTCGCAGAGAGCAAGGCAACACAGAGTTGAAATGACACGTTGATAAAACTACGTAAGAAATTTGAGCAATTAACCCACACCCACTAAATCAGCGTCATCCGCTAATGATCCAATAGCGACTAACGGCAAGCACCTGAAACCACATTAAACAACCTAAAAAAGGTATATAAGGAATTCTAATTGGCTTAATAATCCAATTTAATTCATACACTTAAATATCAAAGACGAAGAAGTCAGTAAGTTTATGTTTATCGTAATATTTGTTATATTTAGGTTAGAACGCTTATAACAATGAGAGCCCAGATGTCTGCTGAATTTATTATCAATGATGATATACAGGTCAATTTAGAAGAGAGTGAAATCCATCACTTTAAGACGGGGCGCACGTACCCAATAGGTTCTAATGAATCAGAACTGCTTAAGTTTTTTATCTCGAGACCCAATGAGGTGATCACTCGCCAAGTTCTTATTGAACAAGTGTGGGTATCTAAAGGTATATACGTTGAAGATGGCAGCTTAATGCAAACCATCTCGATTTGCCGAAAAGCGTTAGAAGATAAGAGCGGGATGATTATCGTCACTGAGCGCGGTAAAGGCTACCGATTTGCAGGACAAGTAACACAAGACAAAGAACGTGCGCTGCGCCAAATTCAATCACGACCAAAACAAGAAACGCAACATCCTCAAGATAGCAAAACGAAAGAAACCCCAACAACCGAACCAACGGCCGCTACGAAAAAAAACAAACCGTGTTTTAGCTCTGGTTGCATTATTTGTGGTGACTGCAGGTTTATCCCATTATTTATTCTCTTATTTAAATAGAAATAGCCTAGGCGAAGATCTTGCGGGTCAGCACTTTATCTCTTGTAAAATCGAATCCAACGAATTCACCTTTAATGAGTTATTCAACGTAACGCTGTACGAATATAAGGGGCGAAAAATTATCATCGATAATTCAGGAAAATCTCTGAGCTTCCCTGCCGAATTTAAAGGAGTTACTTGTGAGTAATAATACGAACACAGTGATTTTTGTGGTAGCGCTTGGATTATTAGTCGGCTGGCTTTCTACCTTTATTCCTAAATCACACCTTGAAGGCCACTATTTAGCCAATACAGCATCGGTTATTAACCCGCCAAAGGATTTGATTCACAATCAATCTTCCATAAATATCGAATTTAAGAAGAACAACAGTTATGACTTATTGTACGTATCGACCAAGCAAGTCGGGTTTACGTCATCTGGGTCTTACTCTGTCACGCAACACGATATCTCACTGGATGAAAACCAACACCAACAAATTATCCCGAATCGCGAGTTGTCGTTTTACGAGAAGGTGATGATAAGTGAGGGCTCTACATTATCGTCTGACGCCATGCCTTACATTCCGTTAAATCGAGAAGAGTTTTTACTTGTGACGCGCTATGGGATGATTCACTTTTGTAAGAAAGTAGCCTGTTCTGAGTTGCCAACCTACTCAAATGATATGCCTGAGGTTGATATAAACTAACCTAACCCATCATTTTAGTGCCTACTTATGTTTAACGCTGACTTAAGCGAGATAAGTAGGCGCTAAAAGCTAATATTTTCACTTCTTTACTTCGATAAATACCCACTTCGTTACAAGTATTCTTCCAACGTATAAAAAACAAGCACGATTTATAAAACAAAACCTTTATATGCAACTGCAACAGTTAAAGGTGATCCAAGTTATATTCTGAAGAGCTACAAAATTTGTTTATTAACATCTAAACAACAGTAGTTAATCACGATTTATAACCACAATTAACATCGAAAAAAATGTTTGTCTTAGATCATATCAACCTCAACTATGCCTCGTGCCACAGTGCAGTTTTCTGTACATTCACTGTCATATTCTGAAACACTTTCTTATATTTTTTAAACTTTGTGGAGATTTCTATGTTAGAGCTCTTGATCGGATTAGTGATTACTATCGCTGTTGGTTACTTTATTGTGAAAGGCTATAAAGCGGCTGGTGTATTACTAACTGCTGGCCTTGCCCTACTTCTTATTACTGGCCTTATTGGTCACACAGTCTTACCAGCTAAAATCGCTTCAACAGGTAACATGGTTACCGACTCTCTAGAATTTGTTAAGTACATGCTTCAGTACCGTGGGGGCGGCCTAGGCATGCAAATCATGCTTCTTTGTGGTTTTGCTTCTTACATGACGCACATTGGCGCTAACAATGTAGTAGTAAAACAGTTCTCTAAACCGCTTGCTGCTATCAAATCCCCATACATACTTCTTGTTGCGGCTTACATCGTAGCGTGTCTAATGTCTTTAGCAGTAAGTTCTGCAACAGGCCTTGGTGTGCTGTTAATGGCAACCCTATTCCCAATGATGACGGCAATGGGTATTTCTCGCCCAGCGGCAGTTGCAGTTTGTGCATCACCTGCAGCCATCATTCTTTCGCCAACCTCTGGTGATGTGGTTATAGCAGCAGAAAAATCAGGCATGTCTCTTGATGTGTTTGCCGTTCAAACGGTACTGCCTGTTTCTATTTGTGCAATCATCGTAATGGCTGGTGCGGCTTTCTTCTGGAACAAATACCTAGATAAGAAAGAAAATACACCAATGGAAAAAGTGGATGTTTCAGAAATCGAAACAACAGCACCGGCTTTCTATGCTGCACTGCCTTTCCTACCTATCATTGGCGTTTTCCTATTCAACGGTCGTACGATTCCAGGGCTTTCACTTGATATCTACACCATCGTAGTTGGCTCTATCTTCGTGGGTGCGGTTATCGATTACGTTGTTAAGAAGTTTGACGGTGAGAAAACGTTAGAAGACTTAGACTCTTGCTACCAAGGTATGGCTGATGCATTTAAAGGCGTTGTAATGCTGTTGGTTGCTGCTGGTGTGTTTGCTCAAGGTCTGATGTCTATCGGTGCAATTGATAACCTAATCGGTCTTGCTGAATCGGCAGGCGCAGGTGGTATCGCGTTAATGCTTATCCTGACAGGTCTAACAGTTGCTGCAGCTATCGCGACAGGTTCTGGTAACGCTCCGTTCTATGCATTCGTAGAACTGGCTCCATCTCTTGCTGCGAAGATGGGTTTGAACCCTGCGTTCCTAATCATCCCAATGCTTCAAGCATCGAACCTAGGTCGTACTATCTCACCAGTATCTGGCGTAATCGTAGCGACATCTGGCATGGGTAAGATCAGTCCGTTTGAAGTTGTTAAACGTACTTCTGTACCAGTAATCTGTGGTCTTATCACGGTTATCTTCGGTACGCTTGTATTGGTTCCAATGGCAGCTTAAGCCTCTAGTTTCCTTTTCAAGGAATTAAGAACATACGAACAGCCATACAAATATAAAATGCTTAAACAAAAAGGCGCTGAACTTACTAAGTTCAGCGCCTTTTTAATATCAATTTCTCAATATCGTTAAACTATCAAGACATGTATAAACCGTAAGGCTTGAAATAGTGTTATCTCAAAGGAACAAGCCCTACTTCATTTCACCATAGCGTTCTAGATACAGAACCGTTGCTGCAGTACGTGAAGGCACTTGTAGCTTCTTCAGCAAGCTTTTCATATGTACCTTAACTGTCGATTCAGAAATAAACAGATGATCGGCGATCTGCTTGTTACGGTAACCTTTCGCGACTTCTTGAAGGATTTGCATTTCACGTTCAGTCAGCTGGTCGAAAATGTCATTGCGGCTACCCGCGTCATTTAAGTAACGAGCAACCACGCTGCTGTAGGCTTTATCGCCGTTGTGCGCTTGCTTCAACAATTCGATAAGTTCATCGGGTTCCGTGTCTTTTAACAAGTAGCCATCAGCGCCCGCTTTTACGATCGCTTCGATGTCAGCAGGGCTATCAGAAACCGTTAGAATAACGATGTTAGCGCTTGAACCATCAGTGCGAAGTGCTTGTAGTGTGTCCAGTCCAGACATGCCTTTCATATTAAGATCCAATAGGATCAAATCAGGTTCTTCTTCGTGGGCAAGAGCGACCGCTTCAGTGCCGTTACTTGCTTCTGCAATCACTTCGAATTCATCTTCAAAGCTCAGTAATTGGCTTATACCTCTGCGCATCAATGGATGATCATCAACCAGCATTACTTTACAAATCGTCAACTTTAACTTCCTTCAAACTTTTATATTTCAATATGACTGTACAGCCTTCACCTTGAGCCGCTTCAATCGTTAAGTCGCCATTCAGTCTTGCCGCACGCTCCTGCATAATGCTCATCCCGTAGTGGTTCATCTTCGAACTACTTGGATCAAAGCCATCTCCATTATCTTTAATCACGACTAATACTTCACCGTCCTCATCGATACAGCATACATCTATCAAGTCGGCATTGGCGTGTTTTATTGCATTTATTGTTGCTTCACGAATCAACTGAAGCAAGTGAACCTGACTGTGTGCATCAAGCTCAATAGATGAAAGATTATTGGTTAGCTTAATCTTCGCATCTGTTCTTTCACTGAGCTGTTCAAGCATGGTGCTCAAAGCATCTCCAAAGTTGCCCTCTTTTATGGTCAACCTAAATGTAGTGAGCAGCTCTCGTAATTGAGTATAGGCATCAGCTAAACCGTTGCCGATTTCCGACGCAATTTGTTCAGACTGCTCTCGGTGCTGCTGTTCCGGCAATTTGCCAATAACACGCTTCAACAACGTTACTTGGATTTTCAAGTACGACAGCGATTGAGCCAGTGAATCATGCAGTTCACGCGCAATTGTTGCACGCTCTTCCATAATAATAAGCTGCTCGGCTTTCTTTTGTGCTCGATTATAATAGATAGCGCGTGATAAGAGTTGGATAAAACTCTCAATAAGCGTCTTGGTTGAATGACCATGATGATATGAACAATATAAATAGCCTAAGATAAGCTCATTATCATCCAACTTCATTTCAAATTTTTCATAATCCAAGTTCGAATCATACCCTTCGTCCATAATCAATGAGCGACCCGAACTATCGACTATCTCAAGCCTTAAAGACTCGATCCCTTCTAAGCTGACTAAGTGCTGCAGAATGGCTCGGAAATTTTCTGGGGCGATACGTGTTACGGTCAGCTCTTGTGAAGAGTGATAAAGCGCCTGCAAAGATTGGTTAGCATTTTGCAGCTCTACCGTCTTAGCGTCCACGACAGACTCCAAGTTTCTATAAAGCACACCCAAATCTTTAGCCATCGAGTTAAACGTTTTAGTCAGAATGCCCAGTTCGTTGTTGTTGGTAACCTTTAACTCCACTTCAAAGTCACTGTTTTTGATTCGCTGACTGGCTCCAACGAGCGCATGTAGCGGCTTAACAACTTGTTTACGTACAAAGTGAACAACAAAAAGAGATATGACCAGAATTCCACCGAGGCCGATACCACCAGCCCACGCCAACTTTATTAGCTTGTCTTCAGAGAACTCTTGCAGTTTATAAACAAAGCCATCGATTTCAGCCACAAAGTTTTCAACCAGCACGAGATAGTGGTCGCGTTCTTCGCTATTCAAGACCTGTTTCAGTTCATGCCAGCGGCCAATAATCAGGTAGTAGTCTTGTGTAATGTCAGCTGGAACATTCCAACTGACTAAGTTGGTCATCGAAGGAGAATAAAGCGAACTTTCGAATTCACGAATATGAGAATCATAATCGACGGATTCTATTTGAATATCATGGGCTAAACGGTAGCTCTGCATACGCATTGAACCAGCTACGTTAACCGCTTCCGCATCATTCAAACTAGAAGCTAAAGTAAAGATGGCAAAACCTGTCGTAGCAACCGACAACAGCAGTATAGAAAGTAAGGATTTAGCTATCGTACTTGTTACAGATGAAACCGGTTTAATAAGCAAAAGTGCCTTCCTATTGATAAATGACTTGCCAGCAATAATGTATTGTCACACATCAAAAATCATAGCTCCATTCAATATGTGATCACTCGCTCCGTAATTTATTGATCTATGACAATATATGCCCCCAATTAGCCCTAAGGGGGTATTTATACAATTGTTTCTAAAACTACACTACTTATGAGGACAAATTACAAGATATTAATGGAATAATGGCCTACAATTACAACATCTTAGCAACATCTATGGGTATCTAGTGGTCGATCTATCAAAACGCCGTCTGTTTTCAAGACGAAAAGTTGATTCAAGCCAGATTCGTTTGCCTTGGATTGAAAACCTAGAAAGCTTTGCAGATGACTGTACTCGCTGCGGTAAATGCATTGAGAATTGTGAGACTAAGATAATCATAGCTGGCGATGGTGGGTTTCCTACTGTCGACTTTTCTATCGATGAATGTACTTTCTGCTACCAATGTGCAGATGTTTGTCCTGAACCTATTTTTAAGCCAAAGCAAGGAGAGCCTTGGCAAGCTAAAGCGCAGATCTCTGATAAGTGCTTAGCTCAGCAAAATGTTGAATGCCGAAGCTGTGGTGACATGTGTGAACCTATGGCCATTCAATTTCAACTTAGAGCAGGCAGTGTTGCTCTACCAAAAATCAAGTTAGATGAGTGTAGCGGTTGTGGAGCCTGCGTAGCAGTTTGCCCTACTTCAGCTATTCTTGTGAGTAATGCATAAAACAAAAATAACGAGAGCAATTTATGGCACTAAATGAAGTGCATATATCAAGTTTAGTCGTGCATGTGAGCCCAGAGCATCTAGACGAGATCAAAGCACAAATCGAGCAATTCGATAATGCAGAGATTTACGGCAGTAGCCCGGAAGGCAAAATCATAGTGGTCCTAGAAACCGAAAACCAAGGTTTTGTAACGGATACCATTGAAGAAATTAATAATATTACGAACGTTTTAGGGACAGCTTTGGTTTACCACCAAATCGAAACTGGACTGGACGAAACGGATTTAGAAACTGGAAGCAACAATTCTCAACTTGAGGGTGAAGTATGAAAATGACAAGACGTGCGTTTGTGAAAGCAAACGCAGCTGCATCAGCGGCAGCCGTTGCAGGTGTAACTCTACCGGCAACAGCAACCAACCTGATCGCTAGCTCTGATCAAACAAAAATCACGTGGGATAAAGCGCCTTGTCGTTTTTGTGGTACGGGCTGTTCGGTACTAGTAGGTACTCAAAACGGTAAAGTGGTTGCGACTCAAGGCGACCCGGAAGCACCTGTAAACAAAGGCCTAAACTGTATTAAAGGCTACTTCCTTTCAAAAATCATGTACGGTAAAGACCGTCTTGAGACGCCTCTACTTCGTATGAAAGATGGTGAGTTCCATAAAGATGGTGACTTCGCACCAGTATCATGGGACAAAGCTTTCGACGTAATGGCTGAGAAATGGAAAGCTGCACTGAAGAAGAACGGTCCAACAGGTATTGGTATGTTCGGTTCTGGCCAATGGACGGTTATGGAAGGCTACGCAGCCGTTAAGATGATGAAAGCGGGTTTCCGTTCAAACAACATCGATCCAAACGCTCGTCACTGTATGGCTTCAGCGGTAGGCGCATTCATGCGTACTTTCGGTATCGATGAGCCAATGGGTTGTTACGATGACTTTGAACACGCAGACGCATTCGTACTGTGGGGTTCAAACATGGCAGAGATGCACCCAGTACTATGGACTCGTATTACAGACCGTCGTCTAAGCCACCCACATGTTAGAGTAAACGTACTGTCTACTTACTACCACCGTTCTTTCGAGCTTGCTGACACTGGTTACATCTTCAACCCTCAGTCTGACCTTGCAATTGCGAACTTCGTAGCAAACTACATCATTCAAAACGATGCGGTTAACTGGGACTTCGTGAACAAGCACACGAACTTCAAGCAAGCAACAACAGACATCGGTTACGGCCTTCGTGACGATGATCCACTACAGAAAGCTGCTGCGAACCCTAACTCAGGCGCAATGACTGACATTAGCTTCGAAGATTACAAAGCGTCTGTTGCTGAATACACGGTTGAGAAAGCGTCTGAAATGTCAGGTGTATCTCAAGACGACCTGATCAAGCTAGCTAAGCAATACGCGGATCCAAACATCAAAGTAATGTCACTTTGGACTATGGGTATGAACCAACATACTCGTGGCGTTTGGATGAACAGCCTTGTGTACAACATCCACCTTCTTACAGGTAAGATTTCTACTCCGGGTAACAGCCCATTCTCACTCACTGGCCAACCATCTGCGTGTGGTACAGCTCGTGAAGTTGGTACGTTCTCTCACCGTCTACCTGCAGATATGGTGGTTGCTAACCCTAAACACCGTCAGATCTCAGAAAAAATCTGGAAACTTCCAGAAGGCACTCTAAATGGCAAGCCTGGCGCTCACGCCGTTGTTCAAGACCGTATGCTTAAAGACGGCAAGATCAACGCTTACTGGGTAATGTGTAACAACAACATGCAAGCTGGTCCAAACATCAACACTGAACGTTTGCCAGGTTACCGTAACCCTGACAACTTCATTGTTGTTTCAGACCCATACCCTACCGCTACCGCGCAAGCAGCAGACCTTATCCTTCCAACAGCAATGTGGATCGAAAAAGAGGGTGCTTACGGTAACGCTGAGCGTCGTACACAAGCATGGTACCAACAAGTTAAAACCGTTGGTGATGCTAAGTCTGATTTATGGCAAATCATGGAGTTCTCTAAACGCTTCACAGTTGAAGAAGTTTGGGGCGAAGAGCTTCTTGCTAAAGCGCCTGAGTACCGTGGTAAAACCATGTACGACGTGCTTTACAAAAACGGTAACGTTGATGCATTCCCACTGTCTGAAGCTCAAGAGCTTAACGACGATGCACAAGCACAAGGTTTCTACGTACAAAAAGGTCTATTCGAAGAATACGCAGCCTTTGGTCGCGGCCATGGTCACGATTTAGCACCATACGACACTTACCACAAAGTACGCGGTCTACGTTGGCCTGTTGTTGATGGTAAAGAAACGCTATGGCGCTTTAAAGAAGGTTCAGATCCATACGCTAAGAAAGGTTCTGACTGGGACTTCTACGGTAAGCCAGATGGTAAAGCACTGATCATCAATGCGCCATACGAAGCGCCACCAGAAGTACCAAACGATGAGTACGATATGTGGCTATGTACCGGTCGTGTTCTTGAGCACTGGCACACAGGTACTATGACTCGTCGTGTACCAGAACTTTACAAAGCAGTACCGGATGCACTTTGTTACATCCACCCTGCTGATGCTAAAGCTCGTGGCCTTCGCCGTGGTGATGAAGTTCTTATCGAAAACAAACGTGGTGAAGTACGCGTTCGTGTTGAAACTCGTGGCCGTAACCGTCCACCACAAGGCTTGGTATTCGTACCATTCTTTGATGCAAGAATTCTGATCAACAAGTTGATCTTGGATGCAACGGATCCTCTGTCTAAGCAGACGGATTACAAGAAGTGTCCAGTTAAGATCACTAAGGTTTCTTAAGCGCCAAGTGCTTTTAGAACCTAGATACAAGATCTAACGTATTTAATATTGCGACTACTTTTTTCGTTACTTTTTGAAAGAAGTAGTCCACTCAAAGAATTAGCCTTTAGGCGGAGAAATTAACCATGAAAAAACTGATTACTGCCCTACTATCAGCTGGTCTTTTGCTAGCTGGTGCAGCTCAAGCTGAGCTAGATAACCCAGGCGGCATTGGTGGCGTAGAATCTCTACGTGGTGCAAGTGAACTTGAAGCGACTCGCGCAGCAGATGACTTCAAAAAGTTCCCTCGTGACCAAGTACTTGAGAGCGACTACGTATACCAACCACCTCTAGTGCCTCATACTATTCGTAGCTATGAAGTTTCTCTTAACGCTAACAAGTGTCTTTCTTGCCACAGCTGGAAAAACGCAAAAGAAATGGGTGCTACTAAAGTGAGTGTTACTCACTACATGAACCGTGAAGATGCGGTACTTGCAGACGTATCACCTCGTCGTTACTTCTGTCTACAGTGTCACGTACCTCAAGCTAATGCTAAGCCACTAGTTGAGAACGAGTTCAAACCTGTAGATTCACTGCGTTAATCGTAGCCGGACTGTAAGAGAGGCTATATATGATAAAATTACTTAAAGCGTTTTGGAAAAGACTCGCGACACCAAGTAAAGCAGCCGTAGGCGTTGTTTTGTTCTTGGGTTTCTCGGGTGGTCTTTTGTTCTGGGGTGCATTCAACACAGGTATGGAGGCAACCAACACGGAAGAGTTCTGTTCTGGCTGTCACGCACCTATCGTTGCTGAAATCCAAGAGACAATTCACTACTCTAACCGCTCTGGTGTTCGTGCTATCTGTTCAGATTGTCACGTACCTCATGAATGGACAGATAAAATTGTTCGTAAGGTTCAAGCATCTAAAGAGCTATATGCACACTTTATTGCGAAAACCATCAATACTGAAGAAAAGTTCAAAGCACGTCGTGCTCACCTAGCGGAACGCGAATGGGCTCGACTGAAAAAGAACGATTCACTTGAGTGTCGTAACTGTCACCAGTTCGATTACATGGACTTCTCAGAGCAGAGCCCTCGTAGTGCGAAACAACACTCGACTGCGCTAGCTTCTGGTGAAAAAACGTGTGTAGACTGTCACAAAGGTATTGCACACAAACTACCAGACATGCACGGCGTTGAAGGCTGGCAATAAGGAGCAATTGAATGAGTACTTTAGAAAGCGTAATTTGGCACATCCTAGGTTACAGCGCTATGCCAGTTATCATTCTTGGCGGCTTCGCAGGTGTTGCAGCCGTATCTCTTTGGATTTTATCTATGGGTAAAGACAAAGAAATCGACTAGAGTCGAAACTACGTTTACCTAATATGGGTAGACACGAAAAAGCCACTGATTTCAGTGGCTTTTTTATTATATGACGTTGCGTATTCTAATTATTTTAGCTGAGTTTATACCCTAGGCTTGTTCTTCTGGTGTTTCTTTATCTGCAGTCGCTTTATCACAATTCTCTTTATCAACAATCGGCAATACTTGTTTTACATAGTTACCAGGCGCTTTGCCAATCACAGGGTTAAGCTCTGAACCTTGATTGAAAGGTTCGATTTTTTCATCCGTTTCAAAACCTTGTAGCCACTGATTCCAGTGTGTCCACCAAGAGCCCTCATTATGAGTAGCGTTAGTTAACCACTCATCTGCCGAGTCGTCTAAGTTGTCATTCAGCCAATACCCGTACTTCTTCTTGTCTGGATGGTTAACAATACCCGCAATATGACCCGACTCGCCAAGCACGAACGTCTTGTTTCCGCCAGTATTCAAAGCACCGCGATACGTCCCCTGCCACAGCACGATATGATCTTCTTTGGCTGAAATGAAGTGGCTTGGTATTTTTATCTTATTGAGATCAATCCAAACACCGCCCATTTTGACACCTTTGTCTTCAACCAGTTTGTTTTCAAGATAAAGCTCTCGCAACAAAAAGTTATGACACTTGGCCGCCACATTTGTGCTGTCACTATTCCAGTACAGAAGATCAAACTCCATTGGGCTGCTGCCTTTGAGGTAGTTATCAATGTAGTAGTTCCAATACAAGCTGTTTTCACGCAGCAAACTGAATGTCACGCTCAATGAGCGACCGTCCATATAACCTTTGGCGTCGTTTTGTTTTTCAATCGCGTTGATGATTGTCTCATTGATATACGCGCCTACCTCTCCCGGTTGGGAAAAATCTAACAAGGTAGTAAAGAATGTCGCGGTTTTGATGCGCTTTTTCATCCGTTTCGCAGCGTAGTAAGCAACAGTAGAAGCTAACACCGTACCGCCAATACAGTAACCGGCTGCATTAATTTGTTCTTTGCCAGTGATGTCTTCAATCGCAGCAACGGCTTTAACCACACCTTCCGTGACATAGTCACCAAACTCAGTGTCTTTCTGCGCTTCACCTGGGTTACGCCAAGACATCATGAATACGCTGTGTCCTTGTTCGAGCAACCAACGCACCATCGAGTTCTTCTCACGAAGATCAAGGATGTAGTATTTGTTGATAAACGGCGGCACGATCAACAAAGGGGTCGCGTTTACCTGCGGTGTCTTTGGATAGTATTGAATCAGTTCGAACAGATCGTTTTGGAAGACAACATCACCTTCCGTGTTCGCGACATCCACACCCAATCTGAAGGCGTTGTTGTTGGTCATTCGAATCTTGAGTATATCGGCGCTTGCTTCAACGTCTGCTTGTAACTGCTCTAAACCGTCAAGAAGGTTTTCACCATTTCGTTCAAGCGTCAGTTTCATCAACTCTGGATTCGTTGCAATAAAGTTGCTTGGAGAGAGTGCATTGATTGCCTGACGTGAAAAGAACGCCACTCGCTCTTTGGTTTTCTCGTCAATACCATCAATCGAGTTGATGGTGTCAATGTAGCTTTTGCTGAATAACAAATAGAATTGCTTAATAAAGCTGTAGAACGGATCGTTTTTCCACGCCTCATCAATAAAGCGCTTGTCGCTGCGGTCTTCTGAGATAACACTCTCAGTGTTACCCATCAGCGCGGCATTCTGCCAGATCTTAAGTTGCTGTTCCCACCATTGAGATTGTAACTGAAGTAGAACTGCAGGTTGGTTAGCGGCTTGCTCGAAGATTTTTGATGCATCATCAAAGTTCAATTCTTGCATCGCTTGGTTTAGGGGAGATTGCGCGGCTTCCTTGTTTTGTTCAAAGCTTTCCCACCATTGCTGGTTCGTTTGTTGAAGTTTAACAAGGTAGTCCGAAAAGAAGTGTTGAAACATAACATGACTCCAATAATCGGAAAATCGCCACCGAGCCTCACAATAAACACTGCGCTAACTCGATGGCGATTAAATTTATGCAGGTGTAACTGTTTTCAAGTTTTCAGTTGTTAGTGTTTCAACATCTTCTTTGAACTCTTTAGCCACTGCTTGAAGCTTTGAACTATCACTCATCATCTGTTGAGATAGTTGAGTTAGCGCTGCGAGCTGCTGGCTGTTGAAAGCCGTTAGGCTAGTCACATCTTTGATCTCAGTCACTGCTTTCATTTGTGCAAGGCCCATGTCCGTGTAAGTCTGCATTGCATTCATTTGCAGTTCAGTCATCGTTTGGACGTTCTTTGCAACCAACTTATTGAACTTTAAGTACGGTTCAAATTGCTTTTCAGTTTGGTCAGTAATTGTTTTGAAAATATCCGTGTACATAAGTAACTCCTGATGAATACATAGTTTAATAAATTTGTGTCACTATCGTTTCAGCCAACGCTCATCGATTAACTCCCGATGCTTAGAAGAGCTGATTCGATATTTAAAGCTTGCTAGCGATATATCAGGTTCTAACCATCAATACCCTTTAGCAAAACAGCGGTTCCCATTCCCCCACCCACACAGAGTGAAGCAACGCCATAAGTCGTTTTCTGTTCAAGCATTTCATGGATAAGTGAAACGATAATTCGATTGCCGGACGCACCTAAAGGATGGCCAAGCGCGATTGCACCACCATTAACGTTGACCTTTGGTTTGAACGCATCAAGTGGCAAGTCATGCTGCTCTGACAATTGGTACATCACGCCAAGAGCTTGTGCTGCAAACGCTTCATTCAATTCAAACAAATCGATTTCTTCGAGAGTAAGATTAGCTTTATCAAGCGCTTTAGAAACAGCTTCTACAGGACCTAAACCCATAATCTTTGGGTCCAAACCTGACTGTGCGTAACTGGTCAGTTCCACTAATGGTGTTAAGCCATATTTCGCTACCGCCGACTCAGACGCTAAGATGATTGCACTCGCGCCATCATTAATGCCAGAAGCGTTACCCGCCGTTACGGAGCCTTCACGATCAAAGGCTGGGCGTAGCTTTTGTAGACCTTCGAATGTAGCGTCTGACTTCGGATACTCATCGGTATCAAAAGTGACGTCATGTTGACGCCGTACGCTGGCGTTTCTTTAGTAGATTGAAGCTTGACGCGCTACACCCATGCCTTGCCCAGCAGAAATAACGTTACCGACGATCACTTCATCAATCGCATCTAACGAAAGCTCGACAGACTCAAGTGCACCTTTGATCGCAACGCCAGCTAGCTCACCCGCAGATATGTTTTTTAGCGACCCAGTGAATGCACCAATAGGAGTGCGCTTCGCCGCAACAATAAATACTCTTTCCATCATTCCCTTCTGTTGCGCCAATTAGTGCATGTACAAGCCGCCATTCACAGACAGTGTCTCGCCTGTGATGTACGCGCCAGATGCACTCGCTAAAAAGCCCACTGCGTCTGCAATTTCAACAGGCGATGCCAAGCGTTTCATCGGGATTTGGTTCTTGATTGAATCAAGTACTTCAGGCTTCATTTGCTCAACCATAGGGGTCGCTGTATAGCCAGGGGCAATCACGTTTACTGTTACACCGCTGCGCGCTCCTTCCGCTGCCAGAGCTTTAGAAAAACCAATCATTCCAGCTTACGCTGCCGAGTAGTTCGTTTGCCCAAACTGACCTTTAAGACCATTGACGGAAGAGATGTTGATGACTCGGCAGTTACCTTTTTCACACATTGATGCAAATAGAGGCTGAGTCACATTGAATAGGCTGTTGAGATTCGTCTCAATCACATCTTTCCACGCTGCCGCATCCATCTTTTTAAAGAAGCTATCACGTGTAATTCCCGCGTTATTAACCAATACATCCACGGTGCCTTCTTCTTCTAACAACTTGCTCAAGCTCAACGCACACTCCTCAGTATTGGTCACATCTAATTCAAACAATCTCACTTGATCTTCGGTGAATTGCCTTTCATTAAACCAATCCAATGCACATTGGTAATTTCCAGTAAAATAAGTCGCGATTACTCGATAACCGTCTGCAACTAATTTAGAGGAAATTGCTGAGCCGATACCGCCTTTTGACCCTGTAATTAAAGCAAGCTTTTTCATTAATGGTTCCATCCCTTACAAGCAATTAAATAACAATGATATTAATAAGATAATGTCTTAGTCGATAATAAAAATTTACGTTTTGCTTTAATTAAACCCTACAGCTCAAAAACAAACGGTATTATTACAGATATAAAATATTTTCGTATCATGATTAAAAACTAGACTTGCATCCCAAAACCGATGAAATGTTACGCACATGTAAAGCAATGCAAGACTATGATATTAGTAAGGTTTATTTAATTTCACTTTTATCATCAAGTCGATAAGCCTTTGTTTACAATAAATAAAATTACACTCCTCAACTTGTTTCAATAAGAATGCAATATTGAAAAAGTAAACAATTGATCGTAGGAATAATATCGAGCTTGCTATTTACTATTAATAAATCTATCGAGGTGTTTCTATATCAAATTCAATATAAGTAAATATTAAAATCACACCAACTAACAATCTAACTCGATGAGTAAAATTGAATAGGCAATGAAAAAGCCCACTCTCAAGAGAGTGGGCTTTCGATATAAATCAATAAATAGAAAGGCTAATCGCTATAAACATATCTGATATTAATAGCGAATTGGATTCTACTTAGTAAATATTTCATTTGTATTTACATCAAGATAAATTTTGTTTTCAAGGGACAGCCCACCGCAATAAATAAAATAGACATCTCGCTCACTGTACTTCACCGATTTCACCCAACCGCCTAATTCTTCGAAATCACTTGGGGCACATTCGCCCTCAGAAATCAGCTTTGCGACCGCATTACGGAATTTCTCTTGGTGGATCTTAAGATCGTCAGATTTTACCAAATAAGAATCCAATATCTCTTTACTTTCTTTCTCTGAAATAATCACTTCATCATTCGATAAACCTGACATAGCAACCCACTCCGCAGTTTGTGGACCACCTTCCTTTAGGACGATGTAATCTGAGATGCGAGCCCATTCACCTTGCTTCTCAAGTACTTCGACCTTTTCTCCTTTGTAGAGGTAATCTGTGATTAAGCCATCGACTTCAGGTTGTTCAACCACTTCAAGCTTTCTCTCCAAAACGTAAAATTCCGTCTGTTCTGGTTCAGGTTGAAGATCCATGATGGGTGCGAGATCAGATTCTGATTGCTTAGTAACTTCTTGCTCAGGCTCGTCCGTTTGTTCTGGTGGAATTGGGTCTTTGTTCATGACCAAGAAGTAGTATGCCGCTCCTCCTCCGCCCAATATCAACAACACAAGTAAAGCGATCAGCGCTTTTTTCATTAAATCCACCAGCTATTCCGTTATAGGTATGCCTCAAGTGTACATCAACTCATTCTCCTGCTCATCTATACTCTCAATAGAGAGCACAGTAAGTTGAGGAAAGTCATGAGTTTTTGGGAGAAAGTGATCATTTTATGCGTACCTTTGAGTGGCAATGTCGCTCTAGCGAATCATTGTGACCGTGAAAACTGGCAAGCGCTGTTGGATCGTCAACTCTCGTTTGAAAGTCGTTATAATCAGTACACCAAAGAGTTCAACCAAGTTCTCTCTACCTATGAATCACAAACACTGTTATCTAAACACTTTAATGAAAAGCAGGTCATTGAGCTTAGGGCAAAGTATGAACAAAAGTTTAATATGCAGCTCAATAGTCATATGAATACCGCGTATGACGTCTCTGAGGTTTTGTTACAACAGGCGTACGTAGTGTCTACTGAACTCGAAGGCGCTCAGTCGTTAGAGTATTCATGGAAAAACATCGCCAAACACTGCACCAAAGACAAACTCCCGCGTCAGGCTGAAAGCGCTCAAGTGCACGTACAAAGCTCACAATCACTATTGAGAGATCTCCATACACTCAGTGAAAAATTCCGTCAGCTATCATCAAGATACCGCAAAGAAGCGACGATGATTGATGAAGCACGTCAAACTAACCTGCAAATAGAAGACACACCAAACTGAAATCACCTTTGGGTTTCCTCACTTGAACGACTGGACTTTTCAGATAAGTATGCTCAACCCCATTCATAATATTTTAATAATGCGTTAATCAAAGCTTTATCAATAACTTGTAAAACTAATGTGCTAACTATCAACAAAGAAGTTCAATTTCCAACCGATGCAAGTGAGTATGTGAGATATTCATCACAAAATAGATTTACAAACGCCAGAAAATTGTTATCATGAATCTTCATATAACTTAATAACAAGAAACATTTTGGCTAGGTAATATGCAAAAAACTATGGCTTTCAACTGCTTGAGTAACACGGAATGGACTGCAGAGATAAGAGGTAAACTTTTATCCGTAGCTAAACACATGGAAGAGTTCGGTTCAGTAAGTGAGCTAGAGCTATGTAAGATATTTGGAGAGACAATTTGGAATGACGGTGTGGATTATCATTCACATGCTTTTTCATTCAGAATTAACGCACAAACCGGGGATTGTTCAATCTCTAACTTTAAGTATCACTAAGTTTTGCACCTATCATATACGGAGTACCTTTCACTAGGTGCTCCGTTTTTTATTTCTTCAGGTCTACTGTTTGCTAGAAGATAGGTACTTGCCACTGCACTCTCTTTCTACAGCCAAATCATTTCGTTTTCAGCTCATTTCACCCTATAGAGTCTCCCCGTACCTTCTTTCTAACCCATATAAACCGGTAATGGCGCATTGCCTTTTACTTGTCTTATCGCAAGGTGGGTATGAATATCTTTCACGTTAGAGAGCCTTTGAAGTTTTCTTGTAAATGCCTCGTAGGCCATCAAGTTCGGGCTAACCACTTCTAGCAAATAGTCATAAGCCCCAGATACAACGTGGCAACTGATGACCTCTTCCATCTCTACAACAGCCGCTTCAAACTTATCTATCGACACTTCTTGGTGGTTGTTTAGGCTCACCTCAACAAACACACTCATTGCGATGCCGACTTGTTCTCGTGACAAGCTCACACGATAACCATCAATAATCCCTTTTTCTTCTAACCTTTTGATCCGCCTTGCACAAGGTGAAGGTGATAGACCCACTTCATCAGCAAGCTCTGCCGTGGTTAATCTGCCGTCTTTTTGTAGCAGTTCGAGAAGATGTCTATCAATTCTATCCATAGTATTTACCAAACATTAGTCAAATCCGTTAATTATTTATCAAATATTAGCAAAAATCATCAATGACAGCTCCAGTTAGAACAAAAGTTGCCAACCTGTGGCACACCAACTATTTCATAATGAGTCATCACCCACTTTCCTTTTATGTTATGAATCTTGGCTACTTATCTATAATTGTCACGCTACTCATTTGGGCGAGCTTTTTTCTTTCTCTCAAAGGCGGCGCAAATTCAGATCTAACACCTGCAGATATCGCTCTCACACGATTTCTCATTCCTGCTTTGGCGCTATTTCCTTTGGTGTTGAAAGCGCGGAGTGCCATTGCCATCGTCCCTAAACGATATCTAACGGGTATGTTTTTAGGTAGCGGATTGCCTTATCTGCTTGTTGCAGGAACGGCCATGCAGTTCGTTCCTGTATCACATGGCAGTGCTCTTGTTCCGGGCACGCTTCCGCTGTTCGTCACAGGAATCGCAGTACTCTTTTTTAAGCAACCGCTCAGTCGACACCGTGTCGTAGGCTTAGGTCTGGTTTTGCTCGGGATAGTGTTATTTCTAGGAAATAGCTTAAGCAGCTTCAATTTTGAATACACCAAAGGCCACTTGTTGTTTTTGTGCGGGAGCTTAATGTGGGCAACCTTCACAATCTCAGCCCGTGTTGCTAACCTGAATGCGTTGGTCAGTGCGGGTTTTATTTCTCTTTGCTCTACTTTTCTATTGGTGCTTCTTATCCTGACAGGTGTACTCCCTAGCCATTTAATGGATACACCTATCGCTCAATGGCCTTTCGCAGAGCTTGCCGTTCACTCTGCAGTGCAAGGCGTTGGAGCGGGTTTAATCGCTGCGTTCACTTATTTATATGCTGTTAATACATTAGGGGCTGAACGCTCTGCCGCCTTTGGTAGTGCAACACCCGCTGTGGCAACCTTATTGGCAATCCCGCTTTTTAATGAGATTCCAGATATGATGACATGGCTCGCCCTTGGTTCGATTTGCATCGGCAGTTTGGTCGCAAGCAACATTTTCATGAAAAATGACCAGTCGATGCATTACCAACCGCCAAGCCATAGCAAAGCGTAAAGGCGTGAACTTGCACTATTTCGATCAGTTCGAACGCTCGTTTCTAGGTCTGTGAACCCCAGATCAGCCTACAAAGGTAGGCTTATCTAAAATCTGCTTTTTCTAAACTCGCTTCTCCATTAAACTGTCCGACCTTTTTGCAGATCCAAGAGAACACCATGCAACGCGACTACACCTTAAATTGCTTAATCACCATGCCTCGCCATGAACTAGAAGAATTTAGTTTAAGAATGATTCATCGCCTTGTTCCTGAAGATGCAATGACGGAATTGTTTACGTTCGAGCAAGAAGAAGTCATCAGCGAAGAACGCATGCAATCGGCGAAATTTGACGCAATGCTTCGAATGACCGCTATCGCACTTGGTGAAGTAAACCTAGCCTTTTCGGAGTCCGAAAGCTCGCAACAGAACATCGAACGTATGACTCGCCTACTGCTTTGGCACTTCTACTCAATTTCTTTCAACCTTGAAGAAGCAATCGCAATCGAAGTGCACTGTGAGAAAGTAGAAAAGATCTTAAAGAATGCACCTAAAGATGCGTTTGGCTGGGTTAAAGAATTAACGGAGCTGCTTCACTTCTACGCGAAAGTGAACGAAGGCAACGAAGACAGTAAAGACGCTTAACGTTACTTCTACGTAAGAACACATCAAGCTAAACCGAAGGCAGATAGAGCTATACCGAAGGCAAGTAAAAGCTTTGCTGAAATGAGTTCTCTGCCTTTGTTGTTTCTAGCACACTGTGATGCAACATCAGTATCGACTGAGCGATCTTGGTTCCTATACCCAATGAACCATTCGGCGCTTCCTGTTCAACCTCGTTGTGAATCACCACCTTCACCCGCTTCGAATTCTCTTCAAAACCAACATCTAACGACACCACAGTGCCACTTGGGCTATGCCTCAACGCATTATCTAGCAAATTTAAAATCAGCCTTTCAAGCAAACTACTGTCACCCACAGCCTTGATACCATTAGGCATATTCACGTTCAACTCCACATTCTTGTTGCGATACTGGCTTTGAATCGTTTCTAAGCACTCGCTTAGCAACCCATTAAGATCGATTGATGCGTATTGATAGGTAGGTACGGGGTTATCATTCTTGGCGCTATCTAGCAGCGAATGTAGTTGTTCAGACAACTTGTTGCCATTACGGTAAGCCACGTCAATTAGCGGGTCTGATTGTGGGTTTTGAATCTTCCACGTTTCTAGATAACCCAACACGCTCGACAATGGTGTTTTCAAATCATGACTGAGCTGCAATAAGCTTTGTCTGCGATGTGACGACTGATATTCAAGTTGCAAAAATTGCTGTTGAATATGCTTCGCCATCAATTGATAAGAACGTGCAATCGGCACCAACTCTGGGACTTGATGGATGAAGTTTGGATCTAAACGAAAATCATGCTCGGCTTGTTGTTGCAACTTGTTGGTTACTGCTTCTATTGGGTTTAACAGGCTACGTTTGACCAGCAGATAAGCCCCAACCGCAAAGCCGAAGATAGAGATCAGCATGAGCCCCGCTAGCGCAATGTATGGCGTGTCGACCTGTGAATTGGCAATTACGGTGTGGCGATTACTACCAATCAAAACATACAGGTAACCAACAGTAGAACCTAATTCTTCAATCGCTGCCACAGAAAACACCTTGCGAGAACCCGGATTGATCGGATCCTCCCCCAGAATTGGATATGGCTCATCGTTTAAAAACTGTTGAATAGGCGCTAGGTCTATCTGGTTCGCTAACACAGTGCCTTCTGGCGCAGCATGAGTCGTAATCTTGCCCTGACTGTCGAGGAAATAGATATCGAAGTCTGGGCCTATCAACATCAAAGTGTGGAATATGGATTTGAGCGCTTTAGGGTTATAGTCGGTACCAATCATCAGAGGGTTATCATCGCGCATATGAACCGCGAGCTCTTTGTGCAAGCTCTGTTTAGTTCTCTGTTCGATGGTCTCTTTTTGCCAATGATAGGTGTAAGCAATCACCACACTCACGAGCAGAAACCACAAACTTGTGAACAGCACTAAACGTGATTTAAAACTCATGCTCTCTCCTCAAAGAACCGCTAGCTTAGGACGCGGCACATAAACCTAAGCTTTTGACTCAAACTTATAACCAACACCCCAAACCGTTTTAATGAAATCATCATCACTATTTGGCATCGCAAGCTTGGTTCTTAGACGATTGACTGTGCTACACACAGTATGGTGGTAGCCAGAGTGATGAGTGTTCCAAACATGATCGAGCAGCTCGTCTTTGCTATACACACGCCCTGGGCGGGTTGCTAAGAAATGAAGTAAGGTAAACTCGGTTGCAGTCAGCGGCACATCTTGGTTATTGAGTGACACCTGATGGCGTTCAGGTTGGATGGTAAGCCCGCCAAAATTCATAATAGACTCTGTTGTCACAACCTCTTGAGTGGCAGATTCAACATGGCTCAAACGGCGAAGAACGTTCCTCACTCTTGCTTGAAATTCAAGAACGCTGAAAGGTTTCGTGATGTAGTCATCGACACCGGCTTCTAAGCCTGACACCTTGTCTAGCTCTGCGTCTCTTGCTGTTAGCATCAGTACAGGCGTCCAGTCTTCTTGTTGACGTAACAAACGACAAAAATCGAGTCCGTCACCGTCAGGTAAGCCACGATCCAGTACGATCAAATCGAAATGAGCACCTTTATAGAGCGTTTGAGCCTTCTCAATAACATTGGTTCTTACTACGTCATGTCCTTGAAACTTGAGGTGCATCTGCACCAGTTCTGCCAAGTCATCATCGTCTTCAACCAACAATATGTTTGCCATCATATTTACCGCAGCACTATTCATGATCCCTGCTCTATTCTGAGTCTGCCCACCTTTCAATTGACCGGAACAGAGCAGGAATTCTTTCATCGCGTGTTCACCAAGTTACTCTGTGCGAGTAATGGTGATTCGCGCACCGGGGTTAAGGAAGCGATGATTGCCACTTAATGCGGAGATCGTGAGGCCGTCGTCTTGGCTGATTACGCCAGAGTGAAAACTCACTACATCGGTGTCGTTTCGTGTGGTATTAAAACCTTCACCTCCGCCTGCTGGGCCTGGAATGGTTGCGGCAAGCTCATCGTTCAGCTCAGTTCCTGAATCCCAGACATTCATATTCATAACGAAGGTGTCACCCACCGCTAATGACTTAAGTAACAAACCGGATTCGCCGACAAACGCATCATTAGTATTCACCAACATCGAAGCAACAGAGATATAGCCTTCTTGATTTGGGTCGACACGAATAGATACAGTATCTTGCTCACCTGACAGAATCAGCCCATTGCCTGAGATGCCTTGATAAACATTGGCGTCACTGTCACTGAGCGCAAGCAATTGAGCATTACTTCCTCCTTCTGCTAAGTATTCAAGATCGACAGAGGCACTTTGTCCAACTTCAAACAGGTCAAAACTCGAGTTATGAGTCAGTACAGCCAGAGGCGACATGGGTTGGTTGGGCGTGAGGTTGGTAACACTCACATTGTAACGGTAGTAATCATCGTCATCATCAGGACAACCAGCCAAAACAGCCACAGATGCAGCGATAAATAGAATTCTAGCTTTCATAGATCCCCCTTACTTCACAACAATCGTGATAGTTGCTGCAGGGTTTAACCAACGACGGCTACTGCTATCGAGGTCACTAATGCCGCCCGCCGCGTCACTATCACCAATGTTACCCGGATGAATATGAACCTTAGCGTTTGATATCGCAGTTTCTACGCCAGTACCACCAGCACCAAAGGTAATAAATGGAGGGTTTGGCATACTGCCCGCCAGCTCATCATTGGCTTCCGTACCTGCGTCATAACCATTTAGAGTGGCTTTATACGTGCCCGCTTGCGTTGGGATTTTCCAGCTATCTAGACCAACAAAACCGTCGTTAGTTGGCAGCAACATGGCACCCAATGATAAGTACTCTAAATCACCAGTGCTGATATCAAACGTAGTTGCGACACCCGGATTCAAGATTCCGGCAGCTGGGTTCTCAACCACCACGCCTCCCGCGTTAGCAATGACACCAGATAAACCTGAAATATCGCCAGCTTCAGCCATGGATTTCAATTCAGCAGAAGCCGTTTCACCCGTTCTAAACATGTATAAGCTTGAGTCATGAGCCGCCGCTAAGATAGGTGTAAAATAGATCCCTTTGGTTGCATTAGTGACAGTCACTTCAAGCTCTGCAGCCTGAACTTGAGCCGCTCCGAAGGCCAATATAGCCGAGCTGATCACTAAGCTAGTTTGAGTGCGTTTATTCATTTTGATTCCATCCTTTATTGAGTCCTATCGTTGCCAACAAATCAATAACAGCGATATACCGTTACCTTTGCTAGAACGAATTGCGGTGTTGTTGACTCTAAGAATGGCGATCAAATCTATCAGCAACTTCATTGAATTCTCATAAAAATCTCACAAGTTTATCCAAACTTATCACTGCAAAAATAAGTAGCGATAAGGTAATGATATTTATGACAAACCTATCAATTTCATATTTGCATAGGAAGTGAGATAAGAACAAAGTAAAGGACATAAATGGAGCGAATTAAACGCAAAAAGGCCGAATCGATTTACCGATTCGGCCTTTGTTTTCGCCTGTTGTTACTCGTTCTTAAGCCGTATTTGACCTTTAGATTAAACTAACAACACAACATCAAATTAGAACGCGTAGTTTGCGTCAATCAGTTCGCTAACTTCCACTTTGCTTACTTCAGCACGAGCCTCAAGCCATTGTGCAACTTGCAGTTGCTCAGCTTCTGTTACTGAACGGTAGCGCTCAATTGAGCATAAGAAACCTTCAAACAGCTCAAGGCCGCCGCCACCAAAGCACAGACCGATACTGTCGATAAAATCAATGAACTCGTCAATGAACACATCGTATTGGTCAAAATCAGCAGTCGAAGTCTTGCAGCTTACTTCAAAACCCAGAATTGCGAATTCACCTAGGTATAGTTTCTTGCGAAGGCGGCGATTTTTGTTTTCGATTTTATCTAATTTCATAACTGTCTCTCTTTTCGTTTGATAAAGCATTTATACACAGTTCCACCCTAATCCCCAAGAGTTTTGTATTGTACGAGAGTGTTAATGGCAAAAATCGTGCTACAGAAACAAAACCTTAATCAAATCTATAAAAATCTGTCACTTAACTGCTTCACGATTGGTCACACATTTATCCAAACTATTAACTAATTCATTAGTAGATGGGTAAGTCATGAATAACGAATAAGAAAATCAGCCAATAGGAAGCAGTCGCGATGAGCAAGGAAACATTTGATAGCACTCGTTTTAACAAGAGTAAAAACAAGCCCTTCGAAGAAGTGTTAGATGCAAACCTTTCAAGAAGAAACGTATTGAAAGGTGGGTTAGGTATCAGTGCTATGACCGCCTTTGGTGCGTTTGGTTTAGCGGGGCACAGCACAGCTAACGCCTCTACAATGCAGGCAACGGGCGCACAAAAAAGCACGGCGACTCTAGCATTTGAATCGGTTAAAGGCTCATTAACAGACAGTGTTGTCGTACCGAAAGGCTACACCGCACAAGTTCTGGTTCCTTGGGGCACGCCACTTAACAAGCAAGGTAATGCTTGGTCAAAAGACGGCACCAACAACGCACAAGATCAAGCAAACGCACTGGGCATGCACCACGACGGCATGCACTTCTTCCCGCTTGATGGCAACAGTAATGATGGTTTGTTGGTGATCAACCACGAATACATCGACCAAAAAGCACTGCACACTAATGGTCCTACATACAATGAAGGCAACCGCCCTAGCCTTGATGAAGTTCGCAAAGAGATCAACGCACACGGCGTGAGTGTCGTGCGCGTTAAACTTGAAGGCAACCAATGGGTAATGGTCGATAACGATCCCCTTAACCGCCGCTACACTGGCGCAACCGTTATGGATCTGTCTGGCCCTGTTGCTTACAGTGAATTTACCAAAACCAAGTTCTCACAAGACGGCAGCCAAGCTCGCGGCACATTGAATAACTGTGGCAACGGCTACACACCTTGGGGCACTTACCTAACTTGTGAAGAGAACTGGCCGGGTTACTTCGTCAATAAAGGCGAAACAACACCAGCACAAGAACGTATCGGCATTGCGACGGATAAAACACGCTATGGCTGGGACACCCTTTCAGGTAACAAACAAGAACGCTTAGATGAGTTTGCACGCTTTGACGTAACACCAAGCGCTGATTCGCCGATGGACGATTACCGTAACGAAGCACATGGACACGGCTACATTGTTGAAATCGACCCATACACAGCGAACTCTCGCGCGAAAAAACGTTCTGCACTGGGTTGTTTCCGTCATGAGGGTTGTACGTTTGGTAAGTTGACCGAAGGCGAGCCAATTGTATTCTACTCTGGTCACGATTCTCGTTTCGAATACCTGTACAAATTTGTTTCTGAAGCGAAATGGGACCCGCGTGACGCAGAGCCAAGCAACCGACTAAGTGCGGGCGACAAGTACATGGACAAAGGCACGCTGTATGTGGCTAAGTTCAATGACGATGGTTCGGGCACTTGGCTACCACTTACGCTGAGCAGCAGAACAACCAACGGCGGTAAGCTAGGTGATTCATTTGACTCTCAAGCAGCACTTATCATCAATACAGCAGGTGCTGCCGACCTTGTTGGTGCAACGCCAATGGATCGCCCTGAATGGTGCTCAGTTGACCCAATGACAGGCACAGCTTACCTAACACTGACCAACAACAACAAGCGTAAAGAAGCGAACTCAGCGAACCCTCGCGTAAATAACAAGTTCGGTCATGTTATCCGTTGGGATGAAGGCAAAACGGCGAGCGAATTTGACTGGGATATCTTCGTATTTGGTTCTCCAGCAGTGGAAGATCAGTCTATCAACCGATCTGGTCTAACAGATATGAATCAATTCGCGAGCCCTGACGGATTGGCGTTTGATGCTCGTGGCATCCTGTGGATTCAGACTGATAACGGCGCAGACGAAGTAACGGGTTACACCAATGACCAAATGCTGGCAGTCGTTCCATCTCAATTAACGGATGACCAAGGCAACAGCGCGGTGATTGATGCAAACAATCAAGCACAGTTAAAGCGTTTCTTCGTAGGTCCAAACGGTTGTGAAGTGACTGGCTTTACCATCAGCCCAGACTTCAAATCACTGTTTGTGAACATTCAACACCCTGCGAACTGGCCATCATCAGATGATGCAACGGCTCAAACTCAAGGTAACGTTCGTCCACGAGCATCTACCGTTGTGATTCGTCGTGAAGACGGCGGTGAAATAGCGGTTTAATACGTAGGCTAAACAAGATCAGAAACACTTCTGTTATTTAGTTTTTGTTACCTAGCTCAGTAAAATCAAAAAGAGCGATAAGGCCAAATGCCCTATCGCTCTTTTTATATTCGGTTAGTTCTTCGATTCAACAAAGAATCGGTGACTTCGTTAACGACTCGTTGTCGCTGCTCAGAATTAGCTCACGAACAACCACACACCAACGCCCATCATCAATGTGCCTGCAATGCGGTTCATCAACTTAACGTTATCGGCCTTGCCCAGCATATGCTTTAAGCTCTTTCCACCTGTCGCGTACAGCGTCATACAAACAAATTCCGAAACCAGAATAATCGATACGAGAATCAACAACTGCGGTGCTAAGTCTTTATTACTGTTAATGAAAGGAGGCAGCAACGAGATCATAAACGCCCAGCCTTTGGGGTTAGCAATCGCAGTGACAAACCCTTGAACCACTAAATCCCAATCATTGCTAACTTTTGTTGTTTGGCTGTCGGTACTGATCGCCAGTTTGCCTCTTGAACGCCACATCTGAACACCCAAATAGAACAAGTAACCCGCCCCCACAAACTTGAAACCAGTGAATAACCATGGGTAGTTCAACATGATAGATGCGATACCTAATACCGCAGCTACCGAAACCACTGCGACGCCTGCCAACTCGCCGACCATCATCCATAATGTGCGCTTATAGCCAATACTCATACCCAGTGTTAAGGCTAACGTCATACACATGCCTGGGGTGATCGAAACAAAGAAAAACGTGGGAATGAAAGCCAAAAGTAGCGCGCTATCCATATTATTACCTTATCGACTTATTATAATTTGAGTGTTGTTACTTGTTGATGTGCCTTTGAAAGAAGCGACGTAGTATTTCGCAACACAACAAAAAAGAGCCACATTACAGTGGCTCTTTTCCATCAACAACCGTAATTTTACTTACGACGGTTTTTAATTCGCTTCATCATAGTCAAACGGCGTTCAGCGCTTGCTTGGTCTTGTGGCGCATCATTCGCGTTGTTCTTACGACCCTGACGGTTTTTGTAAGCCGATTTAGTGTTCAGCTTCTCGATGTAAGCATCACGTTTCTTCGGCTCATAACCTGGTTGTTCAACACGGCGAATACGCTGTTGAATCAGTTTTTCAACTTGCACAACAGTCAGTTCTTCTTCGCGGTTAACGAAAGACACAGCGTGACCTTGCTTACCAGCGCGACCTGTACGACCAATACGGTGAACGTAATCTTCCGCTAGGAAAGGCATGTCGTAGTTGATTACGTGTGGTAAGTCTTCGATATCAAGACCACGAGCCGCAACATCGGTTGCCACCATCACGCGTGCTCTGCCTTCTTTGAAGTCATCCAAGGCGCGACGACGAGCGCTTTGCGCTTTATCACCGTGGCATAGCACTGCTTTAATACCGTCTAGCTTAAGTTCTTTAACTACGTCATTTGCTGTTTCTTTATAGTTCACGAACACAAGCACTTGGCGCCAGTTTTTACGACCAATAAGTTCAGAAAGCAGTTCTGTTTTGCGCTCTTGATCCACTGGGTAAACCACGTGACCGACAGTTGCAGCCGTTGAGTTTTCACGTTCAACACTGATGCGCTTTGGTTTACGCAGAATATCAACCGACAGTTGGTTTAACTGAGTTGAAGTTGTTGCAGAGAACATCATGATTTGCGGAGATGTTTCTACATCCAACATGATCTTACGAACCGCATTGATAAAGCCCATATCAAGGATACGGTCAGCTTCATCGAATACTAGGAATTCTAGGTTAGCAATAGACACGTTACCCGCTTCTAAGTGCTCTTCTAGACGACCCGGAGTCGCAACCAAAATATCCACACCCAGTTCTAGTTGACGAACTTGTGAAGACATCTTGTTACCACCGTAAACAGCAGAAACGCTTAGTTCAGTGTATTTAACGTAGTCTTTGATGTTTTGAGCGATCTGCGCAGCAAGCTCACGAGTTGGAGCAAGAATAAGGCCGCGAGCCGTTCCTCTAGACGCTTTTTTACCGCTGTTCAAAAGGTGTTGGATAACAGGCAATGAAAATGCCGCTGTTTTACCCGTACCGGTTTGAGCAGTAGCAAAAATATCATGGCCTTTACGAGCCATTGGAATCGCTTTTTGTTGAATTGGAGTGAGTTTTTCATAACCACACTCAGTCAACGCTTTGACTAATTCAGGAGCAAAACCTTGAGAGGAAAATGACATTGTTACGGGTTCCTTAAGCAGACAGCCTACATTCTTATTTCAGCCGAGCACTATAAAGTAATTAGAGTGATTTATCTCACATTTATCGTGATATAACGCAAACTTTCTCATTTAATCTGGTGTTTACTCCACCTTCAACGAAGTAAACACCAAGATCCTTTGTTCAAACAGCAAAAATAGCGCTATTTGATGCCACACAACCTGAGTAGAATTTGCTCTAGATCTCCCCAAGGCATGAGTTGTGAATCAATCACTTCAAGTCGAGATTCAAAGCCATCCAGTGTAATTTCGTTAACAGATACAACTTGGTTCGCCACATTAAATGCGTAACAACCTTGGTCAGTATTCACCACCGCTTTTACACGCTCAGCCGTAAGATCCGACAGCATTGAAAACAGCGCATCAAAATCAAACTTATGCTCTGCGCCAAACAACCAACCACAGCTGAAATAACCCTGCCCTTTATTCTCTTTACGGATAAAAGCTTCACCGGGAGGCAGTTGGAATTGAGGCTCTTGTTCAGCGTGATCGTGATGGTGTGCTTCAATATGAGATGAAGCACTGCCATGTACTCTTTCAATGTCCAACACTTCCAATGGCACTTCACCATCGTGAATGAGCTTATGGAAGACTTTTGCTGGCGTTTGATCCGTCACCCAATCATTAAACACATCGATGTCTTCAGAATGCACAAGATCAACCTTGGTACCAAGAATCACATCTGCACTGTCTAGTTGGTCATTGAAGTTCTGATTCGAGGTGTACTTTTCATTGGATAGATTGCGAGGGTCAACCAAACCAAGCGTCGCTTTTAAATCAACATAAGGTGTGTATTGTTCTGAAGTTAGTGTCGCAATAACCTGTTTAGGATGACCAAGCCCTGTCGGCTCAATCAATAAACGGTCTGGCTTTTGACGCAGTAAAGCATTAATGCCCACCGACATAGGAACGCCCGCAGTACAACACATGCAGCCACCCGGCACTTCTTTAATCAAAGCGCCTTGATCTGTCATCAATGCGCCGTCAATGCCGATTTCCCCGAACTCATTAACCAGAACAGCCCAGTTTTCATTCTCAGGTTTATTTTTAAGCAGGTTCAAAATAGCTGTCGTTTTGCCAACACCCAAGAAACCCGTAATGATGTTTGTAGGAACTTTTTTGGTCATATCAGTTCTCCTTTTTAAGGGAGTATATACTCAATCACCGAAAATTTGACCCCAATCGATTGTTTATACTGAGATTGGTTAATAGAGGTATGGCGAAAAATATGTTCAGAAGAGATAAGAGTAGAAATAAGCAAGAGAGGTACCATGCGGAAATTGGATGCTCCAAACGAACTAAAGGCGTACTTTGTCAGTACGCCTCACCCTCGTTACTCAATCGTGAGTTCGCGAATCAGGAAGCCTTAAATATCGACCTGAACATTTAACGAGGAACTAAAACTTTGTTCTGAATCCATCCAAATTGTGTGTAAAACCTCACTTCTCCTTGCGGTCTGTTATGTTGCTTTACGATTTAACTATGGTTCATTTTTGGGGATATTCAAGCTACCGCGAGAGAATCGATCAAAATTGTGACAGTGATTCCACTATTAACCGTTCGTTCCATTTATGGAATACGCACATTTCATAAATGGAATTCAACTTTTCATCTTTATTGCTATAGGATATGTAGAGGTCGCGTATAATTGATACGTGCTCCACGTAACTAACTCAGGAACCTTACCTCAATGACCAGAAGAGAGAAAATTAAGCAGTCCCTTTTAGCTAAAATGCCAAGGGATGCTATTAATCAATTTCTCTCAAGAGATAAGACCCCAGCTTCCGTTCTCTTTCTTTCTTGTATTGTGGGTGTACTTGCGGGTGTAGTGGGTACCTATTTTGAAGTTGCGGTTCATTTCATCACAGAAACTCGTACCGATTGGCTGAAAGATGAAATCGGTAGCCATTTACCACTTTGGCTTGCTGCTTTCCTTATTAGTGCTGCATTCGCCTTTATTGGTTATTTTCTCGTTCACCGCTTTGCTCCAGAAGCAGCTGGTTCAGGTATCCCTGAAATCGAAGGTGCGATGGACGGCATGCGTCCTGTTCGATGGTGGAGAGTATTACCCGTAAAATTCTTTGGTGGCATGGGCGCGTTAGGCTCAGGGATGGTTTTAGGTCGCGAAGGACCAACCGTTCAAATGGGCGGCAGTATTGGTCGTATGGTCACTGATATCTTTCGAGTCAAAGATGATGACACTCGTCACTCACTGTTGGCTTCAGGTGCTGCTGGTGGTTTAGCTGCCGCATTCAACGCACCTCTAGCTGGCATTATGTTTGTGGTTGAGGAGATGAGACCACAATTTCGCTACTCACTTATATCAATCAAAGCCGTCATCATCTCAGCGGTTTCAGCCAACATTGTGTTTCGTTCTATCAATGGCCAATCTGCCGTTATCACAATGCCTCAATACCAGCCACCTGAACTCGATGCACTTTGGTTGTTCTTATTGTTAGGTGTGTTATTCGGCCTGTTTGGTGTAATTTTCAATAAGCTGATTACGCTTTCCCAAGACCTCTTTGTGGCGATACACAAGAATGACCGTAAACGTTACTTGATGACAGGCACCCTACTTGGCGGTTGCTTTGGCTTATTACTGCTCTATATACCTGAATTAACTGGTGGTGGTATTGGTATCATCCCGAACATCACTAATGGCAGCTACACCACCAACGTGTTGCTGATGATCTTCTTAGGCCGAGTGATCACTACCCTGCTTTGTTTCGGCTCTGGTGCGCCAGGCGGTATCTTTGCACCAATGCTTGCGCTAGGAACACTCTTTGGTTATGCGTTCGGGCTTATCGCGGCGGCATTCTTTCCGGAACTGAATATTGAACCGGGTATGTTTGCAATTGCTGGCATGGGAGCACTATTTGCCGCCACCGTGCGAGCACCTATCACTGGTATTTTGTTGGTTATTGAAATGACCAATAACTACTACCTCATACTGCCGTTGATCATCACCTGCTTAGGCGCGGTAATCATTGCTCAAATGTTGGGTGGGCAGCCAATTTACAGCCAACTGCTAAACCGTACGCTGAAAAACGAGAAGCTAAGACAGCAAGATCTCCCTCAACAAGAGGAAGTGCGTTAATTACAAATGACTCACGAAACAAAAGCACACATTCAACGTGCTTAATCTCCCGATTCCGTATCAAAATCAAAAAAGCAAACGTTAAACTTGGTATCATTCACTCAAAATTAGTTGAGTTTCCTCAAAATCTATTGATGGAAAATCTACACGCTCTAACTAGAGCAAATAATGCAGTATTCTGTAATTAACTAAGTTGGAGCAAGTCGTTGAACTGGAGAAGATTAACCCAAGTAAAAAATGTGCCGCCCTCTCAGGCGTCTTTAGCACTTGGCGTTATTGGGTTAGGACAAGCTTGGGCTCTATATATACCGGGCATTGGTGAGATCCTTCGCCCCTACCTCGCTTCATTCGGCGCACTGTTATTACTGCCTGTTTTACTGCGCTATTTAACAAGCTTTAATACCTTCCTTAATGACATACGCCACCCATTAGTGGGAAGCTTAATGGCGCCAATGAGCATGGCACTTCTGATTCTGTGCGACTACTTAGCCGAGATATCGCCAGTCATCGCCTACCCAGTTTGGTTCTGTGCGCTATTGCTGCACTTTACCATGATGGTGTTGTTCTTTAGTTTTCAGATCATCAACTTCAAAATGTCGAACATTGTACCGAGTTGGTTTCTGTATCCGGTCGGTTTGATCAGCAGCTCCTTAGCAGGCACACAGTTTGGCCATACCGTCTTTTCAGAAACACTTGCGGCCACTTGTATCGGTATCTATTTCCTTATGCTACCAGTCGTGTTGTACCGCTTGGTGTTTGAAGGCAACCTGCCACGTCGAGCAAGGCCAACACTTGCTATCATGGCAGCTCCGGTTAATTTATCGTTAGCAGCCTACTTGGTTAACTTCGACAACCCAGACCCTATCCTGACAGGTGCGTTGTCGGGGATTGCCATCACCATGACACTATTAATTTACCTGTGTTACATCCGCCTAATGCGTCTGAAGTTCCAACCTTCGATTGCTGCCGTCACCTTCCCATCCGTGATCAGCGCCATTGCGATGCACCGATTAACCACTTTTTTCGGCGCGGAATACCCGCAATGGTATTGGCTGCACAAGTTTGGTTTCTTCGAGCTTACCATCGCAACCATCCTAGTGATTTGGGTTGCAGGCGGATATGTGAAGATGTACTGGCCTGAGTTTTTCGATTCGAACTACATATCTAAAAAGATCAAACGTTCTTAATGAGATGCTAGTGTGATTAACCGTACTCACCACGATTCTGTGACGACAAACGGGACACACCAAACGAAAAAAGGCCTCACAGCGTGAGACCTTTGAATAGGCAAGGTATTAATAGTTCAAACGAATGTTAATAGAACTATCGAGGGCGATTAGAAGTTAGCGTGAGGGCCGAATACTTCGTAATGTACACGTGAACGATCAACTTTAAGTGCATCTAATTGTTCCACGATATTCTTCATGAAACCAACAGGTCCACAGATATAGAAATCACTCTCTTCAAAGCCTTTAGTATCAGAGATAGACGCGAGATCCATTTGACCTTGATGTGTGTTTTCACATGCAGATTCGTCTTTATTCATGTACCACGTTTTCGCTTCCCAACCTTTATCGGCAACGATATCTTTAACGCGGCTCGTGAAAGAGTGTTGGCCTACGTTTTCACAAGCGTGAAGGTAAAGCACTGGCTCGTTTTTATCTTCCGTATTTAGGTACTCAAGCATAGACTGCATTGGCGTTACACCAACACCTGCAGAGATAAGCGTTACTGGCTTGCTGCGCTCTTGGTACATAAAGTCACCCGCTGGTGCGTATAAGCTAACTTCATCGCCAATTGCAACCGTGTCGTGTAGGTGGTTGGATACAACACCTTGTGTCTCTTGGCCTTGTCCTTCACGTTTAACAGAAATGCGGTATTGCTTGCCGTTTGGCTTATCTGACAGTGAATATTGACGAATCTCGCTGTATTGAGAGCCTTCAGGTTTCACTTCAATACCAATGTATTGACCTGGAGTGTAATCCAGAACTTCACCGCCATCTTTTGGCTGAAGGATAAAGCTTGTTACAAGTGCTGATTCTTCAATCTTATCTGCAATCACAAATGCACGTGCCGCTTCCCAACCACCTACAGCTTGCTTACGCTGTAAGTAAAGTTCAGCTTCACGATCAATGAATACTTGCGCTAAGAATAGGTAAGCGGCTGTCCATGCTTCTTCCACTTCTGGAGTAAACGCGTCAGCAGCTAATTCACGTAATGTTTCAATCAGGTGTAAACCAACAATTTGGTAATGCTCTGGTTGAATGTTAAAACTTGTGTGTTTCTGAGCAATGCGTTCAACCGCTGTTGTTAACGCTGCTAGGTTTTCAATGTTCTTTGCATAAGCCGCGATAGCTTCAAACAGTGCTACGCCTTGGCGACCTGTTCTTTGGTGAGTCATATTGAAGATATCTTTCAACTCAGGGTTATGCGCGAACATACGTTGATAAAAATGCTGAGTTAAAGCAGGGCCTGCACTCTCAAGTAGAGGAATAGTAGATTTGATGATTTCGATATGTGCATTGTTAAGCATGAATTTACTCCGAACACTGAGCCTTATGACCTATATGTCATTTTGACTACTGAAAATTTAAGAATGACTTATCGATTTTCTGAAACGTTAGTTATTTTTAGAAACCGAGTTATTTTGACTCACTTTTGTTTCAAAAAATCGTGGAATCTGATTAATGCCGCTTGATTGATTGAGATCAAGAATAGTCTTTCCAATCAGAGCTATAATATGAATTCCACGACTCTCATTGCACAATCAGTGCCAAGTTTATCAATCCCCGCCATTACTGGTTTTATTCTCAAAACCCATCTTATAAAAATGTCAAAAAGACCTTTTTTTTAAGTCTATAAGACTCTATTATGTAGATAAACACACACAGTTAGAGTTTTTTATGCAAGATATCTCCGCATCTACCCTCATGGAAATGACCATTGGCCTCGCGAGTGGTGTGAACGATCAAGATCGTTTTAATCGCCTTATTGATGCCATTCGTAAAACTATAACGTGTGATTGTGTCGCGCTTTTAAGCCTTCAAGGCGACACTTTAGTCCCTATTGCAATGCAAGGGCTTAGTCGAGATACATTCGGTCGTCGCTTTATTATTTCAGAACACCCTCGTTTTGAAGAAATCTGCGCGTCTCGCTCTCCTGTTCGTTTCGATGCCGACAGCTCCCTACCCGATCCTTTCGATGGCCTGCTGATAGACCATGATGGCGATCTGCCAATGCACGCTTGCATGGGCCTACCTTTGCTCTTTGGCGACAAGCTATTAGGGGTTCTAACTCTAGATAGCCTAAAACCTGATGTCTTCGCTAATATCCCGGCTCGCAACCTCGAAGTACTGGCTGCTATTGCGGCGTCATCCATGCAGATGGCACTAACCTTCTCGCAACTTGAACATCAAGCAAAACAGTCAAAGCAATTACTGGAAGAGTTGAACGTAGAAGCGTGGGAACGTGACGGCGGCGAGTTGATTGGTAACAGTGATACCATGGTCGCGCTTAAGAATGACATCGCGGTTGTCGCACCGTCTGAATTCAATATCTTGATTCACGGTGACACGGGGGTTGGTAAAGAGCTAGTAGCTCGTACCCTGCACCACCAATCACAACGTAAACGTAACCCACTCGTCTACGTAAACTGTGCTGCAATTCCTGAAAACTTAGTGGAGAGTGAACTGTTTGGTCACGTTCGTGGCGCGTTTACTGGCGCAGACAAAAACCGCTTAGGTAAGTTTGCGTTAGCCGATGGTGGCACGCTGTTCTTAGATGAAATTGGTGAATTACCCTTAACTGCGCAAAGTAAGTTACTGCGTGCACTGCAAAACAACGAAATCCAACCTGTTGGCCAAGACAATATCCAAACTATTGATGTTCGTGTTCTGGCTGCAACCAACCGAGACTTAAAGCAAGAAGTTGAAGACGGTCGATTCAGAGCCGATTTATACCACCGACTGAGTGTGTACCCTATCGCGGTACCTGCCCTGAAAGATCGTGGTGACGACATCAGCTTACTAGCTGGCTTCTTCCTAGAACAAGCGCGTCGTAAGCTTGGTATCAACCAAGTCAAGTTCCGCTCTGACGTTCTTTCTTTCCTAAACCGTTACGGTTGGCCAGGTAACGTGCGTGAACTTGAGCACGTGATCAGCCGTTCAGCACTGAAAGCGTTAGCACGTAGTACCAATAAAAACTTGGTGACAATTACCAAGGAAGATTGTGGTCCACTCGACCAAGACCAGCCAATTGCGACGACACAGGCGAAGAACACACCGTTATCAACACCAACGATCGACCTTTCTGCAGGGCTACGCGGTGCAACGGATGATTTTCAACGCAGTATCATTACTGAGGTATTAGAAGATGCCAACTTTAACTGGGCACAAGCAGGCCGTGTTCTGAAAACAGACCGAGCAAACCTGACTCGACTGTCTAAGCGTTTAGGGTTAAATGTGGCTAAGTCTCACACGATCGAACGGACAAAATAGATATTAGCGGTTTGTTGCGAGCATCTGGCAAAACTTGTGTATATAATGCTGCAAATTGTAACGCTAATTTTAAATATGTAGAGAGAGTTATGAAGTTTATCCGTTGGTTCTTAGGTCGTGTCATCTTGTTATTGAATTTTGTTTTCAGCCCGCATGGTGTGAAACGCTCTCAAGAAGAGCAAAACAAAGTGAATGAACAAGCAAAAACGCACACGTTATACCAATTCGAAGCGTGCCCATTTTGTGTGAAAGTGCGCCGCGCGATGAAACGTCAATCGGTTCAATTTGAACTTCGTGATGCAAAAAACAACGAACAATACCGTGCCGAGCTTGAGGCTGGTGGCGGTCGTGTGAAAGTGCCTTGCCTACGTATTGAAAAAGACGGCAAAACTGAGTGGATGTACGAATCTTCAGATATCGTGACTTACTTAGAGAAGCAGTTTGCATAAGCGGTAAAGCAACAGAAGCCAAATACAAAAAATCCCTCGAATGTGAGGGATTTTTTATATCTGGTATCTGTGCGCTGTTCTAGCTTGAGAGCACAAACACCAACGGCTATTTAGCGACAATCAGCATCAATTCTACACGGCGGTTACACGCCTTGCCTTGCGCTGACGCGTTGGTACAAGCGGGAACATACTCACCAAAGCCGCGAGTATAAATAGAACGGCTCGACACGTAGTTACTTTCTAAGCGTGCCTTCACTTCTTTTGCGCGCTGCTCTGAAAGTGGATCGTTGATTCGATCTGTACCCGTGTTGTCCGTATGTCCTTCAATGACTACATCTATATCTTGGCGTTGAGCAAGATAACTGCCTAGTGTGTCTAACCATTGATTATAAGCTGGCTCTGGGAATGCTGAACCTGTTTTAAAGTTCACGTGTTGTTCAAGCTTTACCATCACATGGTTACCCGGCAACACTTCAAAATCGATACGGTTTTGTCTTAAAAAGACTTCCAGCGGATCGTTCGTTGATACGCCACGTCCGTAGTTGGTAGTGATGGTTCTTTGATGATGAGTACTGCTCTGAATAGAGTAACCGCGATTACTTGCTGCATGAGTCGTTTGAACCACACCCCATTCAGGATGCATCAAGTCGTAATCGGTTTGCGGCGCAGTTTCTAGCATGTTACCGCCAAGTAAATCAGTTGGTGATGTGGCTTCACACCCAACCAAAGCTATGCTTAACATTATCGCTAAATATCTCATTACTTCACCAACCACTCATGCAGATAAACCATTCACTGATGTCTATATCGGCACCGAGAGAAAAACTTTAGACGAAAACTTTATACCAAAAGCAAACAGAACAAAAAAAGTGCTGTTGATCACAGTTAACCGTCAACTAGCCTGTCATCACCCGCTAGTTCGAACTGTTTGCATTTATTTACCTTATAATTGTTTTCCAATTCGTACTAAATAGTTAGAATCTCACGACTTCTCAACGCTAGAGCAAACATTATGTTTAAACCATTTACCAAATTCATCACAGCAATTGCCGCCGTACTTATTATCGCGGGTTGTAGTGAAACAGACGAGCCGCAAAAAGGCGTTCAATACGAAGCGCTTCCAACTGCTCTAACAGAATTTAACTTGTCTCCGATCACTGAAATCTTCTCTCTTAACTGTGGTCACTGCCGTCAAATGGAAAGTGCAATTCCAGAGATTGAATCTCTAACAGATCAAACTGTTGGCAAGATGCACGTGACGTTCAACGAAAGTGCTCAAATCAGTGCAATGATCTACTACACAGCAGTAATGCAGCTTGATGCTAAGCCTGACCACGCGTTCATGGACGACCTATTTGGTGCAGTTCAAATGGGTGCCGATGCAACACCAGAGCAGCGCCAACAAGTACTAGAGACAGCGTTTACTTCTCGCGGTTTGGTTAGCCCATACCAACTGAATAAAGAACAGCAAGTTGCTCTTTTCGACTACGTTAAAAAAGCAGAAGAGATCTCAGTAAAAGGTCAGATCAACTCAGTACCAACCTTTATCATCAACGGTAAATACCAAGTACTAACAGCAGGTCACCAAGACGTTGCTGGCATTGCGAAAACGATCAACTACCTTTTGACTCAACCATAATCGCGATTTTGCCAGCGAATTAACGCATTCTGTATTAACTACGAAATTCTGCACTCAATATAAATAGGTTTTACTATGTCTAAATTTGTCATCCCGGTCATTGTCTTTCTTTTGGCGGGTTTCATGATTTACCGTACTTGGACGAATCATAAGTCTGGCGGAGAAAACTTCGAACAAGGCCAACAATTTCTAATTGAAAACGGCACTAAAGAAGGCGTGATTACGACTGAAAGCGGTCTTCAATACCTTGTTCTTGAAGAAGGTACAGGCACAGAGCACCCAACTAAAAACAGCAAAGTAACGGTTCATTACCATGGTACACTTATTGACGGCACTGTTTTTGACAGCTCTGTTGAGCGTGGCGAGCCAATCTCATTTGCACTTAAGCAAGTAATCAAAGGCTGGCAAGAAGGTTTGACTTACATGGTTGAAGGCCAAAAAGTCCGCCTATTTATTCCAAGCACTCTAGCTTACGGTAAAGGTGGTTCTGGTCCTATCCCACCATCAGCTACATTGATTTTTGATGTTGAGTTAATCTCTATCCAATAATCTAATCGCTATAAAATAAGCTTCTTATTTAAGCCCCAACATATGAGCTATGTTGGGGCTTTTTTACATCTGTACATTTGAAGACACCTTTGCACTGCACAATATCCCCTCCAAAAACCGACCACTAGACGACTGGTCTAATTTAACTTATAGTAACGCCATGAATGAGAAAACAAATGACACACGCCTGCATATTTTAGATGTTGGCTATCAATTAATAGTGAGCAACGGCTTTAACGGCGTTGGCCTATCGCAATTGCTTAAAGAAGCGAACGTACCGAAAGGATCGTTTTATCACTACTTTAAATCGAAAGAGCAATTTGGTGAGGCGCTGATCCAACACTATTTTGAAAACTACATCACTAAGATTGAAGCCATTTTAGTCCACGGTGAAGGTAATCATTCTCAGCGAATCTTGAGCTATTTCTCGCTATGGGCGAAGACCGAGAACGGTACCTGTAATGCTCATAAGTGCTTAGTCGTTAAGCTCAGTGCTGAGGTTTCCGACCTTTCTGATCCTATGCGTCAAGCTCTTCTAAATGGTGCTGAGAAAGTAACAACAACCATTCAACAATGTATCGTTGGCGGGATTAAAGATGGCTCTATCTCGGTAGAAAACAGCCAAGAAGCCGCTCAGAATCTATACTCCATGTGGTTAGGTGCAAGCTTATTGAGCAAACTGAGCCAGAGCTCTCATAGCTTAGAATCGGCATTAAGCCTTACTGAACGCATTTTAAGAGGTGAGAGCCAATAACGCGCACCGCATTTTATTCACTTTTATTTGCTTGAACTTAAGACAAACTACCCGCCCACTTATCAGTTCGATGACGGCGGGATTTTTAGAGAACAAAACTAGACGACTGGTCTAATTCTAGATAAACATAATATAAAATTAAGGATATCCAATGACTCAACAAGACAATCGCCGCATCGTATTGGCTTCTCGCCCTGTTGGCGCACCGACTCAAGATAACTTCCGCTTAGAAACAGTGGCAGCACCAACAATTAACGACGGCGAGATGTTACTTCGCTCAGTTTACCTCTCTCTTGACCCTTATATGCGTGGCCGAATGAGCGACGCGAAGTCTTACGCAGACCCAGTTGCCATCGATGATGTGATGGTAGGTGCAACCGTGTGTCAGGTTGAAGCGTCAAACAACAGCGACTTTGAAGTGGGCGAATGGGTCTTGGCGTACACAGGTTGGCAAGATTATGGTGTTTCGAACGGTGAAGGCCTTATCAAACTAGGCAAAGAGCCGACTCACCCCTCTTACGCACTTGGCATCATGGGCATGCCAGGCTTTACCGCTTACATGGGTTTACTCGATATCGGCCAACCGAAAGAAGGCGATACCTTAGTCGTGGCTGCGGCGACAGGCCCTGTAGGCGCAACGGTTGGACAAATCGGTAAACTGAAAGGATGTCGCGTCATTGGTGTGGCTGGCGGTAAAGAGAAATGCCAGTACGCGAAAGAGGTTCTTGGCTTTGATGAATGTATCGACCACAAGGCAGACGACTTTGCTGAACAACTGGCGAAAGCATGTGACAACGGCATCGACGTTTACTTTGAAAACGTTGGCGGTAAGGTATTCGATGCAGTAATGCCTCTTCTAAACACAGGTGCTCGAATCCCAGTTTGTGGCCTTATCTCACAATACAATGCTACATCTCTTCCTGAAGGACCAGACCGCATGTCTAGCCTGATGGGCACTCTTCTAGTTAAGCGCATTAAAATGCAAGGCTTCATCATCTTTGATGACTACGCACACCGTTACAACGAGTTTGCGGTTCAAATGACCGAATGGCTGTCTCAAGGAAAAATGCACTACCGCGAGCACCTAATTGAAGGCTTAGATGAAGCTCCACAAGCATTCATGGGTCTATTGGAAGGCCAGAACTTCGGCAAACTTGTTATCAAAACTAACGAACCAAAATAGCTTAAAGATAGAATAGGCAGAATTATGATTACTTTACATCACCTGAATAAATCACGTTCGAAGCGCATCATCTGGTTATTGGAAGAGCTTGGTGTCGACTATCAAATCAAACCTTACCAACGAGACAGTGTCACGTTTTTAGCACCACCTGAATTGAAGTCGGTTCACCCTCTTGGTAAATCTCCTGTCATTGAAGACGATGGCGTCGTGATCACTGAGTCTGGTGCTATAACGGAATACCTAATCGACAAATACGGTCAAGGTAAGTTCGCACCTACACGCGGCACCGCAGACTACGTGGAATATTCACAATGGCTTCACTTCGCTGAAAGCTCAGGTATTTTACCAATGTTGCTTAAGATCTTCGTGATGAAAGACGGCTGTGAGACTAACTTCCTAGGCGGTTATGCAGACGATGAAAACCAAAAAATCTTAACTTATGTGAATAATGCACTTGAAGGTAAAACCTACTTGGTTGCAGACACACTCACCGGTGCAGATTTTATGATGTCGTTCATCGTAGAAATCGTGGGTAACTTTGGTGCAACTGCGCCTTACCCGAACATCACTAAATACGGTGAGCTTTTAGCGAGCCACCCTGCTTATCAAAAAGCAGAGCAATTAGAGTTAGAACACTCCAATTAATCGCGATCTGTGCCATTAAATGCTTCCATAGCATGAACATGACAAACTAAATGAAGCCAAAGCCGATTTATCTTCCGCTTTGGCTTCTCATTTAGCTTCATTTCGACAACAATACCGAACTCTAACAGAACAGCCATAGAGTTTGATCTTAATGCCAGCAAGCCTCGCTCAATACACACCTCTGCACCTAGCAAACACGAATGTAGATTTAGCGCTACCGACTCGTTTTACGTTTCCGTATTACTATACCCCGCACCCTACGTGTGAATTAGCTATGCTGGATCTTCAACAGTCACTTGTCGACTGTGGTGTAAATGAAAACTCGCTAGGTAATCTCTACGCTGTGCTTCTTGTTCAGAACTCAACAACACTAGAGCTAGGTTACTTATCTGCATTCTCAGGCTTGCAGTTGGATCCATCTCTGGTTTCTCAATTACAAAATATTAGTTTTGTTCCACCCGCGTTCGACTTGGAACAATTTCAATCACAAAACAGTGAAAGCCTCGATCGCCAATTGCAACTAGCGGACGATATTGAAAATCTACAACAATCGCACAACCTAGACGAATTATTGGCTGAACTGGAAGCGTTAAAAGTGGAATCAGCTCAGTCTATCGAAGCCTTTCAGTTAGCCATGGCCGCGAACAAAGCTCAGCGTAACGAACTCAGAGAGCAAGCCAATCAAGAAAAGGCGTTAGGAAATCTAGAGTCAGCGGCTAATTTGCTCAAACAATTGGGCAATCAAAGTAGCCAAGAGAAGCGCGACCTAAAAGCGCTTCGTATTGAATGGAAACACAAGACCGCAGAGCGTCAATCACAAGTTGATGCGATTGAAAGCGAGCTGAAAAACCGTAAACAAGATCACCAAGCCATTTCAGAGCAGTTAGAAACTCAACGTCTATCGCACTATCGGTTTTTCAATCAAGCCAAGCAATCTAAGAATTTACTCGAGTTACTCGATAACAAAAACGCACTTGAAGGTTCTGGCGACTGCTGCCTACCTAAGCTGCTTAACTTCGCCTTTGAGTACGGATTTAAACCGTTAGCATTATCTGAATTTTGGTGGGGATTACCGCCTACAGATATCATTCGACAACATGGAAACCTCTACCCGGTTTGTCAGAGCAAAAGCTTTGAGATCCTCGAACACCAGCTAAATGGCATTGAGCTAGAAGATAACCCGCTTATCGTAAACCCTGCGGTTGGCAAATCTTTTGATATTGTTTATGAAGACGACGAGATCGTAGTCGTCAATAAGCCTGAAGAGTTTTTGTCGGTTCCTGGTAAGTTTATCGAAGACTCGATTTATACACGTATTAAAGCGCGTTACCCGGATGCGACTGGCCCTTTGATCATCCATAGATTGGATATGTCGACGTCTGGCTTATTGATCTTGGCGCTCACGGCAGAATCCAACAAACACATCCAGAAGCAGTTCATCGATAGAACCGTTGAGAAACGCTACACCGCTTTGTTAGATGGTGAAGTAACGGGGGAATCTGGCGATATCAGCCTTCCTTTACGCGGCGATATCACAGACAGACCAAGACAGCTTGTTTGCCACCAACACGGCCGAAATGCAGAGACCCATTGGCAAGTGGTTGGTGCTCATAATGGCAAAACGAAGGTGCACTTGTACCCTAGAACAGGGCGAACCCACCAGCTGCGAGTACACTGCGCTCACCCACAAGGGCTTGGTGTTCCGATTCGAGGTGATGACCTATATGGCTACAAGCGCGAACGACTACACTTGCATGCTGGCTACTTAAAGTTGATTCACCCGACAACCGGTGAATGGATGGAGTTTGAAGTGCCTTCTGAGTTCTAAATGGACTCGTACTCACGCAACGCTAAACCGATAGAAACGAATCAGGGCTTTATATCAGATCGAGATATAAAGCCCTGACTTAAAAGAAATCGTACGTTGATTTAAAACATGGGTAAAGGAGCTGAAACCGCAGCCTAACCCATCACCTCTTTTCGCTGGTCGACACACTCAAAAGAGCCCATTTCGAACTCACGACAGATCCATGGTCGGTTTTCGTAGATAGTACACATCAATGTTTCTCTATCTACCGCGGAACACCAACCATCATCCAGGCGCTTCATGGTTTCACCGCCCCATTCATCATAAGCGATGTGCTCTTCAGGTACGCCCGTATCTGTGATGATCATAACCTCTAAACGACAACAGCATGCCTGACAATTGGCACAAGTTACTTCAGGTTCGGTTACGTTCTTTATCTCTATCGTCATAAGTGACTACACTGCTAAATTTTGCGTATAGTAATCGAAACCGCCCGCTACGGCTAATAAAGATGGTGCGGTGCGCTGTTTTCATTGATATAGAAATAACAATGGGCGCTGTGATTCACTCACAACACCCATCATATTTATGTTTTTCATTGTAGCTAATCGCCACAAGCTCTATTTAGAATAGGCTTGCGAAGAACAGCTTAACGTAATCCATTAAACGTTTGAACAACCCGCCCTGCTCAACCGCTTCCAGCGCGATCAAAGGTTGAGTTTGAACATCTTCACCATCAACGGTGTAATGAACCACACCTAGCGTTTGGCCTTCTGCAATTGGAGCTTTAAGTTCAGAGTTAAGCTCGATAGATGCAGTCAGCTTTTTGCTATCTGACTTAGGTAGCGTAATGAACGTGTCTTCTGCCACACCGAGTTTCAATGTGTCTTGCTCACCAAACCACACCTTCTCTTCAGCCACTTGATCTCCGCCTTGATGCGGATTTAGCGTATCAAAGAAGCGGAAACCATAGCTCAATAACTGTTTGCTGTCTGATTCACGGCTCTTAACGCTTGATGCGCCCATCACAACCGCGATAAGTCTCATCTCGCCTTGTGTCGCTGAACTCGCCAAACTGTAGCCTGCACCAGAGGTGTAGCCTGTTTTCATGCCATCAACGGTCAAGCTTCTATCACGCAACAAGCCATTACGGTTGTGTTGTGTGATGCCGTTGTAACTGAAAGAACGCTCACTGTATAAGCCATACACATCCGGTAAATCACGAATGATGGCACGACCGAGTAGCGCAATATCGTAAGGGGTCGAATAGAGATCGTCAGCGTCTAAGCCATGTGCATTGGCAAAGTGGGTGTTTTCTAGTTTGAGCGATGTCGCCCAAGAGTTCATAAGGTCCACAAATGCATCTTGTGAGCCCGCAACGTGTTCCGCAATTGCAACACTTGCATCGTTACCTGATTGAATAATCAAGCCACGGTAAAGATCCATCATCGCGACATCAGTATTGACTTCGATAAACATCTTTGAAGAGTCAGGGAATTTCTTTGCCCACGCGTTCTCGCTGATTCGTACTTGATCGTCAGCAGAGATATTACCTCGCTTCATCTCTTGTCCAGCCACATAGCTGGTCATCAGCTTGGTCAAACTCGCTGGATTTAACTTTGTGTGTGCGTTTTTTTCTACTAACACATCACCGGAATTAAAGTCGATTAACACATACCCTTTAGCGCCTAAGCTAGGTGGAGTCGGTACGATAGAAGGTGCTGCGATAGCTGCATCGCTAACCATCGCTGCGTTACTTACAATGAATATACTTAATAGAGGGAGAGAGTATTTGGAGAACAGTTTCATTGAATCAAACCTAAGTTAACGTTTTGTGCAGTATAGACAAATGCTAGCAAAAGAAGCGCGAACTTTACGTTGCTTTACGTATTTGTACCGTTCGTTACAAATAAAAAAGTATAATCTGCGATCTGACCATATTTCCAACAGCTACTATTGGCTCAATGAATACATCCAATGCCTAATTCTATCGTTCTGGCATACGTCTAAATAACATTTCAATAAAGCCAGTAATACGCTTTTTGCTCTCGCTTGGCTCTAAATCAGGTTGGATGCCAGACTGTGCTAATGCTTGCCACTGTACGACTTGAGAGTTAGGTACGAAAAACGCAATGTACAACGATCCTTTCTCCGCAACTTTACCTTCACCATCATAAAATGGCACACCAGTAGACAACTGAATCGCATCGAAAATCGACTCATCGTTCAGTTCCGATTCTTCCGCCAACCCAAAACCTACAACAACATCACCTACACCTTCCTGTTTTAGCTGATAACCTTTAATTGAGAGTTGCTCCTGAATCGACTCACGCACTAAATCAGTAACCACGGTTTCATCGTATTTTTGAGAAAGATAAACCTTTTCTGACTCAGGGTGCCATGAGTACGTCACTACTCCGTTTTTCATGAAATAAAAATCACCGCTCGTAACCACACCATAGCTGTGTGAGGGTGGCACTTCTTGTGAAGTACATGCTGTTAGTCCAACAGCGAGTATAGCTAACAACGCTGCCTTTTTTATGCTTTTTGTTGCACAAATGGATCGTTTTATCATTCGCGGCTTCCTTACCTATATAAGAATAACTATTAATTAACCTTCCAACATAAATAGTAATTATGTTAATAGAAAGGTCATTAAACGTTTGCGTAATCGCTAACCTTCACTACTGTTCGTTTTGGGGGTTTAATCACAAAAACAGAGTTGGTATAGTCTACCTCGTTAAACATAACCAGACCATTCGAGGCACGGAGCTTCCTCAATCATCTCATGAAGAGAAGAATTGGTACCGACAAAGTATCGGCAAATTTAAGAGGGTCAAACAATGGAATTCAATATGGTTGAAATTTTAGGTTACGCGGCATCTATTATGGTCGCAATTTCATTAACAATGAAAGATATCGTTCGTCTGCGTGTCCTTAACTTTATTGGCTGTACTCTCTTTACAGCATACGGCGTTATGATTGACGCATGGCCAGTTGTCGCGACCAACGGTTTCATCGCTTGTGTAAACATCTACTTCCTTGCAAAAATGCAAAAGGAAAAAAAAACGGAAGCGATGAAAGCAGCGAAAGCTTAAATTAGCGGATCGCACTTCAAATAATTCTGAAAAAGCCCAAATAGAGCGTTCTATTTGGGCTTTTTTGTGTCTTTCGTTCACAAGACTATGATTTGTTTGCATTAGGTCTTTAAGTACTTCTAGTATTCCGCTATCACATTACATGTAAGCAACCCGATATTCATTCTCTCGATACATCTGAGTATTATTACGCCCACTTTCTTTTGCTTGATAAAGCGCTTTATCGGCTTGATCGATAGCGGTTTCAATATCAGTCAATGCTTGGGCATGACAACAACCGGCACTGATTGTTACTGGGGACACTAAACCTTGTAATTGCTGAATACAGAGCCTGAGTGCCTCAGACAATTCGAATAACTCACGTTCATCACAATCAAACGTCACCAAAATAAACTCTTCACCGCCATAGCGTGCAATCAAACGACGACGATTAACAAATCGCTTGAGTGATTTTGCGACTTCACAGATAACCCTATCGCCTTGAGCGTGACCATATTGATCATTCACACGTTTGAAATGGTCAATATCAAGCAAAATGACACCGACATTTGTTAGCGAATTAGGAGACCTTTGAGCAATTTTCAGCTTTAACTGCTCGATAAAACTCCGCCGGCTAGGAAGACCCGTGAGGTAATCGAGGCTCGCAACATCCAGAATTTTGAGGTGACGATGCCGCAGATAAAGCACCAATACGACAATAATGCACAGTAAACTCACCACTAGAGCCATCAAACTAATAAACAACAGGCTGTGATTTCGATTAAGTTCTTGTTCTAGGATACCTGCTGAAATGACCCAATTCAGATAAGGGTAAAACTTATAGAAGACATTTTTACTGCTCGTGCCGCTATCACTGGAAACCGAGTAGCTGAAATGACCTTCAGGTTTGGTGGCGATTCGGTCAATAAGGAGTTGAGACGAGTAGCCTATCAAAGATTGCAATGACTTATGTTCATAATCTGGATGAAGCACTAAGTCACCCTTCAGATCAATAATATACACATATCCGCTATCACCAAACGCATACTTTCTCAGTTTGTCTTTTAGGCCTTCAATATCGACCAAATACATCAGTTCTTCTTTATAGGTTGTAGCAACCAAAGTGTTACCACTCGGTAGCCTCATGGAATAGGCGACCTTGGCACGCCGACTAATCTCATGAGGATTGGCGTGAAAGTATTCGCTCATACCAGAGTCAATACTGAGCTGTTTTTGGATATGAGTAAGATGCCCGCGCTTCTTACCTTGCAAGAATGGATGATAAAGGTGGACGCCTTGTGGTGACATCAAATAGATATAACCCGATTGTCCAATGTGCAGCTCGCTGGCAATTTGCTTTACCTGTTCAATTTCTTGTTCTGGCGTTGCGTGCCATACATGGGATGCAACAGTATCCGTAATTCCTTTGAGGTATGTCTTTATCGCCTCATTAACTGTGGTATCGACAATGTCATAGCTCGCATTCACGATCGTACGAAAAAACAGTTGGTTAGATTCTAATAATGACTTCTCAGTTCGATTAAATTGGACAGCAGAAAGAATCATCGACACGACGGCGAGTGCAATGGAAAAACGAAGAATGTATTTACGTGTGACTTTCAAGATTACCCCATAGATTTATAATTTAGGTAACGCTGCTATTTCTCTTATATACATACTGTTTTATATCATGTTTTTGTTTTTTACTGAACGAGTGTCGATATTATGACTCATTTATATACGCAATCTGTGACTTATAGCAAAAACGCCGAACTGGATTCAGTTCGGCGTTTTAATTTGACGTTTAAATCGGTGACTTAATTCTTAATAAAGCTCTGATAAATAGGCGTAAAACATTCATACATACTATTAATTACTACATTCTATAACCTATAAATGCATTGCTTAGCCTTAGATTAAGAACAAACCTGAGTCCAGCTACCGTCGCTACCCGGTTCAGAGCTTGTCCACCAGTTAGCTTGGTAAATACTACCGTTGTGAACGACTTGGTCACCCGTGTTTGCATGGCTTGGATTACCTGCCCAATCTTTTTGAGGTAAATCTGGGTAAACAGTTAAACCTGCAGTATCACATGTACCAGGGTTTGTACCGCCATCGCCAGGGTTACCGCCGCCAGAGCTAATATCACCTAATGGTAGATCCGGCTGCTCAAAGCTAAAGGCATAGTCAACACCACCAACATTCACCGCGTAGTTAGCAGGGCCAGAAATCGGCAAGTAATACACCATATCTAGCTCATACACGCCACCAGCAGGCAGTTCTTTCCATGCAGGTAATGTGAAGGCTACTCGGTGCATAGTACCGTCTAACCCACCGATGTTATCCGCACGAGTATGGCCTGAAGCAATCACCGTCAAACCACCGCCCGATTGATCTTTCGCGTTATCAGGTGCTGATACAGGGATATCGAATTGGAACTCAGTTCCACCCGGAAGTGCTTGCCCTGTGTTGTTCGTGAACGTGATCTTAGGGTTGATTGGGTAGTTTTGGTCACCGACTTTGAAGCCACCAACCGATACGGTGATATCTAACGCTTCTGTTGGGATAGCACCCGTCGCAACTTTGTTTCCATATGGGGTTGCTGACTTAAACTTATCGTAGATAGCTTTGGTCATTGTGTTACCCATGTGGAACTCACCGTTACCGCTATTACATGCTTGCTCAGTGGTATCGATAGACGTTCGGTTGCCATTCGCATCGAGTACATAACAGTTATAGTCCCCTGCTAGTTCCCAGAACATAATGCCGCCAATCTCTTTATCGATAACGTAGTCCGCTTTCACATCGATAGACTGTTTATCTTCCGTTGAAAGGAATACGCCCTTCTCTGCATTCCATAACCAAGGAGCAACCGCCACGCTGTCGTAGTTACGCGTATAAGTACCCGTCAATACATCAGAAGGATCGTTTACAGGATCAAGCTTGTAAGCATCCGCGTAAGAACCCCAAATTCCTTTTTCTAGGTTCTTTGCGTGCCACATTGGGTTTGAACCCGCGCCCATTTCGTTGCCTTTCGGATCGGTATCGTGCCACATGTTATCGATACCAATAGCGCCATGACCACAGTTGTTCTTCTCACCTTCACCGGTACCCGCCGCACATTCAGATTGGTTAGGCAGTGCAGCTCGGCCCCAAAGACCATTCTCGCCACCCGTTACACCTTGCCAACCACGAGTGTAGTAAGGCACACCGATGTTAATACGACCTGCAGGCATAGAGCCGCGGAAGTAATGGTAAGCCCAATCTGTGTTCAAATAACCGATGCCACCGTAAGCCGCAGTGCCGTAAACGTTCCACTGTGCTAACTCTGAATCTTTACCTGTATCAAACAAGGCAGCGTTATGACCAACGTGATCGTTCCATGCACCGTGAAGGTCGTAAGACATAATGTTGACGTAATCGAGGTATTTAGTTACATCGAATGTTTCCATACCGCGCAATAGGTAGCCAGAAGAAGGTGCCGCGATAGTCAACATGTAGTGATTGCCATCTTCAGCAGACGCCACATCAAGCTTCTCACGCAGCACTTTCATCAATACTTGGTACGAAGCCCATAGGTACTGACGACGTGGTTCCATGAAATCTTTGTCATACGGGTTACCAGCGCCCGCCATTGAGGTTGGGTATTCGTAATCGATATCTAGACCATCGAACTGGTATTTACGAAGCATTTCAACCGCTGAAGTCGCGAATGTTTCGATACCTTGATGGTTGATAGAGCCATCAGCATTGGTCGTCATCGTGTAGAAACCACCATCAGCAACTCGGCTACCGTCAGTCGCAAAGTGACCGCCCGTTTCAGCCCAACCACCGATTGAGATTAACGTTTTAACACCATGTTTTTTCTTCGCTGTTGCGAGCGCACCAAAGTGGCCTTTGAAGCCTAATGCAGGATCAACTTCTACACCCGGCCACTCTTTACCTACTGCGGCGTTATTCGGATCGTTTACATCACCCACGTTTACTTTACCGTCTGAACCAATGCTCACGAACGCGTAGTTAATGTGTGTAAGTTGTTCCCAAGGAATATCATTTACTAGGTAAGCTGCTTGCGGGTCATCCCCTGCACGCCAGCTTGTGAAGTAACCAATCACACGACGTGGGTGATCCGCGCCCATTTTCTCACGACCTTCATCATCGTAAATCGTACAGTAGGGAACATCGACACCTTGAGTTTGATACAAGCCATCAGGACGACAAGAGCTCACCGTTGGAGCGCCGTTCACTGTCAAAGAAGCCAAAGCCGAATCAGTCGTTGCGCCTTGGTCGTCTGTCGCTTTCGCGTAAACTGCTAAAGAGCCTGCTTGAGTGGTTGTGTAATCGAGTGTGTAAGGACTTGTCGCTGCTGTACCCACAAGAGCACCCGCTACGTAGAAATCAACCTTATCAACTGTACCATCGCTATCTGCTGCCGTTGCTGTCAGTGTGACAACACCACCAACATCAACAGACGTTGCTGAAAGTGTCACTGAAACTGTTGGCGCTTCATTACCCGGTTGTGCTGAATCAACAGAAACTGAAACCGCGCTTGCAACACTTGCTGCGCCTTCATTATCCGTTGCAACAGCTGAAACTTGATGGCTACCAGACGTTGCTGCCCAAGCCGCTTCAAATGGTGCCGCTGTCACTACTGCAACCGAAGAACCATCGACAAAGAATTCTACGGAAGCAACACTGCCATCAGCGTCTAGTGCGGTTGCACTCAATACGACATTATCACCTTCAACAATCACATCGGATGCCGTTGGCGCTGTTAGCGAAGCGGTTGGCGCTTCATTTGGTGTACCGCCGCCTCCATTACCGCTACACACATCCAGTTTTTTCCACTGTGCGTAATCACCTTCAAATTGGCTCGGGTTGTTGTTTTGATTCCAGTAATTCGCTGAGTACGCGCTGCCGTCATGTGAAACCTGATCACCACCGGTGTAAACCGTGGCTGAATCCCACGTTTCTAGCGTTGAACAATCAACAGCTGCATAACTGTTGAACGCCATCAAGCATGACGCGGTGAGAGTACTGAGTGTAAAAACCTTCTTGGCCACTCTTCCTTGGTTTAGGTGCATGTTAGCTATCCCTTAAGTTGTTGTTTCAAGATGTTTAATCTAAATGGCATTTTCCTTACCACTTAAATCTCTTCGCAAAACAACTGTAGGTAACAGCGCCAATTAAACACCTAAAATATTCAGTATTTATAAAATGACTCGCATTAATTTGTTTATAGCATGCAATGAGTCGACACTTATTTTGCACCAACAACTAATATTAATTTATTTCGGAAAGCTAAAAAATAATGTCTCAAAAATCGGAAATGTGATTCAGGTTTGAGAAAAAAATTCGTATTAAATCTAACCAAAAAGTAGAGATTTATGGGTGATTTGGTGTTCTTTTTGGAATTCGCCCACTTTTTGATAACAAATGTGTTAGTATCGGCGGCTTTTTTGACGAACCTCACATTTCTATGCAAGTGTGGGAGAAATACATAGGCTTGAAAGAGCCAAATATAGCGAAGAAATAATGTCCAACTTGACGCAAGTCGCCAACGAAAACATCAACGCAGAATCTACTTCTATCGATTTCAATAAAGCTCAATCTTTGGGTGAAAAACTGGAACTCGGAAACCCAGTCTTTTGGCTTAGTGGTAGTTTTTTAACCCTCTTTGTCATCCTCGCTTTCACCAACACCTCCGTGTTGTCCGAACTTGTTAACATCGGCTTTAGTTATTCAACTAAGTGGTTTGGTGCTTTCTGGCAAGTCCTACTACTACTCAATTTCATTATCGGTTTAGTGCTCGCACTGGGTCGCACAGGCCACGTTCGTTTAGGAACACTTGCCCTACCAGAAATGACCACCTTCAAATGGATGTCTATCGTCCTGTGTACACTCCTAGCGGGTGGTGGTGTGTTCTGGGCAGCGGCAGAGCCAATTGCTCACTTTGTTTCAGCTCCGCCACTTTATGGCAACGCTGATCCACAAGAGATGGCTTTCAATGCCTTATCACAATCTTTCATGCACTGGGGTTTTCTTGCATGGGCAATCCTAGGTGGCTTGTCTTCCATCGTGTTAATGCATCTGCATTACGACAAAGGTCTCCCTCTTAAGCCCCGCACTCTGCTTTACCCTGTCCTAGGCGACAAAGCGATTAATAGCTGGGTTGGTAACGTAGTCGATGCATGCAGTATTGTTGCTGTTGCCGCAGGTACTATCGGCCCTATCGGCTTCCTTGGTCTACAAATCAGCTACGCTCTGAGCGAACTGTTTGGCATTTCAGATACATTCGCAACGCAAAGTGTCGTGATTATCTTTGCTATCGCTATGTACACGCTTTCTGCTTTGAGCGGCGTGAACAAGGGCATCCAACTGGTAAGCCGTTACAACATCATCTTGTCTGTGTGTCTAATCGGATACATCCTTTTAGTTGGCCCAACGAGCTTCATCGTTGACGGTTACCTGCAAGGCATGGGCGAAATGGTTGATAACTTCATCCCAATGGCGCTTTACCGCCAAGACACTGCTTGGTTAGGTGGCTGGACAGTATTCTTCTGGGGTTGGTTCTTAGGCTATGGTCCAATGATGGCTATATTTATCGCTCGCATCTCACGCGGCCGTACTATTCGCCAAATGATCGTTTCTATCAGCATCGTTGCACCGCTTGTTACGTGTTTCTGGTTCAGCATCGTCGGTGGTAGTGGTTTAGCGTTTGAACTAGAGAATCCAGGTGTAATTTCTAGCGCGTTCGAAGGTTTCAACCTTCCAGCTGTGTTACTGGCTATTACTGCACAACTGCCGTTCCCTACTCTAATTGCGATTCTGTTCCTAATCCTGACAACCACGTTCATTGTGACGACAGGTGACTCAATGACTTACACGATCAGTGTGGTAATGACAGGCACAACAGAGCCAAACGCAGCGGTACGTACCTTCTGGGGTATCATCATGGGTGCAGTTGCAATCGCACTTATCTCAATGGGCGCTGGCGGTATTTCTGCTCTACAGTCGTTCATTGTAATTACAGCTGTTCCTGTTTCGTTCATCTTACTGCCGTGTTTATGGCACGCACCAAAGATCGCGAAGCAGATGGCAAGAGATCAAGGCATCGCTTAATACCTAGTTTGATATAGTCTCGGTAGCGTACAAAACGAAAAAGCCACTCAAGTGATTCACCTGAGTGGCTTTTTTATCTGCTAATTGTCTAAGTGATTGATGCTTATGTCTACTAACGCTTATATCTGCAGTATTCAGGCTTATTGAAACTTCTCACCCGCAGCAACCATAAACGACATCTCAACCAATAACTCAGGGTTAGCAAGTTCAGCTTTCACGCACGCACGGCTTGGCGCACAACCTTCAGGAAACCACGCTTCCCACACTTCATTGAGTGCATCAAAGTTAGCGAAATCCGTTAGGTAAATCGTCACCGACAAGACGCGAGATTTATCGCTGTCGACCAAACGCATCATTTCTTCAGCTTGATCAAAAATTTGTTGAACCTGACTCTTAATGCCTGCCGTTGTGTCCGTCTCTGCCACTTCAACAAAGCTTGCGATTCCGTTAAAAACAGTCACATCAGACCAACGTTTAGTCGGGTTAATTCTATGAATTTTCACGGGTTATACTCTTCTTATAATTAGGGTGAACATCAACGTAATCTAATCCAAATTCCCAGTGTTGAAAACAAAAATTGGAAAACTCGTTTTACCTTTCGAACAGTACTTTGCCTACCTATTGCTTCGGTTATCTACATCACTGGATTTTCCGTTCATATCGAGACAATAAGTCGCCATCCAATAGAAATCTGGATAAATCTATTAAGTATTATTATCAACGCGAAATTTAATCTGAACTCTTGCGGTCATATTCGGTGATTTTATTAAATGGAGTACTTTTATGCATGTTCAAACCTATGATTTAAAACAGAGTAATGTGGGATACAACCTAGGCGTGATTGGCGTAGCATTAGTGTTAGTTTGGATTGGAATCTACAAATTCACCCCTACAGAAGCAATGCTCATTGAACCTCTAATCGCAAACCACCCCGCAATAAACTAATGCCGATCGTTTAAGA
>NZ_MCZZ01000121.1:0-195 GCF_002875705.1 Vibrio sp. 10N.261.45.E2
CGCACCATTATTTAGAATGTATTTCTTTTATTAGATGACCATTCATTGTTGGGCTATCGCCAAGCGGTAAGGCACCGGCTTTTGATGCCGGCATTCCCTGGTTCGAATCCAGGTAGCCCAGCCACATACAACGTTACTTAGACAAACCATAAGTCTTCTTAACTATACTCTTCGCTAGAGTAAAAGCTTTGCTGC